>DATEEA010000079.1:0-25514 GCA_035281445.1 Candidatus Polarisedimenticolia bacterium
CGGAAGGGGCCCGAAGGACGGCCGTTGGCACCCACCGCCGCGCGGGACGCGGGGCTCCAGCAGACGAAGGGGAGGTCCCGCCGGCTGCGGGCGGCCGCGGCGGCCCTGGCGTCGCGGGGCCCGCGGGCCGTGTGCCAGACCACGCCCAGCACCCCCCCGCCGCCGCGGGAAAGCGCCCGGGAGGCCTCCTCCAGGCCCACGGGGAGGAAGGCGGACGAGCCGGGGCCCCGCAGCGCCGCCGAAGCGGCGGCCGGCCGATCGGTCACGAACAGGATCCTGGATGAGCCCATCGCGAAGTGTCCGCCCGATCGTCAGTACGGATCGACGGTGGCCGTCCTCTCCATGCGGTTCTCGTTGCCCGCCATGTCCTGCACCACGAACAGGATCTTGTTGGCCCCTTCGTTCTTGAGCGCCACCACCGTGGTGAAGGTGCCGTCGTCGTACACGTCCACCCGGTGGCCGCCCACGGCGAGCAGCGCCCCGGGCTCCGTTCGTCCGCGGATGATCACCTGGCTGGCGAAGATCAGGAAGTTCTCGATGGCCAGCGGCGGCGGGGTGGTGTCGCCTGCCTGGGCCACCCTGCCGGACACCACCTTGAACTTCTTCGAGGAGGAGAAGGGGCCCTCCTCGCCGCCGGGGAAGATGGCCGCCACCCGCCAGTAGTACCCTCCCTCGCGCACGTTGGGCAGGGTCGCCGCCGTGCTCTTCAGCGGGTTGAGATCCACCATCGGCTGGGAGAACAGCGGCTGAGCGGAGATCTGCAGACGGTAGCCGACCGCGCTCTCCACCGGCTCCCAGGTCAGCTCCACCGACGGCGCCTGGTTCTCGCGCAGCAGGAAGATCTTCTGGTCCACCGGGGTCAGCGTGACCGGAGACGGCGGCAGCGTCGCGATGTCGGACATCCTGGCCTTGGCGTCCACGTCCACCGCCTGCGACGCCCCCAGCACCACGGGCTCCGCGGAGCCCGCCGCCAGCGACGCGCGGCCCGATCGGACCGACACCTGAGTCTTCTCCCTGTCCTTGTCGAAGGCCACCTCGAACTCCGAGCGCTCCTCGGCCTGGGCCACCGTGTTCTGGGTGGACACCTCGTGATAGGAGCCCGCCGCAGAGGCCTGCTGGGTGGAGGCCTGGACGCCCCCCTCGCGCAGCCGCTCGCGCACCTGCTGCACCCGCGTGACCGGGTTGTCGTACAGCGCCTTGATCTCCAGGAGCGATCCGGGCTTCACCGTGGTGATGGTGCCGTTGAAGTAGATGATCTGGGCGCTGGCGCGCGACGACGTCTTGATCTGGTCTCCCACCGACAGCGACATCCCCATCTGGGCATCCATCCAGATCAACTCGCGCACCCTCTTGACCTTGACGTCCCCCTCCACCCTGTAGAACTGAACTTCGCGCGCCGACTCCCCGCGCGCAAGGGCCAGGGCCTTGTCGGAGTTGAGCTTGGACTCCACCGCCGCCTTGCGGGCGTCCATGAAGTTGGCCGCGTCGTACTGCCGGCGGGCGTCGGCCAGCAGCCGCTGGGCGGTCTCCTTGAGCTCCGTGGTCTCGTCCTGCTTGGTGACGGGGCCCGCCTTGTCGAGGCTCTCCTCCGCCTCGTCGATCGCCTGCCGAGCCTCGGCCTTCGGGGAGCCCTCGTAGAAGAGCTTCAGGTAGGCGAAGTAGCCGCCGGCGCCGCCGGTCAAAAGGACGATCAGCGCCGAGGTGAAGAGAGTGCGGTAGCTGACATTGAACCAGTCGAGCTGGATCGAGGGTCTTTCGGATCCACGCCTGGTGGCCATCGCGCCCCTAACCGTCGTCCGCCGGCCGTGGGCCTCCCCCATGGGCGACCGGGGGGCGTCGCTCAGACCGCCTCCTCGACTCCGACCGCTAACTCATTTATTTCCAGAGAGATGACGAAAGTTACGAAACGCGGGAGAATATAACATATAACGGGTGCCGGGGCAACGTGACGCTTATCTGCTTGCACTGAAAGCACTAAGGCCGCCCGCTCCCACGGGCGCGGGAGGGCCGTCCCGGCCCTGCGGAGCCTCGGGCCGCTTGATCGGCCGGGCGGCAGCATCGTAAACTGCGCTCTTTCCAGGAGATTCCCGCGTGCTCGATCTGATGCGCCAGGCCAACAGGCGGAAGTGGTTCCTCTACATCTTGATCCTTCCGGTCGTCTTCTCCTTCGTGCTGGCTGTCTTCGCCATCTACGGCGGGGCCTCCGATCCCGGGAGCGGCTCGGCCGGGGCCGGCTGGATCGCCCGCGTGGACGGCGAGGAGATCTCCACCCGGGACCTCCAGCGCCAGCGCCAGCAGATCGAGGGTCGCATGCGCCAGATGTACCCGGATCAGTTCGAGCAGTTCGCGGCCTCCGCCGACTTCGACTCCATGGCGCTGGGGCAGCTCCTGGGCCAGACGCTCGCCTACCGGGAGGCGGTCCGGCTGGGGCTTCGGGCGAGCGATCAGGAGATCGGCCAGGCCATCAAGAGCGCCCCCATCTTCCAGCGTGACGGCCGGTTCATCGGGCGCGACCAGTACGTGGGCGAGCTGCGGGCGCGCGGCTACGACGTGTCGGAGTACGAGCGGGAGATCGGCAAGGAGCTGGCCGTGGACAAGCTGCGGTCGCTCCTGGGCAGCATGGCCCAGGTCACTCCGGCCGACGTGGAACGGGCCTTCCGCGAGGAAGGAGAGTCGGCGGAGGTCGACTACGTGCTGCTCAAGGACGCGGACTTCCCCGCGTCCGGCGAGCCGTCGGCGCGCGAGATCGAGTCGTACCACAGGGAGAACCAGGAGAAGTACCTGAGCCCCGAGAAGCGCTCGGCGGAGTTCGTGCTGCTGGAGCGCGAGCCGCTGCTGCAGGCGGTCACCGTCGCCGACGCCGAGATCCAGGCGGAGTACGACGCCCGCAAGGACACCACCTACACCTCTCCCGAGCAGCGCCGGGCCAGCCACATCCTGTTCAAGGTGCCTCCGGGCGCTCCGGCCGCCGAGGCCTCGGCCATCGAGGCGCGCGCGGCGGAGGTCCTCGGGCAGATCCGCGCGGGAGGGGACTTCGCCCAGCTCGCGCAGCAGCACTCCGAGGACACCTCCGCGGCGCAGGGAGGAGACCTCGGCTGGTTCGGCCGTGGCCGGATGGTCCCGGAGTTCGAGCAGCCCGCCTTCTCCATGGCCGAGGGCCAGGTCAGCGATCTGGTGCGCAGCCAGTTCGGCTTCCACATCATCAAGGTGACCGGCTCGCGCCCCGCCGGGGTGCGCCCGCTGGAGGAGGTCAAGGATCCGATCCGCCAGCAGCTCGCCTTCCGCAAGGCCCAGGAAGAGCTCGACCGCAAGGCGGCGGAGTTCTCGGGCCGGCTGGCCCAGCAGGTCTCGCCCTTCGAGAAGGTGGCCTCCGAGCTCGGCTACGCCGTGCGGCAGACCGGGCTGATCGCCGAAGGGGACCCCATCCCCGGACTGGACGCCCCCGGGATGGCGGCGTCGGAGATCTTCCGGCTGGAGCCGGGCAGAGTCTCCGAGGCCATCCGCACGCCCCAGGGGATGGTGTTCGCGCGCGTGCTGGAGGTGAAGTCCCCGCAGCCGGCCCCGCTGGCCTCGGTGCGCGACCAGGTGACCGCGGACCTGGTCGCCTCGCGCTCCCGCCGGAAGGCCCGCGAGGCGGCCCGCGCCATCGCCGCCGCCGGCGCCGACGGGTTCAAGGAAGCCGCCGACGCCCGCAAGGCCGCCGTCAGCAGCACCGGCGAGTTCAGCCGCTCGTCCGCTCCGGCCGTCTTCGACGAGAAGGCGAAAGAGATCATCTTCTCCACCGAGGCCGGCCGCGTGTCCGGGCCGCTGGATGCCGCCGACGGCGTGGTGGTGGTGAAGGTCATCAAGCGCGGGCCGGCGAGCCCGGAGGAGACCGAAAGGATCCGCGCCTCGCTGCGCGAGCAGCTCCTGTCGCGCCAGCGGGACAGCGCCTTCACCGCCCTCCTGGGCAGGCTCCAGAAGTCCGCCGCCATCGAGGTGAACGACCAGCTCCTGAGCGACCTGCGGCGGGCCTCGCGCTGACCCCTCCCCCCTCGTCGCCATCGTCCTGATCGTCGGCGTTCGCCGGGACGTTTGACTGACCCACCTCGGCACGTATATTGGCCGCAGTCCCCCGTCGCGTTGTCCGCGGGCTCGCGCCCGGCGCGCCAGGTCCACGTGTGGAGACTGCCCCGATGAGCAGCCGTTCGGCCGAGATGAGCTTCCGCAAGGGGCTTCAGGCGCTCGACGAGAAGCGCCATCTCGAGAGTCTCGCCTACTTCGAGTCGGCCCTGAACCTCGAGGAGAAGTCCGGCAACCCCGCTCCCAGGATGAAGTACCTGTCGTACTACGGCCTGTCCTTGTCGCTGGCGGCGGGAAGGACCCAGGAGGCGATCGAGATGTGCGAGAAGGCGCTCTCGGTCGAGTTCTACAACCCGGACCTCTACCTCAACGTGGCCCGCGTCTACCTGACGGCGGGGGAGCGCCGGCGCGCCCACAAGGCGCTCTGCCAGGGACTGCGGATAGAGAAAGGCCATGCCGGATTGATCGCCGAGATCCGGCGGATGGGCGTGAGGCGCCGGCCGGTGTTCGGCTTCCTTCCCCGGCACCACGTGCTCAACAGGCTGACCGGGGCGTTCGTCTCGCGGCTGAGATAGCCACTAGAGGTCCGGGATCCTTCCGGTCACGTCCTCGGCCCGCAGCCTGAACACCTCGCCGCCGGCCAGCTTCACCTCGACGCAGACCTCCGGAGGGAGCGACTCGAGCCCTCCCACCACCTCCGCAGTGCGGTCCCCTTCCACCAGAACCGCCACCGACACCACCTCGCAGCGAGCCGGCCCGGCGGCGAGCAGCCGGCGGGCGTTGAGGAGATTGGCCACGCGGACCAGGAACTCCCCTCGCGATGTGCCGGACATCTGTTCTCCGCCGCGCGCGGACACACCGCCAAGCGCGAGGCCGGGTGGGCTTCGAATCGAGTCGTCGTGTCGCCGGGAAGGCTCGCGGCCCCGCAGTGCCGCGCGGGGACATCATCTCACGAAGGAGCGGATCCCTGAACAAAAAAAAAGACAACAACCTGGTGGAGCTGACGGGGATCGAACCCGTGACCTCGTGACTGCCAGTCACGCGCGCTCCCAGCTGCGCTACAGCCCCACGTCTCAGGTTGTTGTCGAAGCCTGCAGTGAACCGGCTCGCGAGACTACCGCCTGCGCGTGGCCTTCTTCTTCGTGGTCCTCTTCGCAGTCCTCTTGGCCGGCTTGCGGGCCGTCTTCTTCGTGGCCTTCTTCCTCTTCATCGCCAAGGCTGATCCACCTCCTTCGCCTGGAAAAAGGCTGACGTCCCGTTCTCCTCTGTCACGGGCCGCCAACCGCGCCGCCGGCGTCACCACCGCACGGCTGTGTTGGACACTCCATCAAGGGCGGCTTCCGGAGTCCGTGGCCACTGCGCCGCTCGTCGTCGCGGCCAGCGATGATGCGCTGCGCTGTCACCACAAAAAAACCCGGCTCCCGCCGGGCCGCTCCAATCGTGCCGCCCGCCCGGCTCGCGCATCGCGCGCCACACCGCATCGTCGATCGATCTCGACTCCGCGCTCGCGCGATGACGCCACGCCGAGGTTCGTCACGCGCCGAATATAGCACCCGATTTTTCGGAATGTCAACAAAACGCCGCTCACGATCCGCTCTTCGATCGCCGGACCACGTCGTCGAACACGCGCAGGAAGTTCCCGCCGAGGATCTTCTCCACGTCCTGCTCGGAGTGTCCGCGCTCCAGCAGCGCGCGCGTGATGGCCGGAAGCTTCGACACGTCCTCCATCCCGCGGGGAAGACTGGTCACGCCGTCGAAGTCCGACCCCAGACCAACGTGATCGACTCCCGCCACGCGGATCACGTGCTCGATGTGATCGATGATCCTGGCGAGGGGCGGCGGTGGAACCGAGGCGTCGGCCTCCAGATGGAGCTGCCAGAGCGCCGCCTCCAGCCCCGCCGGCTCGTGGAGGTACCGGGCCCCGATCGCCGACTTCTTCTGCTCCAGCTCCTTCTCCGCCTTCTTCGACGCGTCGCGAAACGCCTGATCCAGGAAGGCCGAGTAGAAGTTGATCATCACCACCCCGCCGTTGGCCTTCACCGCCCTCAGCATGTCGTCGGTCATGTTGCGCGGCGCGTCGCACAGCGCCCGGCACGACGAGTGCGAGGCGATGACCGGAGCCGAGGACGCCTTCATCACGTCGAAGAAGGTCTCGTCGGAGGCGTGCGAGACGTCCACCAGCATCCCCAGCCGGTTCATCTCCTCGACCACCTTCACGCCGAAGTCGTTCAGTCCGCCCCAACGGCCCTTGTCACCGGACGAGTCGGCCCAGTCCAGGCTGTACGACCAGGTGAGCGTCATGTAGCGCACCCCGAGCCGGTGATACATCCGCAGCAGCCCCAGGTCGTTCTCGATCGCCTGTCCCCCCTCGATCCCCATCAGGGCGGCCACCTTCCCCGCCGCCGCCGCGGCCCGGATGTCGGCGGGGCTCTGCGCGAAGACCATGCGGTCCGCGTTGCGGGCGACCATGGCGTGGAAGGCGTCGATGAGCCGCAGGGCGCGCCTCGCCGCCCCGTCCGGCCCGTACGACGGCTGGACCCAGATGGCGAAGAACTGGGCGTCCACGCCCCCCTCGATCATGCGGGGGACGTCCAGGTGGCCCTTGGCGGAGCGGACCGAGATGTCGTCCCCCTCGTCGAGGATCCGCCACAAGGTGTCCGCGTGCGTGTCCACCACGATCGCCCGCTGGTGCACCCGCCGCGCCTGCTCGCCGCTCACCGGGCTGGAGGCCGGGGACCGGTCCTGCGCCGCCGGAGAGCCGGCCATCCCCATCCACGCCGCCGCGACCACTCCGGCCACGACCGCCCCGCCGCGCCCCCCTCTCTCTCCCGCAACCCGCGCCATCGGCTACCCTCCTCCGGTCGGGCCGCCGCCGAGGCGGCCGCACGGGGAGGATACGACAGACCGGGTGCCGGCGCGCCGGACTCTTGACAGGCCGTGAGGGATCGGCTGAACTCATCGCCTGCCGTCACGGAAGCGAATCGGGGCTGGTGTCCTGCGCGGACTTCAAATCCGTTGGCGGTACGCGAGAGCGTGCCGCGGTGGGTTCGATTCCCACACGCTTCCGCCAGACGCGCCCGCAGTCTTCCGCCGTGTGTCCGGCGCGCCCCGGGGAGCCGACGGCTGTGGGGGCCTAAGAATCCGACGCGGGATCGTGCCGGCCGCCGGTATCGAGGTGTCCCTCCGCGCGTAGCGGGCCGAAGGCGCGTTGAGGGTGGACGGGCCCGCCCACGTGTCGGGGCGTGGTGAGGCTCGCAGGCTCGCATCCAGGGCGCATCAGACACTCGTCATCGGCTTGGCGAGCGCTTCCACCAGCGCCGCCGCGGGTTGCCTCCGTTCCAGGACCGTTTCGTCCCGTTCTAGACCCCGCTCCGGCGTGACCGGACGTTCCCCGGCGACGCAGCCGGGGCAACCTCGCCCCGCTGTCTGCAGGGGAGAGGATCCTATGACACGCAAGCGAGCGTTCCTGGCGGCCGGAGCCGCCGCGCTGATCTCGGGGGCCGCCGTCATGGCGGGCGCCGGCGTGCTGGTCCACGCGCCGGTCGAGGAGAGCACGGAGACATCCGCCGCGGCTCAGGCCTCTGGCGGCCTTCAGCTCAACGCCACCGGCGGCTACCACTTCACCATCCCGGTGGACTTCAACGGCGGCATCTTCGGCACCACCACCGACATCCTCAACCGGGTGACCTTCAGCGCGCAGCGCACCGCCGAGGGAGAGGTGGGCGGCTGGTTCATGTACGAGCAGGAGGCCGACGGGCAGGTGTTCCGGCTGGGTGGTCCGGTGACCTGCTTCAAGCGCTACGACACGCCGGTGCTGGTGCGCTTCCCCGGCATCCCCGCCCAGACCCAGAACCGGGCTAAGTGGGGGGGAAGGATCGAGGTCACCAACGACCCCTCGCTGGAGGGGCTCTATGCCTGGTTCAACTCCATCGACAACGGCGAAGGAGCCAGCGGCTACTCCGACATCAGCTCCTTGCTGGGCCTCGGCAACGAGGCGGCCAACGAGGCGTTCTGCAACTCGCCGAACCCGCCCAACCCGAACTTCGGCCCGTTCGCCATCGGCGGGGGGAACATCCAGGTGCGGTGATCGATCCGGCGGGCCGCGCGGGAGGCCGCCCGGTGCCGGGCCGGGCGCGCCTACGAGTCCCGGGCGGCCCGCCGGTACCTGCCGGGGGTCGCGCCGGTGCGCCTTCGGAAGATCCTGGTGAAGTGGCTCTGGTCGGCGAAGCCGCATTCCACGGCGATGTCGGAGATCGGGTCGTCGCCGGCCGCCAGCCGGACGGCCGCGCGCTCCAGGCGCAGCCCCCTGACGTAGGCGCCGAGCGACACTCCCATGTGGCGCCTGAAGACGCGGGCCAGGTGGACCGGGTGCACACCCGCCTCGCGCGCTATCGTCTGCACCTCCAGCCGCTCCAGGAAGCGGTCGTGAACCAGGTCCCGGACGGTCCTCATCCACCGGGGCGGCTCTCTCTCCTCTGCACGGCACGCCTGGAGGCGCGAGGCCCGGGCGATCATCTCCAGGCCGAGCCCCTCCACCGCCAGCGCCGAGGCGGCATCGGGGCTCCTGAGCTCGGCGGCGATGCGCCAGGCCAGCGTGAGGACGGCGGCGTCCCGCAGGTGGCGCGGGCGATCCAGGACCGACCCGGACGCCGTGCGCAGCGCGGCGTCGGCCGGATCGATCTGCAGGGCCAGCACGTGCGCGCCGGCCCGATCCATCCGGTTGGTGTGGCTCTCCCCCGCCGGCTCGATCAGGACGGCCCCCGCAGGGCAGGCCACGGCGCCGCCCCTCGTGCCGAGATCGAACGACCCTTCCAGCATGACCGCCAGACCGTTGAGCGGGTGGGAGTGCCGGGCGAGGCGGCCGCAGGCCTGGAACCACATCTCCGTCGCCCGGAACGAGGGCGTCTGCAGCGCCCGGGAGCGGGCGCTTCCCATGGCGATAGGAACGGAGTGCTCCGCTCGTGCCATCGTCGGGTGTCCCCCCCGCTCGTTGGACCCTGCCGCCGGCGCCAAGGTTGCCTGCCGGCCTCCATCCGTCCACAAAGCGAGCCGGCGCCCTGGGAGGCGGAGTCCATCGCCGGCCGCTGCCCGCGCCTGCGCCCTCACCCGAATGGGGGGTGGACAGCCGGCGCCAGATCCATATCCTATCCGGCGGAACGCGACAGTCTTCCGTGGAAGGCGGACGCGTGTGGACCTCGAGCGCCGCCTCACGGACCTTTCATCGGGATGGAGGGTCCCCGTGATGCCGAGGCGTCAACCCACCCTGGCCGCCGCCGCGCTCTTCGCCGCCGCGATCCTTGCCGGCGCCCCCGACTCTCCCGTGGCGCGCGAGGAGCCGCCCACCCAGCCCCCTGCGGCCGCGCCGCCGGGCGCGGAAGGGACCTACGTCGGGGCGGAGGCCTGCGCCGGCTGCCACCAGGAGATCGCGGCCGGTCATGCCCGGACTCCCCATGGCCGCACCGCGACGCAGACCTGGGCCGGCGTGGCCGGCTGCGAGAGCTGCCACGGGCCGGGAGGGGCTCACGCCGAGTCGGGGGGCGACGTGGACGCCATCCGCCGGCTGTCGAAGCTTCCCGCCGAAGACCAATCCGCGGCCTGCCTGGCCTGCCACGAGCGCGGGGACCGCGTGCACTGGCAGGGCAGCCCGCACGAAGGTCGCGGCCTCTCCTGCCTGACCTGCCACAGGATCCATCACCCTTCCGGCGCTCCGATCGCCAAGGGTCTGCTGCTCAAGGGCAGCGAGTTCGACACGTGCGGGGCGTGCCATCTCAAGAGGAAGGCCTCCCTCATGCGGTCGGCCCACATGCCGCTGCGGGAGGGCTCGATGAGCTGCTCCTCGTGCCACAACGCACACGGCACCACCAGTGTGGCGCTGCTGCGGCAGGACTCGGTCAACGAGAACTGCTATTCGTGCCACGCAGAGAAGCGCACCCCCGTCCTCTGGGAGCACCCGCCGGTCCGGGAGAACTGCCTGAACTGCCACGACCCGCACGGGTCCCTGCATCCCAGGATGCAGATCGCCAAGCAGCCGCGGATGTGCCAGCAGTGCCACGACGAGGCGCGCCACCCCACGCAGCCCTACTCCGACGCCTCGGCCGGGCCGGAGTTCTTCCCCAACAGCCGCATGTTCGACCGCGGGTGCGTGAACTGCCATTCGCAGATCCACGGCTCGAGCCACCCGGCCGGCATGCGCTTCCTGCGCTGAGAGGGAGGACCGACATGACGCACGGCGCGCGCTCCATCGTCCTGGTGGCCGCCCTGGCGGCGGCCGCCGGCTCCCCCGTCCAGGCGCAGGATCCGGTGGAGGGGGAAATCCGGTTCGGCATCCAGCACTTTCTCCGCGAGACGCGGCCCGACGCGGCCAAGTTCCTCGAGTACCGGGACGTCCCCAACGGCTTCGTGGCCGAACGGCTCCTGTTCAGCTGGACTCCGACCCCCGGCTTCTTTCTCTCCATCGACGCGGTGGACGTGTCGCAGCGCGACCAACGCCTCGGCGTGGTCTTCGGCTCGTCCGATCTGTGGCGCGGGACGATCCGCTGGGCGGAGAACCCGCGCCTCTGGACCGACGAGGCCAGGACCCTGTTCGTCCACCAGGGCAGAGGTGTGTTCACGCTGGAGGACACCTTCCAGTCGGCGGTGCAGGCGGCGGTGGCCGCCAACGTGGACGCCGACGGCGACGACGTCTGGGACCCGGGGACCAAGGGGAGGGTGGTGCAGCTGGCCGTCGCGGAGGGGGCGCGCGACGTCTTGGTGGGACACCAGAGAGAGACAGGAGGGGTGGGCTTCATGCTCACACCCAACCGCAACTGGACCTTCGCCTTCTCGGCCGATCGGGAGCGGCGGGAGGGGACAACGCCGCAGACGCTGGGAATGACTTTCAGCCTGGCCCCGGCCGAGGTGGCCGCCCCGTACGACCTGAGGACCGACTGGCTCAACGGCGTCGCGGAGTACTCCAGCCCGCGCTGCAACATGGGGGTGCAGGCAACGGCGTCGTTCTTCCGGACCGGCTACACGTCGCTGACCTGGGACAACCAGATGTTCCTCGACGACACGGCCACGGCCAACCCGCTGTCGGCCAACCCGGGCCGCGGCAGGATGAGCCTGTGGAACGACAACCAGTGGACACGCGTGGGTCTGTTCGGCGGGGTGAACCTCCCGGGCCGCACCCGCATCGACGCCTCGGTCTCCAGGACCCAGACCACGCAGGACGACGAGCTGCTGCCGATGACCATCAACGCGCTGCTGGCCCCCTCACCGCTCCCCGCCTCGCGGTTCGACGGGGAGCACGTCACCACCAACGCCCAGATCCGCGTCTCCTCGCGCCCGGTCCGTGAATTCCGCTGGAGCGCCTGGGCCAGGATGTTCGAGCTGGACAACGAGTCGCCGTCGCTGACCTTCCAGGACTACGTGACGACCGACGCGTCCATTCCCGTCTGCGGCAACGTCAACGTCTGCGACGCCAGCGGGAACGGCTCGGCGGCCGACGACCGGATCGCCCGGCGCAGTCTTCCCTTCGCCTTCGAGAGGAGCAGCCTCGGGGCCCTGGTGGGATGGTCACCCGTCTCCTGGCTCGACGGCGCGCTGAGCTACGAGCGCGAGGAGATGAAGCGCGAGTTCAGCGCGGTTGAGGACTCCGGAGAGGACATCTACAAGCTGGCCCTCGACTTCGACCTCGGAGAGGCATGGGGCCTCCGGGCCACGATCCGGCACCAGGAGCGGCGCGCCGACGCATACCACTCCCACTATCTGGAGGAGTCGTTCCCCATCGGCGAGCCGGTCGCGGCCGCCTTCAACGAGGGGATGCGCCGCTTCTACTGGACCGACCGCGACCGCGACTCGGCCGGCCTGCTGCTCGACTGGACTCCCGTGGCCGCCTGGTCGTTCTACGGCGAAGCCACCTGGCAGGACGACGAGTACTTCGACCCGGAGACCGGCCAGGAGCTCGGCACCTCCTTCACGGTCATGCAGGACCGCAACTTCGACGGGGCGCCCGAGGCGTACGACATCCTGCTGGCCGGGCGCACCAAGGACACCATGAGGTCGTGGACCGCAGGGGTGGCCTTCACTCCCGGCTCCCGCTTCGGCGTGAGCGCCGATCACACCTTCGAGCGCTGGGAGTACTCCCTGGCCAGCCGGTACCGCAACGTCGCCGCCGGGGTGGGCACGGACAACCCGCTGGACAACTGGAGCAGCGACGTCGAGGACGACCACCGGACGATCAACGTCGGTCTCCAGGCGGCTCTCACCGCGGACGCGCGGTGGAGGCTGTCGGTGGACGTCTCCCGCTCCGAGGGGAGAGGCGTCATCACCACCGATTTCGTCCCCGGCGGGGCGTCCTCGGGCGACACCCCCCTGACCGAATTCCCGGAGCTGGAGTCGGTTCTCACCATCGGCATGGCCGCGGTCACCCATTCGCTGCGGCCCGGCCTCGATTACGCCGTCCGCTACTGGTACGAGAGCTGGAACGAGGACAACTTCTCGGCAGACTTCAACCGGCCCTACATGGGGGCGCCGAGCCAGGACCCCTCGATGGCGCAGGCGCTCTACCTGGGACTCGATTTCCAGGACTACACCAACCACATCCTCAGCCTGATCCTGCGCGTCCGCTACTGAGCGCGCCGGCTCGGGGCGCAGGCTCAGCGGGGCCCGATCAGGCGCCGGGGTCGCGGCCCCGCCGGCGGCCCTTGGGCTCGCGCTCGCCCACCTCGCGGCCCAGGCCGGGGAGGATCGCCTCCACGAAGGCGTTGCGCACCAGGTTCACCACCACCTGGAACGTGCTGGCCCGCGGGTCCTCGATGGCTCCGGAAAGATCCATCACCGTGGCCACCTCCTGGCGCGGCTCGTTCTTGAGGAGCTTGGCCGCCACCCCGACGGTCTTCTCCCACATCCGGCGCCAGAACCCCTCGTGCCGGTCCTGGGCCCTGTCGTACACGTCCACGTCCCGGAACAGCGGCTTGACGTAGCCTTCGATCCTCCCTCCGGCCACCCGCACCTCGGTGTAGAAGGAGAACAGGCCGTCCACCACGTCGAAGCCGCCGTGCGCGCGGAACAGATCGTTGAGCGAGGCCATTCTGGTCTCCTCGATGGACAGCGCCAGCCGGAAGTCCGGGCTCTCGCTGGCCGGACGGAACGAGGCCGTGGCCCGCGTGGCGCCCGACCCCATGAAGCGCGCCGACAGCCGGGCCCTGGCCTCGCCGTGCTCCGGCTGGTTGGAGATGTTCTCGGCGGCGAGCTCGATCCCGGACCAGAAGACCTCGTAGGGCGGGTCGGCGGCGGGATCGGCCAGAGTCAGGCGGCTGGACTCGACGCGGAAGCGGTCGATGGTGGTCAGGATCCCCGGGTCGTCGTGCAGCTCCGAGGCCGCCTCCACCACCTCCTGCCTGGCCTCCTCCCGCGGCGCCGCGGCCTGGTCGATCTTGTACTCCAGATGCGTGCCGGCGATGACCAGCTCGTCCAGCGAGACGGTCTTCAAGGCCGTGCCGTACTCGATGCCTCCCTGGGCCGAGAGGGTCCCCTCGTGGGCCGCCAGCCCGAACCGCTCCACGACCGGCGTGAAGTAGCCCAGCTCCACGTCGCTCAGGATCACCCTTCCTTTGATCCCGGGATGGGGCTGGGACAGGAAGTCGGCGTGGCCGGCCAGCGACAGACGGCCGCGGTCGAAGACCAACGCCTCCAGCATCACCTCGGATGGATAGGTCCGCTCGCGGGAGCGCACGTTGCGGATGTCCTTGGCGGTGAAGGACACTTCGTGCAGCCGCAGCGGACGCTCCGGATCGGTGTCGATGTAGACGAGCTCCCCGCCCGCCACGCGCAGCTCGTTGATCTTGAACGGGTAGATCGCCTCCACCGCCTCCTGCCATCCCTTCCGCTCCACCGGCACCGCGTCGGCCGACTCCTCCTGGAGCTGGCGCAGGTCCACCATGAGGGCAGGGCGCTCCAGCTCCACGTCGGCCACCACCCTGCCGCGCAGCAGCGCGCGCCATTGCACGCTGGCGGTCAGCCGCGGGAACTCTCCGATGGGAGGGTCGGGGTGCGCGTCCTGCGAGATGGTCAAGCCGTAGAGGTCGAGCGACCCTCCCCACACGTGAAGGTCGAGCCGGTCGAGCTGGGCTGAGTATCCGGTCAGGCTCTGATCGAGCGCGCGCTCCATGCGCCGGCGCAGCGGCTCGTCCAGAGCCACATCGGCGACGGCCAGCGCGGCGGCCACGGCGACGAGCGCCGCCGCGGAGGTCACCGCGGCTTTTCTCCGGAAGGTCCAGGCCAAGGGAAGGAAGCCCTCTGCCGGAATGGTAGCGGCCGGCGAGCGCGTTTTCACGGCGCCGGTGTTACATCCGGGTGCGCCGGCCGCCGCGCGCGCCGGGCGGGAAGGTCCGGGGGCTGGAAACGCGTCCACTCGTGATAGGATCCGCGGCTCGTGGAGCCGTGAGTCCGGACATGACCACCAGCCGATCGCGCAGAGAGTTCCTGCAGACCTGCGGCGCCGGGGCCGCCGCCTGGGCGGCCACCGCCCTGATCCCCGGCGAGACGTTGATCCAGCGCGCCGAGGCGGCCGCGCCGGCGGCGTCCCTCGGGGAGCTGGCCTCCTTCGCCCTGGAGAGGGCCCGGGCCGAAGGGGCCTCCTACGCCGACGTGCGCATCAACCGCTACCGCACACAGGTGGTGAGCCTGCGATCCCAGCCCGACTTCGCCACCGGCAAGCTCAACCACGTGCCGGCCATCTCCGACGCGGAGAGCTTCGGCTTCGGGGTGCGGGTGTTGGCGGGCGGGGCCTGGGGGTTCGCCGCGTCCAACCAGGTCAACCGCGAGGCGGTGGCCCGGGCCTCCCGCGAAGCGGTGGCCATCGGCAGGACCAACGCGGCGCTGCGCCGCGCGCCGGTCCGGCTGGCGCCGGTCGGGGCGCACACCGGAAATCACCGCACGCCGATCCGCAGGGACCCCTTCGAAGTCCCGGTGGGAGAGAAGCTCGATCTGATGCGCGCCGTCAACGAGGAGGTCAAGAAAGTGGACGGGGTCTTCTCGGCGGTGATCACCTTCTCCCAGCGGATGGAGCACCGGTTCTTCTCCTCCACCGAGGGGAGCGTCATCGAGCAGCACGTGCACCAGATCTCCCCCGAGCTGACGGCCACCGCGGTGGAGAAAGGCCGCCGGTCCAAGACCCGCACTTACCGTCCCCACGCGGTCACCGCCGGCTACGAGGCGGTGGAGCGGGCCGCCTTCATGGACCACGCCCGCCGCGTGGGCGAGGAGGCGGCCGCTCACCTCAAGGCGCCGCCGGTGGAGGCGGGGGTGAAGGACCTGGTGCTGCTCCCGTCCCATTTGGGGCTCACCATCCACGAGTCGATCGGACACTCCACCGAGCTGGATCGCGCGCTGGGCTGGGAAGCCAACTTCGCCGGCACGTCGTTCCTGACTCCGGACAAGCTCAACACGTTCCGCGTCGGCTCCGACATCGTCCACGTCTTCGGCGACAGGGTGCGCCCTGAGAGCCTCTCCACCTGCGGCTACGACGACGACGGGGTGAAGACGCGCCAGTTCCCGATCCTCAGCAAGGGGATCTTCGTCGGCTACCAGACCATCCGGGACCAGGCGCACCTCATCGGGCAGGACGAATCGATGGGTTGCTGCTACGCCGACTCGTTCGCCTCCATCCCCTTCCAGCGGATGCCCAACGTCTGGCTGGCGCCGTCACCGGGGGCGGCGTCCCTGCGGGACCTGGTCTCGGGGGTGGATGACGGCGTTCTGATCGACGGGCGTGGTAGCTACTCCATCGATCAGCAGCGCTACAACTTCCAGTTCGGCGGCGACGCCTTCTGGGAGATCAAGGGAGGCAAGGTGGGGCGGATGATCGCCGATGTCGCCTACCAGAGCCGGACCCCCGACTTCTGGCAGGCGTGCGACGGGCTGGGCGGGGAGGCGTCCTGGGAGAACGTGGGGCTCAACGCCGACGGCAAGGGTCAGCCGCAGCAGGTCAACGCCATGAGCCACGGCTGCCCGCCGGCGCGCTTCCGGCGCGTCAACGTCCTGAGGACCGAGTAGATGACCTGGACGGCCGAGGAGGCGCGGGCGCTCGCCGGCACCATCCTGTCGTTCTCCAAGGCCGAGGAGTGCGAGGTCCACCTCGAGGCCGCGCGCCTCTCCCACACGCGCTTCGCGGCCAACGAGGTCAGCACGTCCGGCTCCTCCGAGGACGTCACCATCACCATCGTCAGCCGCAGGCAGGGGCGCTCCGGGAGCTTCCGGCTCAACGAGACCGAGCCCGGGGCGCTCCGGCGCGCCGTCGCCCGCAGCGAGGAGATCATGGCCCTGGCCCCGCCCGACCCGGAGCACGTCGAGCCTCTGGGCCCGCAGACCTACCCGGCGATCGAGGCCTTCCACGAGGAGACGGCGCGCGCCGGCGCGGCGGAGCGTCTCCCCGCGGTGCGGGCGGCGCTGGAGGCCGGGCGCAAGGGATCGCTGGAGGCGTCGGGCTACTTCGAGACCGAGGCACGATGGTCGGCCCTGGCCGGCAAGAGCGGCCTGTTCGGCTTCCACCGGGCGACGGAGGCCTCCTACTCCACGACCATGCGCACCGCCGACGGCAGCGGCTCCGGGTGGGCGGGCAACAGCTCCCCGCGGCTGGCCGGCCTGCGGGCGGAGGAGCTGGCCTCGATCGCGGCGGGCAAGGCCAGGTCCTCGGCCTCGCCGAAGGAGCTGGCTCCGGGGCGCTACACGGTGATCCTCGAGCCTCGCGCGGTGGCCGACCTCCTGGGAGGCCTTGGGTTCGCGCTCTCGGCGCGCGCCGCGGACGAAGGGCGGGGGTTCTTCGCCCGGCCGGGCGGCGGCAGCCGCGTGGGCGAGAAGCTCTTCGCCGACGCGGTGACCATCGCCTCCGATCCGTTCGATCCGCGCGTGCCGGGGCGTCCCTGGGCGGGCGGAGCCGGGTTCGGAGGGGGCGGAGGCTTCGGGGGCGGCGGCGCGGCGCAGGCGGGGCTTCCGGCCAGGCGGGTGGTCTGGATCGAGAAGGGAGTCCTGAAGAACCTGTCCGTCGATCGGTACTGGGCGGCGAAGACCGGCCGGCCCCCGGTCCCCTACTCGCCCAGCCTGGTCATGGAGGGGGGGACGGGGGCGGTGGAGAGTCTGATGGCGGGGGTGGCCCGGGCGCTGCTGGTCACCCGCTTCTGGTACATCCGATCGGTCAACCCGCAGACCATGCAGGTGACCGGCCTGACCCGCGACGGCGTGTGGCTGGTCGAGGACGGAAAGATCGTCCACGCCGTCAACAACTTCCGCTTCAACGAAAGCCCGGCGAATCTGCTGAAGAACGTCGAGGCGATGAGCGAGGCTGTCTCCACCGGCGCCATGGTGGTCCCCGGGCTGCGCGCGAGGGAGTTCAACTTTTCCTCGCGCAGCGACGCGGTTTGACCGAAAATCCCTTGAAGCGCGGCCATTTCGCCGTACATTCAGGAATCCACCATACCGATGGAGGGGGAGAGGTATGCAAAGCTTCACCACGACCGGCATCAGACTCCTGGTCGCCACGGGGCTTGTCGCCGTCACCCTGAACGTCTCGAGCACCCCGCTGGCCGGCGGTTCAGCCGGCCGGGAGTTCTCACGGTGCATCCAGACATGCAACGAGACGCGCAGGACGTGCGAGGACCGCTGCGCTCCCGACTGTGCGGCGCTGTTCCCCGACAACAAGAGCGCGCGCAACGCCTGCATCTCGGCTTGCAAGTCGGCCTGCGGCGAAGAGTCGGGCGAGTGCAAGCTGCGCTGCCTCGCCGACAAGAACGAAGAGACGCCGACCGAGCCGTGACTTGCAGGCGGCCCGGCCGCCCCACCCCGCGCACACTGTGAGCAAGGGCGCTCCCGGAAACCGGGAGCGCCCTTGCCGTCTCAGGGCTGCCCGTGAGCGGCCGCGTGGAGGTGAGGCTAGGGGGGAAACCCGCGGCCGCTCCCGGACATCGTCCCGCCAGCGGGGCTTCCCCCTGCCCGAAGAGCCCCGCGAGGGACATCACCCGTACTGACGGCCGAGCCCTCGGATCCCCTCAGCCCTTCCGGCCCCCCCGTCTCCCGGCGGCTCCGCGCCTTCGTCGAAGCGCCAGGATCGCGATGGCGGCGATCCCGAGTCCCGCCGCCGCGGCCACCGCCGCCGCTGCGGGCGCCGGGCCGCCCGGCTCCACCGCCGTTGCCGGGAAGACGGCGTCACCGTGGCCAAGGGCCACGATGCCGGCCCACGCCTCCGCCGGCGTCCCCTCGCGCCATCGTTCCTCCTGCGCGCGCCGAAGGGCCTCGGCCAGCGGGACGCCTTCCGCCAGGCGGCGGTAGAGCGCGGCGAACGCCTCCCCGGCCTCGTCGTCGCGGGCCGGCCAGAGGTTCCCCACCACGGCGACCGCGCCGGCCTCGAAGAACGACCGCGCCAGGCTCAGAAGTCCCTCTCCTTCGATGGCCGGCCCGGTGGCGCTCTGGCACCCCGACAACGCCACCAGGGCGCCGTCCAGATCGAGCCGGGCGATCTCGGGGGGCTGCAGCAGTCCGTCGTCTCCTCCTTCCCCCGCAGCCAGCACGATCGCCGATCGGCGGGGAGACACCGGGTCGATCACGGCGTGGGTGGCGAACACCAGCAGCCCCACCGTCCCCAGCCCGGCCCGCAGGACGGCCGGCTCGGACGCCTGGCTCCCTTCCAGCAGCGTCCCCCTGCCTGCGTAGCTGCGCAGAAGCCTGCGCGCCTCCCGCCTGGCCCAGGGAAGCGGCGTCAGATCCGTACGGCTGGCCGCGATGCGGACACCCGGGCCCGCCTCCTCGCGCCGGGGGTCGGCCAGGGCCAGCACGCCGCCGCGGCTCGAGGGGCCCGGCCGGCGCCTCCACTGCAGCCAGAGCGTCGCGGAGGGCGCGTAGGTCACGCGGAAGCGCTCCACGACGGCGGCGCCCTTCCGGCCGGGCCTCAGCGGCGCCAGGGGCAGGCCGTGCAGGGGACCGTGGGGGATCACGATGAGATGGGTGACATCCGGAGTGAGCCAGCGCAGGAGGTCCCGCAGCACGTCGCGGTGCAGCGCCGCGGCGGCGGTCTCCTCGCTCCCGTCGCGCCGGCGCAGCGCCCCCAGGAGCGCGTCCTTGCGGATCCGCAGCGTGCGTTCCTCCGGCAGCGGCACCGCGGCGGCTCCATCGCGGGTGACGACCAGGGCCCAGGAGCCTCCGTCGTAGGCGCCGTAGTGGTCCTGGTCGTTGCCCGTCTGGAAGACGATCATCGCTTCGTCCGCGCGCAGGGCAAACCGGGTCTCGTCCAGCGTGGCGAAGGCGGCCTGGCCCGGCCCGCACCGCAGCCGTCCCAGCAGCGCCTCCTCCTCCAGCATGAGCCGATCGATGGCGCGGCGGGTGGTGCCGGGCTCCTCCTGGCCGCCGCGCTGCAGCAGGGAGATCCCGGCCCGCACCCGCCGCAGGCGCTCGGCGGCCTCCGGTTCGGCGCACTCCTCCCCGGCCGCCCCCATGCCGCGCAGCTCGTCCAGCAGCGAGCGCCCGCGCATCTTCTCCAGCAACTCGAACACCAGCGCCAGATCCCCGGGCCCCGCGCCGCTGCGCAGCAGGTGCCCCACGACACGGCGGTAGGCCCGGACCCAGACCGAGAAGAACCCCATGCTCCCGGCCTCCTGCTCCTCCTGGCCCCGCCGGCGCGCCTCGATCCTGTCGAGCAGATCGAGCGACCAGGCCAGCGCCTCGGGGCGAGGCAAGGCGGCCCAGACGATCTCCAGGCGCGCCTCCCACCCGTAGACCGACCACGGCTTGCCGGCGTCGGGCCAGGCGGCCATGGCCTCTTGCAGCAGCCGGTATCCCTCGCGCGGATCGCGGCGGGCGGCGGCGCGGGCGATTTCCACCCGCACATGGAAGAGGTACTCGTCCAGTCCGGCGCTCTGCGCCAGCGCGCGCGCCTGATCCAGCAAGCCGCGCGCCTCCTCACCGTCCAGCAGCTTCCCCAGGGCGAGAAGCGCCAGCAGCCTCATCCGTTCGTACGATGGGCCCGCCCGGGCGGCGATCTCGCGAAGCGAGGCGACCGCCTCGGGCTTGGGATCGAAGCGCTGGGGGTCGGCCAGGGCCCCCGAGGCGCCGTAGTAGAGCCCCTGCAGCTCGGCGGAAAGGCTGCCGCCGGCTCTCCCCAGCACCAGCAGGCGCGATGCGGCCGACTCCACCTCGCCGTAGCGCCCCAGCTCGTAGGCGGTCAGTCCGAGCGCCCAGTGATAGCGGATGAGCAGCTTGGGGGGGAGCGCTTCCAGCCCGCCGGGATCCACGTCGCGGAGGATCCGGTACGCCTCGAAGAGGTTGTCGCCGCCGGCCACGATGGCGGCGGCGCGATCGATCATCGCCTCAATCGGCCGGCCCGCCTCCTCCGCCCGCCCGGGCCGGTCAGGCCCGGCGCCTCCGGAGTCGGCGGCACGGGAGGCGCCGAGGAGCAGCAGGGCGGTCAGGCAGACCCGCAGCCCCCCGGCGCACTCCATGGTCCCTCCGATCGGCGGTGCGGAGCCGGCTACCCGCCGCCCCCTCCAGGCGGAGGCGGAGGCAGCAGCCGCCCGGTCTCCAGGGCGTCGTCGGGAGCCAGCTCGATGCTCCAGTGACGGCACCCGTTCACGTCCACCTTCACGCGGATCCAGGACGACTCGTCATGCCCCGTGGGGGAGTCCTTGCACTCCAACGAGTCGTTCTCTCCCAGGTAGACGTAGATCTCGCGGCCCTTCTCGCCCACCGCCGAGATGGTCGAAGTGTACTGGCGCTTCGTCTCGTCCTCGGCCGGCTCGCCGGCGGAGCCCGACGCCCTCTCTCCGAATCGTGGTCGTGTCATCCCCACCCCCTTCTCGAATGGATACCCGACCATACAGACGGAGCCACGCGGCGATCCCCTCACCCCCCTCCGGCGGGGGCCCCCACCACGGCGCCGAAGGTTGGAGAGAGAGTGCGCGTGCCGTCGTCGTACAACGCCTCCACCTGCCAGAGGAGCTCCTCGCCCGTCCGGCGCCCTTCGATGGCGGCGGCGGGCAGGTCGAACGAGCTCGAGACGATCCCCTCTTTCACCAGCAGGACCTCCAGCTCCGCCGTCATCAGGCGCAGGACGTAGCGCGGGGCCGGTGGCCGGCACTCCCAGCGCAGCGTCGCCGACCCGGCCCTCAAGGCGGAGCCATCGGGCAGGAGCGACTCGATCCGCCCGGGCTCTCCCCTGTACACCTCGCGGGAGGCGGGGCGCGCGGCGAGCCAGAGCGACAGTCCCGCCGCCGTCAGGGCCAGGGCCGCCGCGGGCCAGAGCATCCTGGGCCAGGACGGGCGGCGGGCCGGCCGCCTCTGCGGGCTCGCCAGCGCGCGGGCCAGGGACCACTGCCGCGCCAGCTCCGGATCGGCCACGACCCGGTCGAGGATCTCTTCCATCCGCCCCGGCGGCAACTCACCCTGCGCCGCCTGCCAGACCGTGGCGGAAGACGGCGCCGCCGAGGCCGGAGTCTGCGCGCCCTTGCCGTGCAGCAGCGCCCGGCGCAGTTCCAGCAGCTCGTCGTCGCTCTGATCGTCTTTCACTTGCGGTGTCCCCTCCTTTGGAGACAGTCCCTCAGATCGGATCGGCCCCGCGTCACGTTGTTCTCCGCCTGCTTCACGTTCCAGCGCATCAAGGCGGCGATCTCGCCGATGGAATGGCCCAGGAGCAGCAGCACCATGGCCCGGCGCCGGTTCTCGATCATCGCGCCCAGGCAATGGGCCATCGCCTCCCGCAGCTCCGACAGCCGGCAGGCCTGTTCCGGGTCCCCCTCGCAGGAGACCAGGTCTCCGTTGGCCGCCACGTGCGCGTCGATCGGCACGAGCGGGCGCCGGCGCCGGATTTCGTCCACCAGGGTCGTGTAGGCGACGCGGTTGAGGTACGCCGGCTTGAAGCCACCCTGGTGCCCGTTCACGCGGCTCCGCTCCAGGAGCCGGCAGGCCGCCCTGTGCGCCAGCTCCTCGATCTCCTGGGAGAGCCAGCGGGATGAGACCCGGGCCATGGCCTCCCTGATGTAACGGTAGACCTCGTGGAATCCCTCAATCGAACCCGGCTGGGGTCCGGGCATTCCTCTCACCTGTCCGGGAGGATGAGCGGGCAGCGGTAGGTTGCGCCCGGGCAGCCTGCCGTTCTCATGGACCGCTCGCCCTCCGAATCGAATCCGGACTGTATGATACAGCCTCCTCATCTCGGATCCGTCATGTTTTCTCGATGTGACCGGCCGGGCGGCGGGGCGGCGGGGCGGCCGGCACAACCGGCGCAGGCGGAACAACCGCCGCGGGGGCGGCGCGGCGGCGGGGTGAATCCGGTGGCTCGCCGGCGGGGCCCGCCGTACTTTCAGGCAGCCATGCCGACCATCCCCCTCCCCGAAGACGCGGCCGCGGCGCCGGCCTTCTGCCCCTCGTGCCGCGGCGTCATCCCCTTCCGCCGCGCGCACGGCGGCTCGCGCGCCCTGTGCACCCGCTGCGGCACCGCATGGCGGCGCTTCGATCCCGGCGCCTCGGCCCGGTGGAACGCCGCGCGGTATCTGTCGTACGGCGCGGCCGCCGGGATGATCGCCTCGCTGCAGGCGGCGGGGGCCGCCGCGCTGAAGCTCCCCATGACCTGGGAGGAGGGGATCACCGCCTCGGCGCTGCTGGTCCTGGCCGCATCCTGCCTGGCCCGCAGCGCGGCTTTGTGGGGAAGGGCCTCGTCGTACGAGAGGCTGCAGGAGTGCGAGTGGGCGGAGCTGGAGCGCAGGCTCTGCCCGGGCATGCTGCGCTCGGACGTGCACCAGGAGCTGGCGCGGCGCGGCTGGCGCCCCGGCAAGATCCGGGCCGCCCTCGACGCGCACCGCCCCGACGATCGCTTCCGCGCCGCCTAGGCCGGCGCCTTCAGACCTTCCGGGAGCAGACGTCAAGCGCCAGGGCGGCCAGCCTTCCGGCGAAGACCACGAGCTGCTCGACCTCGATCTCCTCGTTCGGCTCGTGGTAGGTGGCCTCGTTGCCCGGAGCCCATCCCACCGCCTCGACGCCGGCCAGCACCAGCGGCTTGGCGAAGGTCCCCCCGCCGCTCCCCACCACCCTGGCGCCCGGGGCGTGCTCGAGGATCGCCTGCACGATCGGCGCCTGGGGCGAGACCTCGCACGGCAGGGCGTCCTGGAAGATCTCCACCTCGAAGGACGCTCCGGGCATCGAGACCTTCCCGGCCAGGGCCTGGATCTCCTCGCGGATCGCCTGCGCGCTCTGCGAGGGAACGTACCGGATGTCGAGCGTCGTCTCGCAGTCCGCGGCCACGGCGTTGGGCGCCATCCCGCCGCGGATCAGCCCGGTGTTGATGGTCGGCCCTCCCAGCACGGCGTGCGGCGTGTGCCGGAGCGCGGCGGACTCCTCCAGGGCCAGGAGGAAGCGGGCCATGGCATGGATGGCGTTGATCCCCTTGGCCGGGTTCATGGCGTGCGCCTGCCGGCCCTTCGCCCGGACCTTCAGGAGCACGCGTCCCTTCTCGGCGACGTTGATCTCCTTCATGTCCCCGGCGATGTCGGGGATGATGGCGTCGGTGCAGTCGATGAGCCCCTGCTCCAGCAGGTGATCGACGCCCACCCCCACGCCGACCTCCTCGTCCCCCACGGCCGCGAAGACGAACTCTCCCGGGATGTGCTCCTCGTGCCGCTTGAGCAGGGCCAGCGCCGCGAACGACGACGCCAGGGGCCCCTTGTCGTCCAGCACCCCCCGGCCGTAAAGCTTGCCGTCCTTCTCGAACGGCTCGAAGGGGGCGAAGCGCCACGCCGACGGCGAGCCGCTCGGCACGACGTCGGTGTGCAGCATGACCATCAGCCTGCGGTGTCCGGGCACCCCCCGGCCGACGCGCGCCAGCAGGTTCTCGCGTCCGGGGACCTTGGCGTGCGAGGTGTGCGGGATGCCCAGGCGGTCGAGCTCCGGCTGGAGGATGGCCACCACCTTGCCTTCCTCGCCCGGGGACGCCATGCCGTCGGGCCCGCCGGCGGGGAAGTCCTCCACGAAGTAGTCCACCGTCCGGACCCGGCAGATCCTCAGCGTCAGGTCCACGATGAACGGACGCAGCTCGCGGGCCTGTCGCTGCAGCTCGGCGGGGTCGGGTCGAACCGTTGCCATCTCACGCTCCTTGGTCGCTCGCTACAATGACCGGGAGAGCCACGTTATCACAGAGGATCGCCAAGGAGGCCAGGACATGAAGAGAGCGCGCGTCGCCGTCAACGGCTTCGGCAGGATCGGCCGCCTGGCCCTGAGGGCGGGGCTCGGCCGGCAAGACATGGAGTTCGCCGCCATCAACGACCTGTACGATCCCGACCTCCTCGTGTACCTGTTCCGGCACGACTCGGTGCACGGCCGCTTCGCGGGCGAAGCGCGGCTGGAGAAGCGCGACGGCGCCTCCCTTTCGGCGGGGGGGCAGACCATCCCCTTCCTGAACCGGAAGGACCCGGCGTCCCTTCCCTGGAAGGACTTGGGCGTGGACGTGGTGCTGGAGTGCAGCGGGGCCTTCCGCTCGCGCGCCGCGGCCGGCAAGCACCTGGAGGCCGGGGCTCGCAAGGTGGTCATCAGCGCGCCGTCGGACGACGCCGACGTCACGGTGGTGATGGGAGTCAACGCGGGGCAGTACGATCCGTCCCGGCACCACGTGCTGTCCAACGCCTCCTGCACCACCAACGCGCTGGCCCCGGTGGCCATGGTGCTGGATCGTGTGCTGGGGATCGAGCGGGGCTTCGCCCTGACCGTCCACGCCTACACCTCCAGCCAGGCTCTGGTGGATCTGCCTCAGAGGAAGCGGCGGCGCAGCCGCGCCGCCGCCCTCAACCTGGCGCCGACCTCCACCGGCGCGGCGGCCGCCGTGGGACGGGTGCTCCCCGGGCTGGCCGGCAGGCTGGACGGGCTGGCCGTGCGATCCCCCAACGCCGACGGCTCGCTGCTCGATCTGACCGCTCTGGTGAAGCGGCGCACGGTGCCCGCCGAGGTCAATCACCTGCTCAAGACGGCCGCGGAGGGGGAGCTGAAGGGGATCCTCCGGTTCGCGGAGGAGGACGGCCTGGTCTCGAGCGACATCATCGGGGACCCGCACTCGTGCATCGTGGACGGACCGCTGACCATGGCCGGCGAGACGATGGTCAAGGTGATGGCCTGGTACGACAACGAGCACGGCTACGCCTGCCGGCTGCTCGACGCGGCGGCCCTGGCCGTGTCGGAAGGCTGAGCCGGGCCCAGGCCGGCCCCCGTGCAGGATCACCGGCGCGCCTCATGCAGAGGTGCGGGGCGCACCATCGCGCGGCCCCAGCCTCCGGTCGTTCCTGAACCACTCTCCCACGTCCGCCTCGCCGAGGCGCCAGAGGAGCCCCAGCGGCGCCCTTCCGCGCACCCGGGCCCGGCCGGCGTGCTCGCCCTGCAGGTGATGCGCCGCGCACGCGGTGGCGAGGTTCCAGGGCTGGTTGCCGCCGCCGCGCGACAGGTACAGGACG
>DATEEA010000080.1:0-2982 GCA_035281445.1 Candidatus Polarisedimenticolia bacterium
CCAGCGCCGCGGCGGCTGCGGCCAGCACGCTGCGCGCGCGCCTCACGCCGCCTCCCTGGCGGCGCCGGCGCGATCCGCCGCCGAAGCCCTGCGCCGTCCGGTCACCAGCGTCTCGGCCAGCAGCAGCGCCAGCCCCACGGCCAGCGGGACCTGGAAGCGCTCCTCGTAGGTGGTGGTCAGCCGCGCCTGGAGCTCCTTCTTGTCCATGCCCGCGATCGTCTCCGCCAGCCGGTCCACCTCTTCCTCCCCGGCGGACGCCGGCAGGTACAACCCGCCGCTGATCTCCGCCAGCCGGACCAGCAGCGCGTCGTTGAGCCGCGTGGTGACCACCCGTCCCTGGCCGTCCTTCTTGTAGCCGGTGATCTCGCCGTCCTTGTCCCGCTGGGGGATGGGAGCCCCTCCCGGGGTGCCGGTGCCGACGGCGTGGACGATCAACCCCTGCGAGGCGGCCTCCGTGGCCACCTTCTCCACCTCGGCCTCGTCGATCTGATCCTCCCCGTCGGTGAACAGGATCAGCACCTTGTGCTGGCGCTGCTCGGCCTGGAAGGCCCCCGCACCCACGCTCACCGCCTGGGACAGGGACGAGCCCGGGTGCGACAGCATCCCCGGGCTCATCGAGTCGAGGAAGACCCGCACGGCGTTGTAGTCCAGCGTCAGAGGGCAGACCACGCCGGCCGATCCGGCGAAGGCCATGAGGCCCACCCTGTCCCCCCCCAGGCGATCCAGCAGCCGGGAGACCTCCTCCTGCGCCTTGCGCAGGCGGCTCGGGGCGATGTCCTCGGCCAGCATGCTCTCGCTCACGTCGATGCCGATCAGCACGTCCACCCCCTGGCGCCGCACCTGCTCGGAGGTCGTCCCCCACTGCGGGCGGGCCGCCGCCAGCAGGAGGAAGACCGAGGCGCCGGTCAGCAGCCCGGCCTTGATCGCCAGCACCACCGGCGGCGCCCCGCGCACCAGCCGCTCGGCCAGCGGCCGCTCGGCGAACGCCAGCAGCGCCCGGCGCCGCCGGGCCAGCCCCAGAGCCAGCCATGCCGCCAGCGCCGGCACCAGCAGCAGGAGCCACAGCCATTCCGGCCGGCCGAACCGCATCAGGGGACCCTCCGCAGACGGCTGCCGGACAGGAGCGCCTCGGTCCCCAGCAGCACCAGGCCCGGGGCCAGGAGCCAGGGGAAGAGCTCCGCGTAGCGCATGTAGTGGCGCACCTTCATCTCGGTGCGCTCCATGCCGTCGATCTCGCGGAAGATGCGGCCCAGCGACTCGGCGTCGGTGGCCCGGAAGTACCGGCCCCCGGTCTGCTCCGCCACCGCCGTCAGCGTGTCGTCGTCGATGTCCGCCTTGAGGTAGAAATAGCGCTTGCCGAAGAACTCATCCATGATCGGGTACGGCGCCTCCCCCTTGGTCCCCACGCCGATGGTGTAGACCTTCACTCCCAGCGTGGAGGCCAGCGACGCCGCCGTGGTGGGATCGATCTCTCCCCTGTTGTTGCGCCCGTCGGTCAGGGCGATGATGACGCGGCTCTTGGCGTCGCTGTCCCGCAGCCGGTTCAGCGCCGTCACCAGGCCCATGCCGATGGCCGTCCCCTCGTCCTGCGTGGCCAGCTCCACCTGGCCCAGCAGGTGCCCGAGGATGTCGTAGTCCAGGGTCAGCGGACAGTGGGTGTACCCGCGCCCGGCGAAGACCACCAGCCCGATCCGGTCGTTCTTCCTCCCCTCGATGAAGCGGGAGACCGCCTTCTTGGCCACCGCCAGACGGTTGTCCGGCGTGAGGTCCTCGGCGGCCATGCTGGTGGAGTTGTCCAGCGCGATCATGATGTCGATCCCCCGCGTCAGGATCTCCTCGTGGGCCGAGCCCGCCTGCGGCCGGGCGAAGGCGGCCAGCAGCAGGGCCAGGGCCGCCATGCGCAGCGCGAAGGCCAGGTGGCGCGAGCGGGCCGCCCAGGAGGGCCGGATGCCCCTCAGCATCCCCACGTCGCTGAGCCGCACGCTGCGGCGGGCGCGGCGGTGGGCCAGCCAGTAGCGCAGCACCGCGGCCGGCACGGCCAGCAGCCCCAGCAGCAGCCACGGCGTGGCGAACCGGATCATGCCGCCTCCTCCTCCCGTCCTTCGGGGCGGGGGCGCCCCGAGGCGATCAACAGCCGGGCCGCCTCGATGGTCGCATCGATCGCCGGCCGATCGGGCCGGTGCCGCGCGAACTTCACCAGATCGCACGACTCCAGCAGGTGCCTGGCTTCGTGGCGCTCCGCGGCGGGGAGATCCAGCCGCGACAGCTCCTCCATGACCTCCTCGGTGGTCCGCTCGGCGGCGTCGAAGCCGTGGAGCGCCCCCAGGAAGCGCTTGACGATCTCGGCCAGCCCCACGTGGAACTCCTTGAACCGTCCCTGCGCCAGCAGACCCGAGGCCAGCAGCGCCTCCAGCTCGCGCACCGCCCGGTCGTAGGGCGACTCCACGGGCAGCGCCACGGGGGGCGGCAGCTCGGGGACGACGGCGGGGCGGCGGGCGCGCCGCTTCTTCCAGAACCGGTAGAGCGCCACCGCCGCGGCCAGGGCGGCCAGCGCCACGAGGATGACGAGCCACCAGGATCGCGGGAGGCTCCACATGCCGCGGATGTCGGCCGGCGTCTCGTCTCCTTGCCGCAGCACCGAGGCGATCCGGAAGGTGATCGGCTCGGTGGCGACGCTCCTGCGCTCGTCCGATCCGGCCTCCCGGTAGCGCAGCTCCAGGGCGGGGATCAGGAACTCGCCGGGGACGAAGGGGCGCACGCGGATGGACCAGGAGGTCTCACCCGGGGTGGGGGGATCGGGCTGCAGCGGCAGGACCTGCTCCACCGCCAGCGGCGGCTCCCCGCCCGGAGCGCTCCCTCCCGGCCCCGAGGCGGCCAGCACGGAGACATCCGGGGTGTCGAAGACCGCCCCGGCCGGGTGGGTCACGGTCAGCTTCAGAGTGAGCGGATCGCCGACGGTGAACTGTCCCGGCGGCGCGGCCA
>DATEEA010000081.1:0-29825 GCA_035281445.1 Candidatus Polarisedimenticolia bacterium
GGGGCGGGTGTCTGGCTGGCAGCCGGAGGGCAGGAGGCCCCCGTCGCCGCGAAGTACCGCGCCCGGGCGGCCATCGAGGCGGCCCGCGGCCGCGGCGTGGACCCTTCCACCGGACCGCTGGCGGCGGCCCAGGAGGCCTACGGGGAGGCTCTCAAGGAGGTGAGCCGCCAGACGGCCAGGCTCCGCTGGAACCGCTCCTACGGCAGGGCCGAGGCCTTGTTCGGCGCGGCAGCGCGCCGGGCCGATCTCTCCGCCTCGCTGGTGCTGCGGCGGGATGAAGCGGCGCGTGGACGGACCGACCGCCTGCTGTCGCGCGCCGACGCCGGCTTCGAGCAGATGGACTGGATCTCGTCGTACATCCCGCCCCGCAGCGCCATCCGTTCCGACGTCCGCAAGGCGCGCGTGAGCTACACCGAGGCGCGCTCGCTCTACGCGGACGGCAAGTACGAGCGTGCGGCCGCGGCCGCCCTGCAGGCCAACCAGACCATCGGCTCGGCGGCGGCGCGCTTCTCGCGCTTCATGCATGCCTCCGCGGATCCCTCCAAGGGGAGGCAGTACGCGCGCTGGGTCCGGGACACCATCGCCTGGTCGGCGGCGAACGACAGCAAGGCGATCATCATCGACAAGATGCGCCGGACCCTGACGCTGGTCTCCAACGGCGCCAGGGTGAGGACCTACCGCGCCGAGCTGGGGATCAACGGCACCCAGATGAAGCTGATGGCCGGGGACCGGGCCACCCCGGAGGGGCGGTACCGCATCACCGAGAAGCGGGGACCCGGACGGACCCGGTGGTACAAGGCCCTGATGCTCAACTACCCCAACGAGGACGATCTCCGGCGCTTCCAGCACGCCAAGCGCCGCGGGCAGATCTCCAAGCGCGCCGGTCCCGGCAACCTCATCGAGATCCACGGCGAAGGAGGCCGGGGAGGCGACTGGACCGACGGATGCGTGGCCCTGGTGAACCGCGACATGGACGATCTGTTCGACCGGGTCGGCGTGGGGACCCCGGTCACCATCGTGGGGTTCGAGGAGGACGACGTGGTGCGCCGGGCCGGCACGTCGCGATCCGCCCGGCGGGGCGGCACAGGCCAGGCCTCCGGCGCCGGAGGGCTGCGATGAAGATCCTGAGGCTCGATCCGGCCGTCGCCGACGCCGCGCCGCCTCCCTCCACGTCCCGTCCGCACCGGTCGCTGGGAGGACGGCTGGCCCGAGCGGCCATCCTGATGCTGACCAGCGTGGCTCTGGTGTCGGCCGGTCTTGTGGCGCTGCGGTGGTCGCGCGGCGCCGACCGGACCGGATCGTTCGTGGAGACGATGGAGGTCCCGGCCGGGCCCAAGGAGGTCCAGGCGGCCATCGCCTCCCTGGAGAAGGAGGTAGCCCGGCTCGCCGCCGCCAACAAGAAGCTCGAGCAGCGCATCCGCACCTTTCATCCCAGAGGGCAGTACGTGGTGATCGACACCGGAGCCAACAAGCTCTACCTGATGCGCGACGGCCAGGTCGTCCTCGACGCGCTGGTCTCGACGGGATCGGGCGTGCGCCTGTCGGATCCGGACAAGCCCCGATCGTGGGTCTTCGACACGCCCCGCGGCGAGTTCGTGGTCCGGCGCAAGGTCAACGAGCCGGTCTGGACGAAGCCGGACTGGGCCTTCGTGGAGGCCGGCGAGAACGTCCCCCGGAACTGGACGGAGAGGCTGGAGGAAGGGGTCCTGGGAGACTACGCCCTCGACCTGGGGGACGGGTACCTCATCCACGGGACCATCTTCGAGCGCGCCCTGGGGCTTCACGTCACCCACGGCTGCGTGCGGGTCGGGGCCAAGGCCCTGGAGGAGCTGTTCCGCTCGGTCGGGGTCGGGACCAAGGTCTACATCGTATGAGGCCCGGCCTGGCTGTCGCCGCCCTGGCCGCCGGCGCGCTGGCGCTCGGCGCGGGGACCGGGGGGGCCCAGGCCGGCCCGGCGGACGAGCGGTACCGCAAGCTCCTCCACGAGAAGCGCGTGCTCCTGCGCGCCAATCTCCTCCTCAAGCACGAGGCGGAGCTGGCGGCGGGCAAGCAGCCCTACATCGTCTTCGACGTCCACAAGGGGGAGCTCGAGTTCCGCGTCCGGGGCAAGCCCTTCAAGACGTACTCCGTGTCCGGGCTGGCGTTGGACGAGCGGGGTACTCCCATCCACCCCGAGGCCCTTTGGCGCGTCCTGGACAAGCCGATCACGGTCCTGGAGAAGCAGGGGGGACGGCCCGAGCTCCTCCCTCCCGATCCCGAGTCCGGGCGGGAGACCGGGCTGCTCTTCTCCGACCCCAACCAGCTGGCCAGCCAGACCGGCGCCACGCCGGTGGACACCGATGCGGGACTGCTGGGAGTGGACGCCCCCACCGACTACTACCTGAAGTTCGAGGAGGACGTCGTCTTTCACGTTCTGACTCCACGCTCCCGCTCGTTCCGGCAGAAGGCCACCGACCGGCTGGCCGAGATCGCCGGCGCCATGCGCACCACGCTGACCGGCTGGTGGGGCCGGAGCGAGCTGCCCTCGGAAAAGAGACCCCGGGTCGTCCTGTACCTCACCATGGACCCGGACACGGCCAAGCACCTGCACTACTCCCTGCTGCCGGGGGAGAAGCTCGTCGTGAAGCCGCCGGAGCCGCCGCCCCTGTCGCTGGTGGCGGCCGGCCCTCGGCCCGCGCCGGGCGCCGCCGCGGCCTCGAAAGCCGCGCCCTCGGCGCGCTGACCGCCTCCTTCAGCGGTCCGCCTGGACCGGCTCCGGGGCGGCGGGCCCCCGCGCCAGCACCACCGCCCACCGGCGCAGGCTGTCGGCCAGGACCACCCCCACGCAGGCCATCATGGCCAGGGTCAGCCCGACGTTGAGGTACCCCTTCACCGCCTGACCCGGAATCCTGGCCATGGGCAGGAAGTTGTCCCGGACGCTCAGCCATCCGGCGGTGAGCGTCGTCGTGGCGACGAAGGCCAACGGCGCCAGGGTCACCCAGGCGTAGCGGGCCCGCCCGGAGTTGATCAGCACCGACGTCCCCACGCAGAGCGCCACCGCGGCGAGCAGCTGGTTGGCGATCCCGAACATCGGCCAGATCGTCTGGATGCTGTTGTTCAGGATGAACCAGGCCCAGGCGGCCACCACCGCGGCGGAGGAGAGGATCGTCCCGGGCATCCAATCGGCGCGCTCCATGGGCGGATAGACCCGTCCGAGGAACTCCTGCACCAGGAACCGCGCCACCCTGGTCCCCGTGTCGATGGTGGTGAGGATGAAGAGCGCCTCGAACATGATGGCGAAGTGGTACCAGTAGGACATCAGCCCGGACATTCCGGGCAGACCGCTGAAGATCTGCGCCATGCCCAGAGCCAGCGACACCGCTCCTCCCGTGCGGCCCTCCACCTCCTCGCCCACCTGCGCGGCGAGGGTGTCCAGGTGGACCGTCTCCATCCCCAGGCGGGCGAACTGCTCCGGCGCCACGTTCACGGCGAAGTAGTCGCCGGGGGCCAGGCAGGAGGCGGCCACCAGAGAGGTGACACCCACCAGTCCCTCCAGCAGCATCGCCCCGTAGCCGATCGGCCGGATGTCCATCTCGCTGGAGATCATCTTGGGGGTGGTGCCCGACCCGACCAGCGCGTGGAATCCCGAGATGGCGCCGCAGGCCACGGTGATGAACACGAAGGGGAACAGCGTGCCCGGTATGATCGGACCGCCCCCGCCGGTGAACCCGCTCAGCGGCGGCATCCTCATCTCCGGATTGACCGCCAGCACCCCGAGCACCAGGAGGGCGATGGTCCCCAGCTTCATGTAGGAGGAGAGGTAATCGCGGGGACAGAGCAGCATCCACACCGGGAGAACCGAGGCCACGAAGCCGTAGCAGGCGATGAGCAGCGTGATCTGCCGCTGGTCGAAGGTGAACCAGGGAGCGGCCGCCGAGCCTGGTATCCAGCCTCCCGCCACCACGGCCGCCAGCAGCCCGGCCACTCCGATCGCCGTCGCCTCGGCGATCCGCCCTTTGCGCAGCACGTGCATGTGAAAACCCATGGCCAGCGCCAGTGGGATGCTGCACGCGATGGTGAACACCCCCCAGGGGGAATCCTTCAGCGCGTTGACCACGGCCAGCCCCAGCCCCGACAGAGCGATCACGATGATGAAGAGGATGGCCACGGCCGAGACCAGCCCGCTGACCGGGCCGATCTCCATGCGGGCGATCTCGGCCAGGGAACGGCCGTCGCGGCGCGTGGAGGCGAACAGGATGATGAAGTCGTGCACGGCGCCCGCCAGGACCACGCCGATCACGATCCAGAGCAGACCGGGCAGGAACCCGAACTGCGCGGCCAGGACAGGGCCGATGAGAGGTCCGGCCCCGGTGATGGCGGCGAAGTGGTGCCCGAAGAGAACCCAGCGGTTGGTGGGGACGAAGTTCTGGCCGTCGCTGCGGCGGTGGGCCGGGGTCGGCCGCGAGGGGTCGAGCGCGGCCACCTTCGACGCCAGGAAGGCGCTGTAGTAGCGGTAGCCGATGGCCAGGATGCAGAGAGCCCCCAGCATCACCGGCATGGCATGGCGGAAGAGGTCGCGCACGAGGTCCTCGGGCCGGGCCGGCGGGCCCGGCCAGGCGGCATCATACCGCACCCCCGGCGCCGGGTCTGGCGCGGCCGCCGCGACCCGGGTAGAATACGCCCCCATGAAGTGCGACTTCTCCGACCGAGCCTCGCTGCTCAAGGCCATCGCCCCCCTGCGGGACGCCACGTTCCTGGGCCGCGAGCTGGTGCACGACGCGGCCTCCCGCTCGGTGACCCTCACCCTCACCCGCCCCGACGCCGCGGGACGGCGTCCCGGCGGCTTCTTCGCGGGGGCCCGGCGCCCCAGCTATCTCAGGACCGTGGTCCGGATCCGGCGGGTGGTCTCCTACAAGCAGTACCTGACGGCCGGCCCCGAGGACGTCTACGTGCTGGACCGGGCCGAGGTGGAGCGCAATGGCACGGAGATCGCGCTCTATTTCCGTCCCGGCGACAGGGCGGTCATGGACGTGGAGGGGATCGAAGGGATGGTCGAGGACGCGGGGAAGGCCACCTCCGCCCCGCGCCGCCCGCCGGGGGTCAACCCTCTGGCCGGCAAGGGCCCGGCCGGGGACCGCTCGCGCCGTCCCAAGGGGTGACCGGCCGCCGGTTTTCGGGATAGGATGGGGGCACCGGCCGGGAGGGTCCATCCATGAGGCGCCTGCCTTCCCTGAACCACGTTCCCGCATGGCTCCTGCTCGCCGCCGCCGCCGCTGTCCCAGCCGCGCTCCCCGCGGGGCAGGAGGACGAAACGCACCGCGTCCCGGAGACCGAGAGCGTGCAGGTGAACCTCGTGCTCATCGACGTGGTGGTGCGCGACCGCAAGGAGGTCCCCGTCACCGGACTGCGATGGGAGGACTTCGAGCTGCTGGTCGACAGGCTCCCCGCCGCGCCCGGCGACATCGAGACTTTCGAGGAGACCTGCCCTCCCCAGCCTTCCGCGACGGTCCAGGCCGGCACGGGGAGGGAAGGGGCCGTGGCCGCTCCGGCCCCTTCCGGGGAGCCGCTGGAGACGAAGCACATCGTGATCCTGCTCGACTTCTCCCACATGACCATGAGCGGCCGCCGGCAGGCCCTGCGCTCCACGCGCGATTTCCTGTCCCGCGGCCTCGGCCCCGCCGATCGGGTCATGCTGTTGGCGCACAAGGGGGGACTCCGGCTGGTGCAGGATTTCACCTCATCCCCCTCTCTGCTGATCGCCCGGATCGACGACTTGATCCCCGACACCGCGTCGCTGGAGACCGAGGTGCTCGAGGAGAGCCACAAGCTCATCAACATCGCGCGGGTGCCGTGCGACCCTGCCGGGGAGTGCTCCTCGCGCAAGTCTCTGGCCACCGTGTACGCCACGGAGGAGGAGATGCGCGCACGCCGGACGATCGAGGCGGTCGAGGACCTGATGCCCGCGCTCGCCGGCATCGACGGTCGCAAGGCCCTGGTCGTCTTCTCGGACGTGCTGCGCGACGAGCCGGGTGTCCAGTTCATGGCCGCCGCGGGCTCCACCCCCCAGTCCGCCGGGATCGACATCAAGGCCGAGCTGCTGCGCCTGACGCGCGAGGCCAACGCGGCCAGCGTGTCTCTCTACACCGTCCATGCCGGCGGCCTGGACGACTCCACCATCGCCGCGTTCCGTGACGGCGGCCTGGGGTCGACCAGTCCCTCGGCCGAGCCGCGCGGCTTTCAGTCGAGTCTCTACGACGCGGCCCAGGCCGGGCTCCAGTCGGCCCTCTCGCTGCAGTCCTCCCTGGCCCTGGAGACGGGAGGGCGGGCCCTTCAGAGGACCAACGACCTCTCCGCGGTGCTCTCCGCCGCGCAGCAGGATCTGCGCTGCCACTACGTCATCGGCTACAGGCATCCGGGCAAGGCGGACAACGCGCGCCACAGCCTCATCGTCCGGCTGAAGCCGGGCCCGGACGGCAAGGAGCGGCGAGGGGTCACCATCCGGCACAGGCCCTACTTCGTCGACTACGCCGCCTCGGACCGGCGCGAGAGGCTGGTCCGCTCGGCCCTCGACGTGCCTCAGCTCTTCCGGTCCATCCCCATCGACGGAGAGGCGTTCCTGCTGGCGCCGACCCGGTGGGGACACCAGGTGCTGGTCAAGGCGACCGTCCCTCTGGAGAGTCTCTCCCTCCTGCCGGCCGGCTCCGGTGCGCGGGAGGGACTGGTGAACGTCCGGGGGGAGCTCTCGGGCGGGGCCGGCAGGTCGGAGTGCTCCTTCGCCACCGAGGTCCCCATCCGGCTTCCCGGGACGGGGCCGGAGGCGGCCCGCCTGATCTTCGAGACCGGCTGCACCGTGGTCCCCGGACGCTACCGCCTGTCCATCGTGGTGCACGACGCGACCTCGCGGGAGGTCGGGGCGATCGCGCTGCCGCTGGTCGTCCCGGCCGGGCACAAGCCGGGTGGAGCGTTCCTGTCCGACGTGCATCTCTGGGTGCGCGATCCCGCCGCCCTGGTGGTGGCCCACGCCGCGGAGAGGATTGGCTTGAAGGACGGCACGATCGTGGGCGGCCGCGGCGCCTACGTGCCGCAGGGAGAAAGGCGGCTCGCAAAGGACCAGCAAGGAATGCTGTCGCTGCTGATCTGCCCGCCCGACCGGGCGGCGGCCTCGCCGGAGAAGCCGATCCGCATCCGCCGCAGGGTGCTGGGGGCGGAGGACGCCACGGTGGCCGAGTTCAGGGACCTGAACATCACCGAGCCGCCCGTCGACCCGGGCGGCTGCTACCAGATCTTCGACGAGATCCCGGCCAGCACCCTCGGCGAGGGGGTGTACACCCTCTCCATCGACGTGCACTGGCCGGCGTTCGGCTCTCCGCTCAGCCGACAGGCGGCCTTCGCGGTGCAATGACGCCTCCGCAGCGTGCTACGATGGGACCGGCGGCGGCAGCGGCCGCCGGTTTCCTTTGTCTTCTGTCCGCGGCGCCCTCGGGCGCGGCCGGCGGTCCTCCCGCCTCGGAGCAGCCCCCGATGACCTCGGCGACAGGCAGCCGCCCCGGCGGCTCCAACCGGCTGGCCGGAGCCACCAGCCCCTATCTTCTGCAGCACAAGGACAACCCCGTCGACTGGCATCCCTGGGACGCGGAAGCACTGGCCCGCGCCCGCGCCGAGGACAAGCCGATCTTCCTCTCCATCGGCTACTCGGCATGCCACTGGTGCCACGTGATGGAGGAGGAGTCGTTCGAGGACCCCGAGACCGCCGCCCTCATGAACCGGCACTTCGTCAACGTGAAGGTGGATCGGGAGGAACGCCCCGACCTCGACGACATCTACATGACCGCGGTGCAGATGATGACCGGCAGCGGCGGCTGGCCCATGTCCGTCTGGCTGACACCGGACCTCGAGCCCTTCTACGGCGGAACCTACTTCCCCCGCGACGGACGGTACGGGCGCCCTTCCTTCCGGCAGGTGCTGGCCGCCCTGGCCGACGCATGGACCCGCGACCGGTCGTCCATGGTGGAGCAGGGCCGGCGCGTGCGCGCGGCGGTGGTGGACTACATGGCCGAGGGAAGGCTCGGCGGCCGATCCCCGGCGCAGGCGGACGCGGACCCCGTGGATCGTGCCATCGAGGAGATCGAGCGGCGCTTCGATCGCGTCCATGGAGGCCTGGGCTCCGCCCCCAAGTTTCCGCCTCACGCCGGCCTGCTGCTCCTGCTGGAGAGGCACGCACGGTCGTCGGACGAGAACCTGCTGAGGATGGTCCGCCTGACACTCGACCGGATGGCGCGCGGAGGCCTGTACGACCAGATCGGAGGCGGGTTCCACCGCTACGCCACCGATGCGGCCTGGCAGGTGCCCCATTTCGAGAAGATGCTGTACGACAACGCCCTGCTCGCGATGGTCTACCTGCGGGCCTGGGAGATCGCCGGGCACGCCGAGGACCGCAGGATCGTGCAGGAGACCCTGCGTTGGACGCTGCGCGAGATGACCGACCCGGCAGAGGCCTTCTACTCCACCCTCGACGCCGACAGCGAGGGGGAGGAGGGCCGGTTCTACGTCTGGCGGCCGGAGCAGGTGAAGGAGGTCCTCGGGCCGGAGGAGGGGGATCTCGCGTGCGCCTGGTTCGGCATCACCTCCCGTGGGAACTTCGAGCAGGGAACCAGCATCCCCCACCTGGAGATGTCCCTGGAAGAGCTCGCCGCCGCCCGGTCTCTCCGCCCGGCGGAGGCGGCGCGCCGCCTGGAAGCGGCCCGCGCCGCCCTGCTGGCCGCGCGGGCCGCGCGCGAGAGGCCCCACCTGGACGACAAGGTGCTGACTGCCTGGAACGGACTGATGATCGAGGCGATGGCGCGCGCCGGACGCGCTCTCGGGGATCCGGCGCTGCTGGCCGCCGCGGAGCGGGCGGCGGCCTTCCTTCTGGACAAGGCGCGCGGCTCCGACGGCCTGATGCGCGTCTCGTACCGCGCCGGACGGCTTCGTGAGGAGTCGTTCCTGGACGATCAGGCGTTCTTCGTGGCCGGGCTGGTGGCCCTGCACGAGGCGCGAGGCGGCGATCGGTGGATGCGCGAGGCGGCGGCCATCGTCCAGGCGGCCGACGGGGTCTTCCGCGATCCGGCGGGCGGCTACTACTTCACGCCGCCCGGCCGGACCGATCTCATCGTCCGTCCCAAGAACCCCACCGACGGAGCGATCCCTTCCGGAAACGCGGTGCTGGCCGGCGCCCTGATCCGGATGCACCAGGCGACGGGAGAGGCGCTCTACCTCCGGAGGGCGCAGGAGATCCTGCGGACCTTCCGTCCGGCCATGGTGGCGACGCCCGGCGCGTTCCACGCCATGGCCGGTGCCCACGAGCTGGCGGTCCGCGCAGGCCTCGACGCCGGCCTTCCCTCTCCCCCGTCGATCACCGCCACCGCCCGTCCCGCGTCGATCCGGCCGGGAGGCGAGGCCCGTGTCGCCGTCGAGGTGGAGATACCGGCCGGCTGGCACGTCAACGCGGCGAACCCGTCGCTGGAGCACCTGGTGCCGACGGCTCTGCACATCGATCCGGGAGGGCCTCTGCGGGTGACGCGGGTCGAGTATCCGGAGGGGGAGGCGGTCACGCTCTCCTTCGCCGGCCGTTCCCTCGCCGTCTACAGGGGCCGTGTCACCCTCTTCGCGATCGTGAGCGCCGATCCGGCCGCCCCCCCGGGACCCGGGACCCTTGCCGGACACCTGTCGTACCAGGCCTGCAACGACACGTCCTGCCTGCCGCCGGCCCGATCTCCGGTGGCGATCACGGTCCACGTGGGCCCTGCGGACTGAGCGGAACGGCCGCCGGCGCGTTGGCGGCACGCGCCCCTGTTTGCTAGTCTGAGGGCCATGCCGCGCCAGGGACAGGGTTCCGCGTTCCTCCGTCTCCTGGCCGCCGGGGTCCTCCTGGCCATGGCGCCGGCCGCGGACGGCGCCCCGGCCCCCCGGCCGCGCCCTTCTGAGAGCGCCTCCTCCGGGCTGCCGGCCTCCTCGCGCATCCTGCTGGTGGGGCTGGACGGCGCGGACTGGCAGATCGCCGGCCCGCTGATCGACGCCGGCCGGCTTCCCCATCTGGCGCGCCTGCGGCGCGAGGGGGCATGGGGTGATCTCCGCTCCACGACGCCCATGCTGTCGCCGCTTCTGTGGACCAGCCTCGCCACCGGCAAGAGCCCCGCCGAGCACGGGGTCATCGATTTCCTGGTCGTCGATCCTCGCACCGGCAACAAGGTCCCCATCGCCAGCACCTTCAGGAAATCGAAGGCGCTGTGGAACATCCTCTCGGAGAACGGCCGCTCCACCGACTTCATCGGGTGGTGGGCCACCTGGCCCGCCGAGACCGTCAACGGGCACATCGTGTCGGACCGGTTCGCCTACTCCCTGTTCGGCTACCGCAGCCGTCCCGAGGACACCATCGGGCTGGTCTCCCCGCCGGACTTCCTGCGGCGCGCCGACCGCCTGCGCGTCACGGAGGAGAGCATCACCCTGGCCGACATGCGCCGGTTCGTCGAGGTGACCGGGCAGGATCTGGCCGCCGCGCGCGCCCGCATCGCGGCCGATCCGGCCCAGGGATACGCCGACCCCATCGGCCACCTGGTCCGCATCCTGGCCAGCACCCGCACCTACCATGCCATCGCCCTGGCGCTGCTGAAGGAGGGCCGGCGCGATCTCGTCTCCATCTACTACCAGGGGATCGACGAGATGGGGCACCGCTTCGGCCACTATCTCCCCCCGAGGCTTCCCTGGGTGGACGAGGAGAAGCAGAGGAAGTACGCCCGCGCGGTGACCCGCTTCTACGAGTACCAGGACGAGCTGCTGGGAGAGCTGCTGGCCGCGGCCGGGCCGGACACCATCACGGTGATCGTCTCGGACCACGGCTTTCTCAACGGCTCGGACCGGCCCGACTCCCCTCCCGACAACGAGAAGAAGGCCGGCCTGTGGCACCGCCTCTACGGCATCCTGGTGATGCACGGCCCGGGCATCCGGCCCGGCCGCCTCGACACGCCCAGCCTCTACGATGTCACGCCCACCCTGCTCCACCTCGCCGGGCTGCCCGTGGCGGCCGACATGCAGGGCAAACCGATCCTGGAGGCGATCGAGCCCGCCTTCCGGAAGGCCGGCGGCCTCAGCACCCTGCCCACCTATGAGACGCCCGGCACGGCCGGTGGAACGGCGCCCGCCGCCGGATCCTCGGCGGCCATCGACGAGGAGATCCTGGCCCGGCTCCGCTCGCTGGGGTACATCGCCGCCAGCGACATCGCCACCGGCGGGCCGGCGGGAGCCGCCGAGGCGCCGGCCACCGTGACCAACCTCATCAACACCGCCTCCCTTCAGCTCGCCGAGAGCCAGTTCGGCGACGCCGAGACCACGCTGCGCGAGGTGCTGCGACGCGCTCCGGATCATGCGGCATCCCACTCCGCCCTCTCCGAGGCGCTGGAGGGGCAGGGGCGCTTCGAGGAGGCGGCGCAGGAGGCGCGCACCGCGCTGAATCTGTCAGGCGAGCCGTCCGAGCGCCTGGTGGAGCGCTACGCGCACCTGGCGCGGCGGCTGGGGACGCTCGAGGACAGCAAGAGCTTCTTCCTGCGCTACGCGCAGCAGCTCCCGGGCCGCGGGGAGCCCTGGCTCGGTCTCGGCTTCGCCCAGTCGTTCGGAGGGGATCTCAAGGGGGCCGAAGCCTCTTTCCTCAGGGCTTTGGAGAGGAACCCCCGGTCGGTCGGCGCGGTGACCGGCCTCTACAACGTGTACGAGCGGGGGACGCGATCACGCGAGACGCTCGAGAACGTGCGCAAGGCGGTGGCGGCCAATCCCGACTCGGCCGCGCACCACACGCTGCTGGGGCTCATCCTCCTCAAGGAGAGGGTGGCCGGTCCGGCGGAGGCCGAGCTGCGCCGGGCCATCGAGCTGGATCCCGGCCGGGACGCCGCGCTGGCCGGCATGGGGGATCTCCTGCTGAACACCGGACGGCTGGACGAGGCCCGGCGCACGCTGGAGCGCGCCATCGCCCGGGACGGATCGCTGGTGGAGGTGCGCCTCTCGCTGGGCCGCGTCTATCTCAAGATGAACCGGATGGGAGAGGCGGCGCGGCAGATGTCGGAGGCGGCGCGGCTCGATCCGCGCTCCGCCTCGGCCCATGGGCAGCTCGGCGTCGTGCTCATGATGCAGGAGCAGAGAGCGCGCGCCCAGCGGCACCTGGAGCGGGCCCTGGAGCTGGATCCCGAGCTCTACGAGCTGAGGCTCCATCTGGCCGTCCTGTACCACGACCTGCGCAGGATGCCGGAGTGCGAGGCCGCGCTCAAGGAAGCCATGGCCCGCCGCCCAAGCGACCCCGAGCCCTACCGGCTGCTGGCCGGCCTCTATCAGGAGACGGGGAGGCGGCAGGAAGCCGAGGCCGTCCTCCAGCGCCTGCGCGCCCTGGGTCCGTCGGCCTCCCCCAGCCATCCCAACCCGGCCCCGTAGCCCCGGCGGCCCGCCGGCCCAAGCGCCCGGGCGGGGGTTCAGGCGGGGCGGCAGCCCGCCTGGACGATCTCCGGACGCAGTCCCGGCCACCGCCGCAGGTACTGCTCGCGCTCGCGCCGGTACGTCTCCACGAGCCCCCGGTACTCGTCCGTCCTCCCCTGGGCCTCGTACAGCTCGCGCGGCCGCAGCAGCGCCTCGTCCTCGGGGCCGATGCCCGGGACGTGGCGGGCCACCTCGTAGCCGAAATCGGGATCCCGGTCCCACACGATGGTCCCCTCGGCGATCGCCTCCACGATGGCCGAGGAATGGGGGATCTTCACCTTGCGGCTGCGCGGGTCGTCGGAGGGCCCGCCGACGCGCCCGGTGTTCATGAGGTAGACCTCGAGGGGATCGCTCCCGAGCAGGTCCAGGAACCGGTTGCCCTGCTCGGCGTGCAGGAGCGGGAAGAACGGGTTGGTCCCCGGGACGCGCAAGGACTTGCCCGCCTCCTCCGCCCCTCCCGCGCTCGTCCCCTTGGTCTCTCCCAGCATGAAGAAGGCCGCGGCCGCCGCGCCGGTCAGCCGCGCCACGCCGGGGATGATGTTCTCGTTGGCGTTGAGGATCAGCAGGAAGTGGGCTTTGTCGATCTCCCGGGCGTCGGCGGCGCCGTCCACCTCGGACATGGGGAACACCGCCCGGCCGTTCTGGGTGTAGGAGGTGTCGAAGAAGTCCACGTCCTCCCCCTTCTGCGAGACGTTCTCCAGGTAGGCGCGCGGCTGGCACACCGCCTTGTGGATCGTCGGCTCGAACCTGGGATCGAGCCCGAAGGTCTTGGCGAAGCAGCCGTTCTCCGTGGCGTGGACCTTCCCTCCGGGCATCAGGGCGGCGAAGTCGTCCTGCACCGGCCGCGACTCGTTCTGGCGCGTGAAGGTCGTGGTGGTCTTCCCGGTCCCGGAGAGCCCCACGATCAGCCCCACGCGAGGGCCTCGGTCCGTGGGGATGATCTTGCAGCCGGCGTGGAGCGCCAGCCCCCCGCGGTCGTGGACGATCTTGTTCCACATCCTCAGGCCGCCCTTCTTGGACTCCCCGAAGTAGTCGGAGTTGAAGACCCTGGTGACCATCCGGTCGAGATCCACCGCGATGAGGCGGTCGTTGGGAAATCCCTGCGCGGCCAGCCCGGGGGTGTAGACGACGGTCACCTCGGGCGAGAAAGAGGCCAGCTCGGAGGCCGACGCCGGGAAGTACAGCATCTTCTGCATCCCGGCGATGTTGGCGTTGCTCTTCTCCATGATCAGCCGGGCGGCCACGCGGAAATCCGGGGCGTTGCCGATGAACCCCTCCACCACCAGCATCTCCCTCTCGCGTATGTAGGCATCCTGGAGCCCCGCCACGCGCTCCCCTTCGCGGCGGGAGAGGGTCTGGTCGGAGTGGGCGGACGGCTCGTCGGTGACGACGTAGGTGGACCCCTTGCTCCGCGCGGTCACCTTGGTGGCCACGTTGTAGTTGCCGAAGCGGGTGAGACGCGCCGTGGGCATCGCCGCCGTCAGGCGCTTGAGCTCCTCATCGGAGGGGTTCTCGATCACGGTCCGCGGTTCGACGGGCAGCGACTTGCGGGAAGCGGCTCTCATGGTTGGTCGCGTTCTCCTCGTGGATCGATGCAGGCCGGCGGCAGGCTGCCGCGGGTGCGCCCGGCGAGGGGGCTCGGCACCGGACAGTCGACGTCGTCGTGACGGAAAGGCTGAATGATACCAGATCGGGCGCTTTGGGAGGGGCCGGACCCGAAGGGGCGTGGCCGGGGCTGGGAGCCCGCCGCGACCCCCTGCCCGGAATCACGGGAGCAGCCCGCCCCCGGCCATCCCGCTTTCCCCGGCGGCCTTGCGTGCCGGAGGACTCGCGCACAATGAGTGCGTCCCCAGGGAGCCGCCGGCTCTCGCCTCCCCGCCCTGCGGCGGATGCCGGGCCCGAGGCCCGGCCGGACGGGGGCGCGCCCCGGCTCCTGGTTCCGCGATATCTACCGCAGGAGAGGCATTACGTCAAGGGATTATTTCAGCGATGGTTTCATCGGCCGGCCACGGTCAGGATGGCGTCGTGGAGGATGCGCACCCCCCGGACCAGCTCGGATGCCGGCACTTTCTCGGCGTCGCTGTGCATGGACGCGATGATCGAGCCGTCCACCACCACCGGCGTCAGCCCGTAGGACCGGGCGCCCCGGATCCGGAAGGCGTTGCTGTCGGTCCCGTACGGGATGAGGAACGGCGCCACCACCGCCTCGGGGTGCTCCCGCCGGATGGCCTCCTCCAGCGCCGCGAACATCGGCGTGTCGTGGGGCGTGACGGGGGTCTGGTCCACGCGGTGGATCGTCTCCACCTGGACACGTTCCAGCCCCGATCCGGGAGGGAACAGACCGGCCAGGAACCGGCCCACGTCGGTCCCGGGGAGGAGCCGGCAGTCCAGCGTCGCCTCGGCCACCGAGGGGATGACGTTGGCCTTGGCCGGCTCTCCGACCCCGGCTCGCAGGGTGGTCAGCGAGACCGTGTCGCGGCGGATGGCGCGGGTGAACGTGTTGTCGGCCAACCCCCCGATCCGGGCGGCCAGCTCCGTCACCACGGCCGGCGGGGCGTCCTCCCGGCCGGCGGCGGCGCCTGAGACGTGGGCCAGGGCGCGCACCAGCAGCTCGTTGGGGTTGTCCTGCGTGGGCTGGGACCCGTGGCCGGCCGTCCCCTCCGCGCGCAGCTTCAGCCACAGGAGCTTCTTCTCGGCCACGGAGACGGCGAAGACCAGCCTGCCGTCGGCGGCGAGCAGGTCGCGCGATCCGAAGCCCCCTTCGTCCAGCACGTACTCGGGATCCATCTGCTCCCAATGGTGCTCGATCATCCACAGCGCGCCGCCGTGCCCTCCCGTCTCCTCGTCGGCGGTTGCCAGCAGCAGCAGATCGCGCGACAGCGGCGCGGCCTGCCGCTTGAGCGTCAGCATGGCGAGCAGGTGGAGGATCCCGGCTCCCTTCATGTCGGCGGCGCCCCGGCCGTGGACGAAGCCGTCCTTGAGCTCGCCGCCGAAGGGATCGACCGGCCATCGGGCCGCGTCCACGGGCACGACGTCCATGTGGTGCAGGAGCAGGATCGGCCTGGCCGGGACGGGGTCCGGGCGCGAAGCGGACAGCCGCGCCAGGAGGTTCACCTTGCCCGGCGACGACTCGTAGGTGCGCACGGGGATCCCTTCCCTCTCCAGGATCTCCTTCAGGAAGGCGGCCGCCGCCCGCGTGTCGGCGGGAGGATTGACCGAGGGGATCCGGATGTAGCTCCGCAGCAGGCCGATCGCCTCGCGCGACACCTCCTCCCAGTCGGGGCCGTCCGGGCGCGCGCCGCCGGACTCCCGCGCCGGCGATCCCTCCCCCGCCGCAGCCAGACACGCACCCACGATCGCGGCCGCCGTCCATCGTCTCATCGCCGGTCCCTCCTTCCCCGCCGCATTGTACCGCCCCGGCGGACGTTGACATCCCCCCCGCCGGCGGCGAGGATGCAGGGACCATGGGCCTGCTGCCGACCCTCCTCCTCTGCGCCGTCGCGGCCTCCCCATCCTGCCGCTCCACCCCCGTTGCCGAGCAGGGCGCATCCGCTCTTCGCGCCCTGGAGTGCTCCAACGGCGCCGCCGCGGTGGTGGAGCAGCGTCCCGGCAGCGGCACCGTCTTCATCCGGATCGGCGTGCGTGCCGGGTCGCGCGACGAGCCGCTGGACCAGGCGGGGATCTCCCACCTGCTCGAGCACCTCCTGTTCCGGGAAGGGCACGGAGGCACGCGCCGCAACCCCGCCTTCTCGGAGCTGCGGGAGGCGGGGGCCGTCGTCAACGCCAGCACCGACTTCGAGCTGACCGAGTACCACGCCGACGTCCCCGCGGACCGTGTGGAGGAAGGGTGGGCCGCGCTGTTCTCCCTGGTGACCGGGACGGGGTTCGACGAGCAGGACTTGCAGCAGGAGCGGCGCATCGTGCTTCAGGAGGCCGCCTCCGGGAAGACCGACCCGATGGCCGTGGCCGCCTACTCGGTGCTCAGGCGGGTCTTTCCGGACGACCCGCTCGGCCAGCCGGTCATCGGCGTGCGGCGGACGCTGAAGGGCATCACGCGGGGCGACGTGGAGGCGTACCATCGGCGCCATTACGTCCCCTCGTCGATCGTGGCCGTGGTGGTGGGGGACGTGGAGGCGCCGCACGCCGAGGCGATGATCGAGCGCACCCTCGGGAGGCTCCCGTCCGGCCTCTCGTCCCTGGAGGAGCGGGCCTCCCCCTCCCCCCGCCGCCGCGATCGGTTCCTGTTCCGGACGCTGGTGTCGCAGGCCTACCTCCTGCTCGGAGCGCTGACGCCGGGAGAGACCTCGCCCGACGCGCCGGCCCTGGAGCTGCTGGCCTCGGTCCTGGGAGAAGGGCGCGCGTCCCGGCTCCACCGGCGGCTGGTGGAGCAGGAGGCGCTGACCGAGCAGATCCTGGCTCTCAGCTTCCAGATGTCGGACATCGGCGGATTCGGGGCCGGGGCGGCGGTGCTTCCGGGCCGGGCGGCGCAGGCGCGCGCGGCCTTGCGGGAAGAGCTGCAGCGGCTGGCGCGCGAGCCGGTGAGCACCGCCGAGCTGGAGCGGGCGCGCGGCCTGACCCGCGGGCGGCTGGCCCTCCAGACCGAGACAAACGAAGGCAGGGCCGCCTACAGGACCAGGCGGCTCCTCCTGGGGCTCCCCCCGTCGCTCGATCCCCACAGAGAGGCCCTGGACCGGGCCACTCCCGCCGACCTGCTGGCCGTGGCCCGGCGCTGCTGGGGCGGTGAGCACGGAGCGCCGGGACCGGTGGCCATCGAGGTTCTCCCCGCCAGGGGGTTCGGCAAGGTGTTGGCCGCTCTGCGGTACCTGATGTTCAGGAGGCTCTGATGACCCTGCCCGCGGGCCCCTTGCTGGCAGCGGGGTGGCTGCTCCTGTCAGCTCCTGCGTCCGATCCCGCGGCCCGCCTCATGCTTCCCAACGGCGCGCGGCTGGCCGCCGAGCGGCATGCCGGCTCGGGGACCTTCGCCTTCGAGCTGCACGCCTCGGGGGGCTCGCTGGAGGACGCCGAGCAGCATCTCGGGCTCGCCGACCTGCTGCCGAGGATGCTCCTGCGGGCCACCGGCTCGCCCAACGGGGAGGACCTCGCGCTGGCCGCCGAGAAGGCTGGGGCGACGGTGGACGCCTTCTCCGGCCCCCTGACCACGGGGCTGCGTGCCTCGGGGCCCTCAGCCGCCTTCGACGAGGTGCTCACCCTGGCGGTGCAGGCGGCGCTCTCTCCCCGGCTGCTCCCGGCAGACCTGGAGAAGGAGAAGACGCTGGCCCGCCAGACGCTGCGCACCTCGCTGGACGACCCCGGGTCGGCACTGGGGCGGGCGGCGCGGCCGCTCCTCTTCCCCGGGCACCCGCTGGGACGGGTGCCGGACCCCGAGGCCTATCTGGACGAGGTGGGGATCGAGGACGTGCGGGCGGCCCACGCGGCGCGGTACGCCGGCCGGCGGCTGACCCTGGTGATGGCCGGGGATTTCGAGCCGGACGCCGCGCTGGGCTCGGCCCGCCGGCTGCTGGAAGCGACCCCTCCGGGCGAGACGGCAACGCCCGCCCCCGCTCCACGCGCCGCCTCCCTCCTGCGCGCCGTGCAGAGGCGCCGCACCACCGAGCCGGTGCTGCTGGTGGGCTTCCCCACGGCGGGGCTCGGCCCGGACGCGTGGCCCGCCATGGACGTGCTCTCCCACATCCTGATCGGCTTCCAGGAGCGGATCGTCACCGAGATCCGGGAGAAACGAGGCTGGGCCTACTGGGTGTCGGGGTGGGACTGGCGCTACCCCGGGGTGGGTCTGTTCGCCGTGACCACCGCGGTCCCCGCGCGCAGGCTGGACGACGCGGAGGCCATCGTGCGGCGTGAGCTGGCCAGGATCGCCTCCCAGGCCCCCTCGGAGGCGGAGGTGGAGCGGGCGCGAAGGATCCTGGCCACCTCCCTCGCCCGGCGCCGGCAGAGGAGCGCGGGACGGGCCCGGACGATGGCTCTCTGGGAGACCCGCGGCCTCCCCACTCCCGCGGCCGCCGCCATGCGGCAGGGTCTCCGGGACGTCACGCCACGGGACGTGCGGGACCTCGCGGCACGGCTGTTCGCGGCCGAGCCGGTCGTGGTGGCCGTGCGCTAGGCGCGCGCGGCGATCAGGCGGTGGCTCCTCCCTCTTCCTTCTTCGCCTTGATCTTGCCGTGCTCGGCCTTCACGATCAGCCGGCGCAGGCGCCGCCGCAGGCTCTTGAGGCGCCTCCTCAGGGTGTGGATCGATTTGCTGTCACCCGACTTCAGCACGTCCGGCCTCCGCCCATGGAGCTGCCGGATCTTCGCCTTCAGCGCCCTGCGGCCGATCCCGGTGGGGATCCTCTTCTTGCGGGCGATGCCGTTCTTGTCGCACAGGAGGTCGATCAGATCCTCCTTGGACATCCCCGTCACGCCCTTGACGTCCTCGTACTTGGCCGCCTCTTCACGCAGCTTGACGACCGTCATCTTCTCCAGGTCTTTCAGCTCCATCGTCGTCTCCCGCGGCTAGCTGGTCAGCCGGATCATCTGCGCCGAGAGGGCCGCGTCGATCCGCGCCCTGGTCTCTTCCAGGTGCGCGCGCGTCGCGGGGTCGAGCCCGGGCGCCTTGAGCGCGCCGTCGATGCGCCCCTTCAGGTCGCCGAGGTTGGCCCGGGCCATGGTGACCGCGTCCTCGGGAGTGTCCGGCGAAGGCTTCACCACCAGGTCCGACAACCGCTTGAGATGGTCCCGCTGCAGCGCGCGGCGGAAGCTGTCGATCCTGGCCGGCGCGGCGCCGTGCACCTCGGACCAGATGCTCTCCTTGAGCCCGTTGAACATCTCGGTGAGGGTGAAAGGCTTCTGCCCCGCCGGGTAGAGCTTCTCCAGGTCCACCAGCCGGTCCAGCTTCACCGGATGGTAGAGGTTCTGCAGCGTGATCTGCTGGAGGGCCAGGATGGTGTCGTGCAGCGGGAACTCCATCCGGGGCATGGCGAAGACGCTCCAGTTGAAGTCCCACCAGCGGCTCGCTGCCAGCTTGTTGAGCAGCTCCGGCGGCAGATCGAACGAGTCGGAGGAGAAGACCGACTGGCGGAGGAATGTGAGCGCCTCGCGCTGGCGGTCTGCCGGGACCGGCTGGAACGGAAGCCGCCCCTGCGGATCGCCGACGTGGTCACGGTGGGTGTAGAGGCCACCGATGTACTTGGAGACGTTCACCAGCGCCGGCACGAACTGGCCGATCCCCTCGACGAAGGAGCGCCGCATGATCTGGTAGCCCTCCCCGTCGCGGGCCATCTTCTGAGGGATCCGGTTCCAGAGCTCCTTGGCCAGCGCCACCCGGCCCTGGTAGTAGGCGATGCCGTCCCCGCCGATGTCCCACTGGCTCGTGCGCGGGTCGCTCAGGTCTTCGTCGGTGCCGTAATGGTTCCGGACCTCGGCCACCCGCGAGGCGATGGCGCGAAGATGCGGCAGCTCGTCCTCGGACGTCTTGATCCCCGGGAACGGCTTGTAGGCGTACTCGATGGCCCACTCGTCGTAGGGGCCGAGCGTGGTCTGCCAGTACTGACCCTGCGGCCGCCCCGCCGGCGCGAGGTTGGCGGGCGTGTAGTCCATCACCGACCCGGTCAGCCCCTGCTCGGTGGTCCTGCGCGTGTCCTGGAGCTGGTCCACGGGGAGCACGTAGCTGGCGCGGAAGTTGTGCCTCAGCCCCAGCGTGTGCCCCACCTCGTGCGCCATGACGTGGGTGATGAAGTCGTTGACGTACTGGTCCTCCCGGGCCGAGCCCGGCTCCATCCCCTGGGCCAGGAGCAGGCTGTGCCCGAAGGCCGCCTGCTGCACGGCCCCCGAGGCGAACTGGCAGTAGGACCTGGGGTCCTGGCGGAAGCGCGAAGGGACCTGCGGCGCCGACTGCCTGAGCGCCGGCGGCTGCATGGCGTCGGCCATGGCCTGCAGCGCGCCGACCGGGTCGGCCAGCTCCTCGTGCTCCCGGCGGGTGAACCTGACGATGGCCTCGGCCACACCGATGTCCGCATCGAAGATCTGCCCGGTCATGCGGTTCACCCGGGAAGGACCTATGGCGAACGACCCGGTGGTGGTGACGAACCAGCGCACGGTGGCGTAGCGGGCGTCGGCCGGATCCCAGTCGGCGTCGTCGGGCTGCTGCTTGACCACGATGGCGTCCTGGAAGCCGATCTTCTCGAAGGCCTTGTTCCAGATCAGGATGCCGTCGGCCACCGCCTTGCGGTACTGCTTGGGGATGTTGTTCTCCAGCCAGAAGGTGATCGGCTGCCTGGGCTTGGACAGCGCCGCGTAGGGCTCCTCCTTCTGGAGGTCCCAGCGTGAGACGTACCGGACGTACGGGGTCTCCCGGCGGTCGTCGCTGAAGTCCTGGTACAGGGCCATGAAGTGACCGACCCTGTCGTCGGCCAGGCGGGGCACGAACCCCTCGGCCGAGGGGACGTCGGTGATGCTGTAGCGGTAGGTGATGAACAGGCTGCGCGGGTCGGGAAGGTTCACGAAGTTGGCCGGCTTGTTGCTCGTGAAGTGGGCCCGGGCCTCGATCTCCAAATTCAGGGGGAACGTCTTGGCGGCGCTGACGCTGCTGTTCTCGCGGTCGAAGTTGTAGGGCGCCTGCAGCACCTGGCCCAGCCAGGCCCCGATCCCTTCCACATCGCTCATCACGAACGGCGCGACCTCCACCAGGATGGCCTTGGTCTCCGGGTGCGGCTGGCTCTCGATCTTGGCCGCCCCGGCCAGCGAGTCGGAGAACGACTTCTCCACCGCCCTGCGGATGTCGGGATCGTCCTTGGCCTGGAACCGCTGGTTCCGGAGGAGGAGCTGCACCTTCTTGCCGACCTTCCGGAAGCGGACGGGCCCGTCGTCGAGCACCTGCGCCGCGAGCAGCCAGCTCTGGCCGATGCCGGTCTCGCGCGTGAGCGACATCATGTAGTCCTTCTCCAGATGCTCGGGCTTCAGCGACAGATAGATCTTGTCGTCCTTGCGGTAGACGGTGAAGAGCCCTTCCAACATCTCGGCGTCCTTCACCACGTCGTCGAACGGCGGGAGCTCGTCCTTCTTGGGGCCCGCGGCCTGGCCAGCCGGCTTCTTGTCGTCCTCTTTCTTCTCTTTCTTCTTCCTCCGCGAGGAGGTCTGGTCGTCCTTCTCTGCGGCGGCGATCGCCGCCCCGGACGACGGATCCGCGATGGGAATCGAGTCGTCCGCTCCCGCCGGCGGGAGCGAGAAGACGGCCACGAGCAGCGCGATGAATGTCGACGTCAACCCTCTACGCATGGAACCCCCTCGAAAGCGACGCGCCGCGAAGGTCACCCTCCGCGGCGCCATCCCTGCGTCCCGGGACGAAGCGGCTGTCACGATGCCGGTCACTCTAGAACGGCCCGCCCTTCCCGGTCAAGTCCTCACTCTGCCGTCGTTTAGCCACCATGCTCAGCTCGTCTGGCGGATCACCTGGGCGGTCAGCGCCGCCTCGATCCTGGCCCGGGTCTCCTCCAGGTGCGCCCGGGTGGCCGCGTCGAGCGCCGTGCCGCCGAGCGACGCGGCGATCCGCTTGCTCAGGTCGCTGAGGTTGGCGCGGGCCATGGTGGCCGCGTCCTCGGGCGCCTGCGGGGCGGGGCGGACCATCATGTCGGCCAGCCGCTTGAGATGGTCCCGCTGCAGCGCCCGGCGGAAGCTGTTGATCCGCGGCACCCCGGTCCCGTAGACCTCCGCCCACACCGACTCGTGGACCCCGGAGAACATCTCGGCCAGGGTGAAGGCCTTCTGCCCCCTGGCCACGTGCATCTCCAGGTCCACCAGGCGGTCCAGCTTCACCGGGTTGTACAGGGCCTGCAGCGTGAGCTGCTGCAGCGCCAGCACCACGTCGTGAAGGGGGAACTCCATGCGGGGGATCTGGAAGATGTTGCCGTTGAAGTCCCACCAGCGAGTCAGGGCCAGCCGGTTCAGGGTGTCCGGCTGGAAGTCGAAGGCCTCGGGAGCGAAAACGTTGGCCCTGACGAAGTCCAGCGCCGCGCGCTGCCGGTCGGCGGCCACCGGGACCATGGGCAGGCGGCCCTGCGGATCGGCCACGTGGTCGCGGTGCGTGTGCAGCCCGCCGATCGACTTGGTCACGTTGAACACGGCCAGCGCGTACTGGGTGAAGCCGCGCATGAAGGCCCTCCGCAGGAGCTGGTAGCCCTCGCCGGGCCTGGCCAGCTTGTCGGGCATCCCCTTCCACAGCTCCTTCACCAGCGACGCCCGGTCCGCGTAGAAGCTGACCGGCTCCGAGCCCAGGTCCCAGGTGTTGGTCCTGGGATCCTCGGTGTCCTCGTCGGTGCCGTAGCTGAGCCCCAGCTCGGCCACCCGCGAGGCGATGGCCTTCAGCTCGGGCAGCTCGTCCTCCGGCTTCTTGACCCCGGGGATCGGCTTGTAAGCGTACTCGATGGCCCAATGGTCGTAGGATCCCAGCGTGGTCGGCCAGTACTGGCCCTGAGCCTTGCCGTTGGCCGCGATGTTGACCGGAACGTAGTCCATCACCGATCCGACCAGCCCCTTCTGGCCGGTCAGGCCGGCGTCGTGCAGGTCGGCGTAGGAGCGCTCCACGCTGGAGCGGAAGTTGTGCCGCAGCCCGAGCGTGTGCCCCACCTCGTGCGCCTGGACGTAGGTGATGAACCCGTTGATGTACTCGTCCGCCTGGGGCGAGCCGGGGAGCACCCCGCGGGCCTCCAGCAGCTCGAGCCCGAAGCCGATCTGCTCCACCGCCCCCCTGGCGAAGTCGCAGGCGAACCGGGGATCGCGGCCGCTTTCCGGCTTCATCTCCATGGAGCGGAACAGGTCCTGCAGCGCGGTGACCGGGTCGGTGAGCTCCTCGTACTCGCGCAGGCGGCCGGCGATGATCGACTCGGACCAGCCGATGTCGGCGTCGTAGATCTGCCCGGTCATGGGGTTGATGCGCGAGGGACCGATGGCGAAGCCGGTGTCGGTGGCGATGAACCAGCGGATGGTGGCGTAGCGCACGTCGGCGGGATCCCAGTCCGCGTCGTCGGGCTGCTGCTTCACCACCACGGCATCCTTGAAGCCGATCTTCTCGAAGGCCCGGTTCCACATCAGCGTGCCGTCGGCCAGCGCCTTGCGGTACTTCTTGGGGACGCTGTTCTCGATCCAGTAGGTGATCGGCTCCTTGGGCTTCGACAGCGCGGCGTACGGCTCTTCCTTCTCCAGGTTCCAGCGGGTCACGTAGCGGACGTAGGGGGTCTCGCGGCGATCGTCGCTGAAGTCCTGGTACAGGGCCAGGAAGTGCCCGACCCGGTCGTCGGCGATCCGGGGAAGGAAGCCGGGGGCGGCCGGGACGTCGGAGAGGCTGAAGCGGTAGGTGATGAACAGGCTGCGAGGGTCCGGCAGGTTGACCAGGTTGGCCGGGCGCCCGGCGGCGAAGTGCAGCCGCGCCTCGATCTCCATGTTCCGGGGGAAGCCCTTGACCGCGCTGACGTGGCTGTTCTCGCGATCCAGGTTGTACGGCGTCTGGAAGACCTGGCCGAAGAAGGCCCCCACGCCTTCCACATCGGAGACCAGCAGGGGGGCCAGGTCCACCAGGATGGCCTTGGACTCAGGGTGTGGAGCGCTCTCGATCTTCGACGACCCGGCCAGAGAGTCGGAGAACGACTTGGCCACGGCGCGCCGGATGTCCGGATCCGTCTCGGCGGCGAACCGGGTGTTGCGCAGGAGGAGCTGGACCTTCTTTCCCACCTTGTGGAACCGCACCGGGACTTCGCCCAGCACCTGGGCCGCCAGCAGCCCGAACTGTCCCACGCCGGTCTCCCTGGTGAGCGACAGCATGAAGTCGCGGTCGAGCTGTTCCGGCAGGATCTCCAGCAGGTACCGGCCGTCCTTCTCGTGGAGGGTCATCAGCCCCTTGATCGCGGCGTGGTCCTTGATCACGTCGTCGAAGGCCGGCTCGTCCTTGCGCGCCACGGGCCCGCCCGGCCCGGAGGCCGCCTTGTCGTCGGCCTTCTTCCGACCGCGCGCGGGCAGATCCACCCCTTCGCTGTCCTTGGCCTGCACGGCCGGGTCGGTCACGGCCGGCTCGTCCACGGCGCCGGCCGGCGCCGGCACGGCCAGGAGCAGGGCGGCCAGCAGCCACAATCCCTTCTTCATGCGATGAACCTCCCAAGAGCGGTGAGCGGAACGGACCTTTCCCCCGGAAACCCGGCTATCATACGCCTTCCGGCCCGCGGGGGTTTCAGAAATGGAGATCGACGGGGTCCTCGACCTGCACACCTTCCGGGCTTCCGAGGTGAAGCAGCTCATCCCCGACTACATCGAGGAGTGCGCCGCGCGGGGGATCCTCGACCTGCGGATCATCCACGGCAAGGGGACCGGGACCCTGCGCCGCCTGGTGCGGGCCGTCCTGGAGAAGCACCCGGCCGTGGAGTCGTTCCGCGCCGCGGACGAGACCGCCGGCGGATGGGGCGCCACCCTGGTCAGGCTCCGGCGGCCGGGCGGGCCTCCCGCGGACTCCTAGCGCTCGAACACCTCCTCCACCGGCACGATCACCACGTCGCCTGCGGCCACCCCCAGGGGGAAGGACTGGATGACCTTGTCCTCCTCCATGACCTCGGCCGGCTTGGGAGAGTTGTAGGCGGCGGGAGACGGCGCGTTGGACACCACGGCGTCCCTGAGCCGCTCCGCGTCCTTGGCCACCATGACGATGGAGAGCTCCGGCGCGCGCAGGTGCTCGCGGATGGCCCGGTTCACCTGGTCCCGTGTCAGGCGCGAGAGCTTCTGCCGGATCCAGGGGACGAAGTCCCCGGTGCCGTACCAGCGGCCGTCGAGCGCGTAGCCGAGCTGGGCGGACTGGGTCCGCGCCATGACCGCCACGTGCTTCTCCAGGAAGCGCCTGGTCTCCTCGAACTGCTCCTGGGTGAGGCCGTGGTCGGCGAGCTTGCGCAGCTCGTACAGCGCCGCCCGCAGGGCGAAGTGGGCGTTGGCCGGCTCCACGGGGCGGATCCAGATCTGGAAGAGCTGGCGCTGGCGGGCCAGGTTGGGCTCGGGCTGCATCAGGAACATGCCGCGCGGGAAGTGCTCGATGTAGGCGTAGTCGCCGTAGTTCAGACCGCGCGTCTCGCGCAGCCTCTGGTACAGGTGCGAGTTGCTGCTTCGGTGCTGGCCGAGCCACGAGGTGGCCAGCCACAGCGCCGCCCAGTCCTGATGACGGCGGGTCACCTCGATCGGGAAGCCGAGCGAGATGGCCGTGGCCCGGGTGTCCTTCTTCACGATGGTCAGCCTCTGCCCGGGGCGCTTCGGCGCGGGGGGGATCTCAAGAGGCGCGCCGGCCGATCCGGCCGGCAGCCGGGAGAAGGCCTCCTCCATGCGCTCCGGGAAGCCGGCGGGGTAGCCCCCCGCCAGGCCGAGGGTGACCGAGGCGCGCGTGTACCTCTCCTTGTAGAAAGCCTGGACGTCGGCCAGGGTCAGCTTGCGCAGCGACTCCACCGTGCCGGTGTTCTCGTGTCCATAGGGATGGGAGCGATCGAAGAGCGTCAGGTAGAGGGCCTCCTTTCCCAGCTCCTCGTCGTTGTTGCCGCGCAGGTTGACCTTGAGGTGGTTCACGGCGTCGTCGCGGACCCTGCGGAAGTCCTCCTCCCGCCAGCCGGGCTCAAGCAGCATGGAGGACAGGATGCCGTGGTAGGCGTCGAGGTTCTCCAGGTGGGTGGTGCCGGAGAAGACGGTCATCTCCTTGTCCACCTGGGAGGCGATGCCCGCGGCCATGGGGTAGAGAGCCTGCACGACCTCCTGATAGGACAGGCTCCGCGTGCCCCCCTGGCTGAGCAGGGCGGCGGTGAGGGCCGCCAGCCCCTCCTTTCCCTCCGGGTCGTGCGCCGCCCCCGTCTGGAACAGGATCCGGAAGGAGACCAGGGGCACGTCGGCCGGCCGCAGCACCTTGGCCAGCCCGGCCCCCGCGCCCGCGGCGCGATGGTCCGCCGTACCGGCCGCCGCGGCGGGGACGCCGGGCGCGGCCGGCGTCCGGGCGGCGCGCCCGATGGAGGCGGTCTCCTCGTCCGGATCGTCCCGATCGTCCGCCGGCGGAGGAGGCGCCGGCACGCCGGGCGGAGTGAGCGTGGCGATGGTGCGGCGCGGCGGCGTCAGGTAGCGGACCGCCGCCTCCATCACCTCGCCAGGGGTGATCCGGTCGTACAGCGCGTAGAGCCGGTTGATGGTCTCGGGGGTCGGATCGAGCTGCACGAAGCGCGCCACACCCGCGGCCACGGCCTGGGTGTTGTCCATGCCCAGGGCGAAGCCGTACTTCAAGTTCGACTTCACCGCGGCCAGGCGCCCGGCGTCCACCGGCTTGCCGCGCAGGTCCTCGATGGTGGCCAGGAGCGCGTCGCGCACAGGGACGAGGTCGGACGGATCCTTGACCCTGGCTCCCACCAGCAGAAGGCCGGGGTCCCGCGAGGAGGGGACGTAGGTCAGCAGGTTGTCCACCTTCTGCTCCTCGATGACCAGGCGCTGGTGAAGGGGCGAGCTCTCCGAAAAGGCGACCTCGGCGGCCAGCTCCAGAGCGGCCAGGTCGGGCTTCTCCGTGGAGAAGGCCGGGCCGCGGTATCCCACCACGACCCAGGGAAGAGTGTCCGTGGGCCACTCGATGTTCCGCAGGTGCGGCCCCGAGGGCCCGGGCTCGGCGGGGATGGTCTGCCGGAAGTCTCCCCGCTTCCATCCACCCCAGTGCTTCCTCGCCAGCGCCAGGACGGCGTCGCGCTGCACGTCGCCGGCCACGACCAGAACCACGTTCTCGGGCCGGTAGAAGCGATGGAAGAACTGCTTGCTGTATTCGTACTGGTTGGGCATGTCCTGGATGTCCTCCAGGAACCCCATCGTGGTGTGCCTGTAGGTGTGGGTGGCGAAGGACGCCTCGCGCATCACCTCGAACAGCTTCTGGATCGGATTGGCGCTGTTCTTGTTGTACTCCCCGAGCACCGCGTTGGCCTCTGTCTTGAACGCGTCCAGCGGGTAGGAGAGGTTCTGGAAGCGGTCCGCCTCCACCTCCATGGCCTGGTCCAGGTCCTCCTTGCCGAAGAGCATGTGGTAGGCGGTGAAATCGTCGGTGGTGAAGGCGTTGTGATCCGCGCCCATGGCCTTCATCACGTCGTTGTACTTCTCCGGCGGGTACTTGTCGGTCCCGCGGAACATCATGTGCTCGAAGAAGTGCGCGAACCCCGACTTGCCCGGCTCCACCTCGTTGCGCGAGCCGGCGCGCACCACCACGTACAGCGAGACCAGATCCGGATACGGCAGAGGCACCGTGACCAGCCGCAGGCCGTTGTCCAGGTCGTCGATGGCGTAGGGAAACGGGAAGATACCGGCCTCCTTTCCGGCCCGCGCCTCGGGGGCGGCCGTCGAGAGCGGCGCGGAGGCGGAGGCCAGCGCGCAGGACGCCGCGGCGGCCAGCAAGGCGCGCCCGGCACGGGACAGGATAGTCGATTCGATCGGCATGGTCGCGTAGCCTCCATCAGGGCCGGCGGGGCCGGCCCGCATCGGCGTGTTCACCCCCGCGCCCGCACGCGGGCCCTCCGGGGGGCGGCCCCGGGGCCATCCTCCCGGACGGCCGCCACGGCGCGCAGGGCCAGGATCCTCTCGCGGCACTTCGCGCAGCGGCCGCAGGGGCGCGAGCCCGAAGGCCGGGAGCAGGAAAGGGTCAGCCCGAGCGGCAAACCGGCGGAGCCGCGGATGAGATCCTCCTTGTCGCACGAGAGCAGGGGCGCCTCGATCCGCAGCGGGAAGTCGAGCCCCTCGGCGAGGGCCTTCTGCATGGCCCGGAAGAACGCGGGGGAGGCGTCGGGGAAGGGATTCCCCTTCAAGGGCCCGATGGCCAGGCGGGGCACCCCACGCATCGCGGCCAGCACGCCCGCCTTGGCCAGCAGCAGCAGGTTGCGCCCCGGCAGGTAAACGGCGTCGTCGGTGGCGCTCCAGGCGGGGGTCCCCTTCCCCGTGGTGCTCCAGTGCCGTCCGTAGAGATCGCCCAGGGGGAGCGACAGGACGGCCGGCGGGCGGACGCGCCGCGCCAGCCCGGGGGGCAGACCGCGCAGGTAGCGCCTCAGAGCCGCCAGCTCCGCGCGTTCCCAGATCAGCCCCGCCTTGACAAAGACCGGATGCACGTCCAGCCCGCGCCGGGCCATCCGGGCGATGAGCACCGCCGAGTCGAGCCCGCCGCTGGAGAGCACCACGACGGCGCGGGGCAAGCGCACCTTGTGGCGCCACCGCTCGCGGCCGGGCCGACGTGAGGAAAAGGAGCGAGCCACCGCGGGCAGAATACCAACGCCGCACGCGGGCCCGCAAGCACGCACGTTCCGGTCCGGGGATGCCGCGGGACTCCGGAGCCGCTAGATTGGCCCCCCGGGAGGGCGTGCCGTGGAGAGGAAAGCAGCGGGCGGAGGATCGGAGCGGGCGCTCACGCTGGGGCTCGCGCTGCTGGCGCTCGTCCCGATCTGGGGGTTCGAGCGGCTGGCCACGCAGGACGGACCCAGCCACCTCTACAACACCCACATCCTGATCGCCTGGGACGACGAAGGGAGCGTCTTCCCGTCTCGCTACGAGCGCGACCTGGCCCCCATCCCCAACTGGCTGGGGACGGCCCTGCTCTACCCCCTGATGCTGGCGGCGCCCCCGGCGACGGCCGATCGGATCCTGGCCAGCCTGGGGATCCTGGCGATGGCCGCCGCCTGGCGATGGTGGCTGTCCGGCTTCGCGCCCCGGCCCGGGCCTCTGGCGGCCGCGGGAGGGCTTCTCTCGTGCGGCTTCTTCCTGTTCAAGGGGCTCTACAGCTTCTGGCTCAGCGTCCCGCTGCTGCTGGCCACGCTGGGGCTGGCCTGGCGGATCCGCGGCCAGGTGACCGTCCCCCGGGCCGCCCTGCTGAACCTGCTGCTCGGAGCGGTCTTCCTGGGCCACGCGGTGACCTTCGGCGTGGCCCTGCTGGCCGTCTCGGCGATCCTGGCCTTCGCTCCCGCCGCCGGCCGGCCCCCGGGCGCCAGGGCGGCCCGGGCGGCGTGGGCCGCTCCGGCCTGGCTGCTGGCGGCCGATCTGGCGGCCCGGGCCGGGGGAGCCGAGACCAGCCGGTGGGGCGCCTGGCGGGTGACGCTCTACCTGGCCCGCGGGGAGTGGCTCGTGTTCGGCCCGCCCGCGCAGCTCGCCGTCTCGTGCGGGCTGATGGCGCTGCTGGCCCTGCTCGGTCTGCGGGCGGCCGCCGCCCGCAAGCCGGGATCCCTCCCCGCCGGCACCGTGGCCTCCCTCGTCGTGCCTGCGGGCGCCATCGTGATCCTGTGCTATCTGCTCCCCCGCGGGCTCGACGGCGGCTCCTTCCTCACCGACCGGCTGGCAGTCTTCCCC
>DATEEA010000082.1:0-21094 GCA_035281445.1 Candidatus Polarisedimenticolia bacterium
TGGGCCCTATCCCGTTCGGCCGCATCCGGCTCGCCGCTCTCCTGGCCCCGGCGGCGCTGCTGGCGGTCCTGTCCGCGGCCGGCTGCAAGGAGGCGCCCCCTCCGGCGCGGGTGGTGCTGGTCACCATCGACACCCTGAGGGCCGACCGCCTCGGCGCCTATGGCTACGGCAGGGACATCAGTCCCACGATCGACGCCCTGGCCGCCGAGGGGACCCTGTTCGAGAACGCCTCCTCCACCACGCCGCTCACCGGACCGGCCCACGCCGGCATCCTGACCGGGCGCTATCCCCTGGTCACCGGCTTCCGCAACAACGGCTCGGCCCTGCTGGCCCCCGAGGAAAGGACGCTCCCCGAGGTGCTCAAGGAGCGCGGCTTCCGCACGGCGGCGGTGGTGTCGTGCCTGGTGCTGTCGTCGCACTTCGGCTTCGACCAGGGCTTCGACCTCTACTACGACGAGGACATCCACTCCGAGCTGGGCCGCGGCCTCTGGTTCGAGGAGCGCAAGGCCGACAAGACCGTGGACCGGACGCTGCGCTGGATCGAGGCGGAGAAGGAGCGCCCGTTCTTCGTCTGGATGCACCTGTTCGATCCGCACCACCCCTACGACCCGCCCGGGGCCGACCTCAAGAGCCCCCCGGAGCAGCGCTACGACGACGAGATCGCCTTCGCCGACCGCGAGCTGGGGCGCTTCTTCGACCGGCTCCGGCAGATGGACCTGTGGGACGACACCCTGGTCATCGTGGCCGGCGACCACGGCGAGGCGCTGGGGGAGCACCACGAGCGCTTCCACGGTGTCTTCATCTACCAGTCCACGATGCACGTGCCGCTGATCGTGCGGCTGCCCGGGGCGCCGAAGGGGCGAAGGGTCTCCGACCTGACCTCCATCATCGACATCGCCCCCACAGTGCTGGCGGCCCTGGGGATGCCCCCGCTGGAGCAGGTCCAGGGGGTGAGCCTCCTCGACGCGGTCAAGGGGAGCGGCCGCGTGCCGGCGCGCTCCCCCTACCTCGAGTCGATCTACGGCAGCTCGTCGTACGGGTGGGCCCCCATCTTCGCGCTGCGCACCTCGCGCTGGAAGTACATCGACCTGCCCACCCCCGAGCTCTACGACCTGGAGGCCGACCCCGGCGAGACCAGGAACCTGGCGCTGGCCGAGCCGGCGCGCGCCCAGGAGGCGCGGGGCGAGTTCCAGCGGGTGAAGACCGGGCTCGAATCGATCCAGAGAGACGACGCCGAGACCGCCCCCATGGACGACGAGATGCGGGAAAGGCTGCTCTCGCTGGGCTACATCTCCGGCACCGAGTCCAAGCTGCGCAAAGGAGAGCCGCGCGACCCCAAGGAGGTCGCCGAGGTGGCCGAGGGGATCAGTCTCGTTTCCAAGCTGCGCGGCACCGAGTACGAGAAGGGGATCGAAGCGGTCCTGCAGGAGGTGCTGCGCGTGGACCCCGAGAACAAGATGGGGCTCGTGCAGTACGCCCGGTTCCTGGCCAAGGAGAAGCGGCTGGAAGAGGCCATCGCCATGATGCGCCGGGCGATCGAGATCTACCCCGACACCGAGGAGCTCTACCGGTCGCTGGGCTGGATGCTGATCCGCAACGAGCGGCACAACGAGGCGATCGCCCTGTTCTCGGACGGCCTCCAGGCGATGCCCTCCTCCGCCTCCGTGCTCTACCTGTACGGCTACGCCAACTTCCGGGCCGGCAACTGGGAGCGCGCCCTGGAGGCCCTGGGGGAGTCCCTGAAGCTCAACCCCACCGAGTCCAAGGCCTACTACCTCTCCGGCCTCTGCCAGGAGAAGCTGGGCCGCCGCGACGCCGCCTACGCCACCTTCGACCGGTACCTCAAGCGGGAGCCCCGCGTGCAGGACCTCTTCGTGGACCCCTACCTCGCCGAGTTCCGCAAGGACCCGCGCTTCTCCTCCCTGGTGAAGCCGTACCTGTGAAATCCCGCGCAATAGGTCTTTCACTCGTGACGGCTCTCAGTGGCGCACCGTTGCTTGCCGGTGGAGCCTAGAGCTTGCCAGGCTCGGACTGAGCGAGATGGAAGCCGTCAAGACCGTTCTCACGCGACTGAAGCTGCCCTCCGGAAGGGGCGCAGTTCTCTACATAGTCCAGATGGAGAGCTACCCAAAGAGTTTTCGAATCAAGGACGCGTCGCCCTCTGTGGCCGTCTTCGCCGTGCTGGGCTCCGGCTGGAACCTTGACCGGAAGGTCGCGGCCGTCCGCGAGACGATCCGCGACTTTCTTCCACACGAATGGGCGCACCACGCGCTGTCGTTGAGATACGGCCGGCGGTCGCCTGGGAGGCGCGCACGGTGGATCGAGGAAGGGTTCGCCTCCTACGTCGCAGACAGGGCTATGGAGATGCTGGAGCCTGGGCGCTTCTCGCTCGGCCGGCGGCTCCGCCTCCCCCTGGTCGATCTCCACCGGCTCGGCCCCGAGGCGCTTCTGGCCTGGGAGTACGAGCCCATTCCTGCCCGGCTTGACCAGATGCCCTCCTTGCAGCTCCGGTACAGCGCCTCGATGGGAGTCTTTCTGGGCATCGAGGAAAGAGGCGGGCCGGAGGCCGTGCTGGCGTTCCTTGACGCAGTCAAGGGGAGGGGGGAGCTCTCGGCTGAGGAGATCGACTCCGCGCTGGGATCCACGTCCGGGACGCGGCTTTCCGCTCTCGCCGCCATGAGCGCGGAGGAGCTCCAGAGCGTGTACGATCTTGCCCTACGGCTGCTCGCTTCGGCCGCCGACGAGGAGGTTTCGGTCGCCGTGGAGGCGCTGGAACGATTCCCCGAGCGGTTCGGCAGCCATGGTGAGGCCGTTAGGAAGGCCGCCGGGAGCGACGTCCTTTCTCCCGTCACCAGGGCCGCGGCGCAGCGGCTGATCGAGGAACAAGGCTCGCCCTGAGGGCCGCAGCGTCCCACAGCAAAGGCCCCAGTCGCCTCACCTTGCATCCTTCCCTCACCCACCCGAGGCCTCGAGTGCGCGGCATCCCATCTCTTCCAACAACAAAGTGGGCCAATTGTAAAAGATTTCATTGAACTTGACAATTCCGTCCGGCCGCTGTATACATCGGGTCAACCTCGTCTCTTCGGCCGGCGGCATGCTCCGCGCGGCGCTGGGCTGCACCGTGGACACCATCCTCGCTCTGGACGAATCGTGCGGGTTCCTCCGCCAGGACGCCGGCTCCGATGCCGGACCTGCGTCCCGCCCCTGGGGCTGGAAGGAGGCCCGGGCCTTCGAGGTCCACGAGGTCCTCTCCCAGGTGAGCGCGGCCGCCCACGCCATCGACGTGTGCCTGGCGGCCCTGCTGCGTCGGATGGACGACGGCCGTGGGTTCCAGCGCTGGGGCCACACAGGTCTTGCGGGCTACCTCACCCAGGAGCTGAGGCAGCCCTCGGCCCGCCGGTTCCGGTACCTGGCCGCCATCGACCGGGCGATCGCGAAGGGGCCGCTGCCCCGGCTGGGCAACGCCTGGAAGAGGGGGACGGTGACGGTCTGCCAGGCCAGAGAGCTCATCCGGGTGATGACGCCGGACAACGAAGCAGAGTGGCTGGAGGTCGCTGCCAGTGTGAGCGTGGCCAGACTGGCGGAGCTGGTGACAGAGGCGGTGCGGAAGCGGCGGGCGGAGGCCCTGACGACCAGGCCGGAGCAGGAGCCGGAGCAGGAGGATGAGGCTTCCACGCAGGGTTCCGCCGCGGCGTCGTCAGGGGCCGGCCGTCTCGACCCGGAGCGCGAGGAGGACGACTGGCGGGCCTGCTCCTTCGAGGCGGCGAGTCCGCTGTATGCCGCCTGGCAGGTGGCGCTGGAGACCTCGCGGCGCCTGGCCGGCTTCGACCTGCCGGTGCACGAGTGCGTGGACGACTTCCTGGCGGAGCACTCCTCCGGATACAGCTTCGAGGCGTTGTCGTTCATCCCGGCCGGGCTGCCGGCGGACCAGGAGCCCCCCGGGGCCGCCGCGGGCTGGTCGCCCTTGGGGTGGCACGAGGCGTCGCATGCCGCCCAGGAGGCCGCCCGGCTTGTGGGGCCGCTTCGCAGGACGGCCCGGCAGGTGCGCTTCCGCTCCGACCCGATGGCCGGGCTCGACCCCGGCGGCAAGGACGACCCGGCCGATCTGCACCGCCGCATCCGCTGGCTGCTGAGGCTGGAAGGGGCGCTGAGCTGGCACGAGGGGAGGCTGCTGCGGCTGGTCGCCGCCATGAAGCTCTTCAGGAGGCTGGGGGCGTCGAGCCTGGAGCAGTACGCGGTGGAGCTGCTGGGGCGCTCCAGGAGAGGCGCCTGGTGGCTGGTGTCGCTCACGAAGGCTCTCCACGGGCTGCCGAAGGTGGCCTCGGCCTGGAGACAGGGGCTCATCACGGCGCTGGAGGCGAAGGAGGTGTCCAGGGTGGCCCGGCCCGCGACCCAGGACGAGTGGCTCGCGCGGGCGCGCTGCTCGACGCTCAGGGCGCTCAGGGAGGACATCGCCTTCGTCCTGGACGAGAAGACCGACCCGCCGCTCCCCCCGCGAAGGACCGAGGCGGACGACCCGCCAGGGTGCGCCCCCGGGCCGGCCGGGGCGGCATGGAAGGGCGGTCCGGAAACCGAGTCCGAGGCCGGGCGGCCGGTGGAAGAAGCCGCCCCGGGGCCGGTCCGGCCCCGCCTGCAAACGTGTGCACGCGGCGGCAAGGCCCCCCTGCGCTCGACGCTGGCCTCGCGCGCCGACCGGTGGCGGATGGCGTTGGAGAAGGACAGGCCGGAGATGGTCAGGCGGGTCCTGGGCAACCAGAGACCACACAGGGTCGTCCGGTTCTCCCTTCCGGCCTCGCTGGCCGCCGTGTGGGAGGCGGAACTCGCCAGGCTGGGGTCGCAATGGCCATGGCCGGAGCTGGCCCCGACCACGGGGCGCCTCGCCGCCCTGATCCTGCTGGGCTTCATACAGCAGTGGGGCTTCGCCGAGCCGGAGTGCGGCACCCTGGCGCACAAGGTGATGGTCCGGGACGGCTGGAGATGTCAGGCGCCGTACTGCGAGACGCGAGGCGGGCTCAACGCCCACCACATGGTGTTCCTGAGCCGGGGAGGTCCCGACGAGGAGTGGAACATGGTGTGCGTCTGCCGCGCGCACCACGCGTCGATCCACGACGGCAGGATGGCGGTGAGGGGGCGGGCCCCGGACAGGGTGGAGTGGGCGATGGGGCTCGACGCGGAGGGGACCGCCCGGGAGAGATGGATGGACGGGATCAGGACCGGGTGGACCCCCGGCTGGTCGGCCGAGCGGCCGCCCCAGGAGCGGCTCGCCTCGCCCACCGACTGGGCGAGGGTGCAGCGCCCCGACGGAGCCGCCGCCGCGGCCGCCGCCGCCGCGGTCTGACCAGAAGGGCCCCACGCAGCCGCCGATGGGACAGGGGGACAGCAGCCATCCCGCGGCGAGCGGCTCAGGGGCTCTCGCGGAAGTAGATCCTGAGCCGCTCGTGGGCGCGCGAGGCGTGCCTGCGGACGGTGATGGGAGAGATGCGCAGGATGCGGGCGATCTCCCAGGCGGAGAGCCCCTGAAGGTCGCGGAGGATGACCACGATCCGCTCCCGCTCGCTCAGGCCGGCCATGGCCCGGCGCAGATCTTCCGCGGCGTCGCTGGCCTCGTGGCCGGAGACCGCCGTGGGGCCGAACGAGAGGACCTGCGCCTCGGAGGCCGGGGAGTGATCGACCGATTCCGCGATGTCCTCCTCGGCCATCGGCTCGCCGGCCCGGCTCATGCGGCGCAGATGGTCGCGGCTGGCGTTCACCACGATGCGGTAGAACCAGTTGATGAAAGAGCGGCCGCTGCGGTAGGAGCGGATGTAGCGGAACAGCTTGATGAAGACATCCTGGACGATGTCCTCGGCGTCGTGGCTGGAGGCCCCCATCCCGCGGGCGATCATGAGCGCCTTGCCCTCGAAGCGCTCCATGATCTCGATGAAGGCGGCCTGCTCTCCTTGCCGCGCCCGCTGGATGACCTCGTCGAACGCGTCGGGCTGGGCGGGGACATCCTCCACGATGAGACGCGTGTCCAGACCAGCTCCTACCGGCGGCGGCCGCCCGGTCAGAAGGGGCTCTTGTTCCCCCGGACGTCCACGACGATGACCGACACGAACCGGAGCGACGGCCCCGGGTCGGGGATGGACGCCGACGTCGAGGTGGTGACCAGCACGGGCGCCAGCATGTCGATGCGTCCCCTTTCCAGCGGGGAAGTATCGACGTAAACCTCGTAGTGGTCAATCGTGGTGAGGGCGCCGGTGACGTCCTGCGTGGCCGGCGGCCACGCCAGCATCAGGCTCGAGCCGTTCATGGTGACGTCGAGCTGCGAGATCCCCATCGGCAGCTCCCGCCCCGCCCCGGAGGCGAACCCCTGCGAGTCCACGGCGACCACGAGGTAGTAATAGTCCCCCGGCGTGTCCCATGTGTTCCGGTCGTGAAACACGGTGGAGGAGGCTCCCTCGAGCGCCGCCACCAGGTTCGCCGCAGAGGGCTGGAAGATCGGCGTGGTGCCGCGGTGCACGCGGTACGAGGCGATCATCGTCGGCCCGCCGTAGATGTCGGTGGAAGGGGGGCTCCAGCTCACCTCGATGGCGTCGCTGAACATCGGTGACCGGCGGAGCTGGAGGTCCGAGACCATGGCCGGGGGGTTGGCCCCCTCGAAGACCTGCGGCACTCCGCTGTCCTCGGCGCTCGGGGCGCTGGTGAGCCCGGAGAGGTTGGTGGCGGTGATCACCATGAAGTACTCGGTCCCGAGCGTGAGGCCGCCGATGATCCCCTCGTCCTCGAGCCGGGTGAAGACGGCCGACATGGAGTAGGGCCCCCCGGCGGTGGTGCCGTAGTGGACCGTGTAGAAATCGATGTCCGGCTCGGGGGAGAGGTTCCAGACGACCCTGAGCTTGTCCCCATCTCCCGGATTGCGCACGGCGAAGCCGGTCGGCGCGGCCGGGGGGTTCGGGTTGAGCGGCCGCGCCCAGCGGCAGTCGGGGCCGCTGGCCGCGGGGTTCAGGACGTCGCAGTCGGAGTTCAGATTGGTGGGGGCCCCTTCGAACGGCCCGGCCTGCACCGACGAGGCACGGTAGAAGTAGTTGCGGCCGTTGATGACCGTGCTGTCCACGAACTGGGTGCCGGCCACCCCTCCCGGCGGCGTGATCAGGGAGTGGCCGAAGGCGGGGTTCTCCGATCGGTAGATGAGCGTCTGGGCGGGGTCGGGGCCCGGGCTCCAGCTCAGGGTCACCTGGGCGTTTCCTCCCGTGGCCGCGAAGCCCTGCGGCGGCCTGGGGGCCGGGATGATCAGCCGCTGGGCCGGATCGCCCATGAGCACGAAGCTCATCATGTCGATGATGGTGTTGCTGATGGCCGCGCGGACGTTGGTGATCAGGTGGCCGAAGCGTCGCTCCTTGGCGATGCCGAAGAGATCCGCGTAGAGCTGGTCGTTGATCGCCTCGCCGGTGAAGGTGAACGAGAGGCCGGCTGGGGCGAAGACGGCGATGGCCCCCTTGCCGTCCGGTTTGAGGAAGGCCTCGCCCAGGGAGGAGGCCGCGGCGTTGTGGAAGCCGCCCGCGAGGCAGTTCTCGTTGACCAGGAAGGTCGGCTTGTCGTTGACCGCGAGCGAGGGGACGTGGCTCGTGTTGAGCCAGCCCGCCAGTCCCCAGATGGAGAACGACCCGTGCCCCACGTACGAGGTGAGCGCCGCGCCGTTGTTCAGACCGGCGAGGATGTCGTTGCGGAACTTGTCCCTGTTGGTCGAGCTGGCCGGCGTGCCGCAGGTCGCCACGCCGTAGTTGGGATCGTCCAGGTACAGCGTCTGCGACGACATCGGGGCGCCGAAGCGCTCCACGACGACGTCGTTCTGGGCCTGCTCGAATCCGGTCGTCTCCCCGCAGCTCGCTCCCTGGTCCGCGATGAACAGGCCATGCGTGCGCCACGCGCCGGAAGGCGGGCTGACGTCGTAGTCGAGCATCTTGGTGAACACGGCGTTGGCCTCGGCCAGGGTCCGCACAGGGATGCGCCCCAGGTGGACGTCGGGGAGCTGGTCGTCGCCCCGGAAGGCCGCGACGGCGTTGTCGGAGGTGAAGTAGGCGATGACGAACGATTCCTGGTAGAGCACCATCGCCGGCACGAGATCGCCGCTCTCGGGCCGGTTGAGGTTGTTCTTCGGATCGTAGCTCCCGTCCCCCACCAGCAGGACGTACGACGGCGGCGCCCCCGTCCCCGAGGGCCCGGTCCAGTTGTCGAAGGCGTACGACAGGAAGCTCCTCAGCGCCTGGGGATGGGCCACGCCATGGTTGAACTGGTTGTAGATGTCGTCGATCAGGACCACCTTGATGGTCACGTTGCTGTCGGCGGCCCGGTGATCCAGGTACTCGGTGAAGGGGCTGGCGGGGCCGAGGTCCACGACCGAGGGATGGGCGATCACGATGTAGTCGGCCTGGTTGGCGGCGTCGAGCAGATCCTCGTCGCCGATCTCCGTGACCACCGCCGGCACCTTGAACCCCCCCGCGCCGGCCATGGCCAGGCGGCGCGGCCTGGCCTCCGCCGCGAGGGAGAACCTGAGGTTGAAGTTCCCCGATCCTCCCCCGATCGTCCCGCCCGTCACGCGGCGGGGCGACGGCACCGTGGAGCCGGGGACGTTCCCGCTGATGTCGTACACCACCATGTCGGCGGCGGTCCCGGTGGCGAAGCCGTCCACCTGGTAGGAGCGGGAGCCGTCGGGGAAGCCCGCCAACAGCTCGTGGCCGGAAAGGGCGAGCGAGCGCAGATAGTCGAACTCGATGTGGTCGAGCCACGCCCCTTCGAACTTGCTGGTGTCCACGGCCAGGCCGGGGAGCTGGAAGTAGATCTGGTTTGGGACCAGCGCCGACTGGGGGACGGTGAAGGTCTGAGTCACGATCGTGTCGTTGTCGAAGCAGATGGCGTTGGAATGTGTCGCCGTGGTCCCTACCTGGGCCACGATCAGGTGGTCGGGAGACGCAGCCACCGAGGAGGTCCCTCTCCAGTGGACCCGTATCGTGGCCGGGTCGGGGGTCGAGATCAGGCCCGGGAGCGACGGGCTGCACGAGGCGCAGAAATGGGCGTTGTTGGGATCGGTGAACGGGAGCCCTGTGTTCGGGTCGGGGCCCAGCCACCGGGCGCTCGGGGCGGTGTTGATCCCGGGGTTGACGTAGCCGCAGTTCGGCTGGTTCGGGTCCGCGGTGAAGTTGCCTCCGTTGCTGGTGACGACCTCCTCGAAGTAGGGATCGTCATATCCGAGCGGCACGAAGGTGTTGTCACGCTCCCGGCGCACGGTGTCGCTGAAGCTCGTCGCCAGCGGCAGCCCTGCGTTGAAGGTTCCGGAGAGATCGGCAATCCGCGAGCGGGTCCCCGGCTCGGCGAACAGGAAGTAGGCGTTCTCGTCGGTGACGTCGTTGGCCTGGAAGACGTTGGGGAATCCGCACAGGTTGGACATCGGGTTGCAGAAGTCGATGAACAGGGTGACGTCCGGCTCGCCGATGAGGGCTTCGCCGAAGAACTCGATCATGTCCCCGGTGTCGAACGATCCGTCCGCTTCGCCTGTCACGCGGATGGGTACCTCCACCCCCCGGCTCATCAGCTTGAAGGTTCGAGGGTCGGCCCCCAGCAGGCCCGGGGCGACGCCGCTCCCGCCGACCAGGTAGGGCTGGGAGAGCCGGTAGAGACCGGTGGTTCTCACCCCCAGCCGGTAGACCGGGGTGGTGGCCTGGGCGAACGGCGAGAGTCCCGCCGGCCCGGCCGGCAGCAGCGACTGCGCCCCGGTCGAGAGGGGGGCCGCCTCGAGATCCATGGAGCGGCGGCCGGTCCTGAAGGCCCTCCCTTCTTCGTAGTTGACGAAGGCCTTCCTGTAGGCGTCCTCGAAACCCGGGTCCAGGGCCGGCCCGGCTCCGGCGAGAGGGGCCAGGGAGGCCGAAGAGCGCTCCGCCCCCTCGACGGCGATGTCCACCTCCACGTCGGGATAGAAGTCCAGGTCGGCCGTCTCCCCCGCCGCCATCGCCGCGCGCGATTCGGGAGGGATCCGCACAGGGGTGTAGATCACCTCGACGTAGCGCTGGAGCCGGAAGTAGCCCACGGGCCCCAGGCGCACCGGGAGGGCGTCCCCCACGATCGGAGGAAGGACGGTCTCACCGGTCTCCGGTGCCGCGGTGGGTCCGGCGCCGGCGGAAGGCTGCCCATGGCCCTCCGCTTCCGCCGGTCCTAGCCTCAACCCCCTGAGCTGGCTCCGTGGGGCCCGGACGATCTCCAGGCTCGCGGGGCCCCCCTCAGGGATGGCCACCCGGACCACCTTGACCGGAAACGGGCCGGGACGGCCCGCGTCGGCGCGACCCGCTTCCGCTGGAAGCTGGTCGAAGGTGGGGATGGTGAGGGCCGGGCCGTCCTGGGGACGCCCCGGATCCCTCGTGATGTCAGGCTCTGGAGCGGAGAGCCTTAACCGGAAATGCCATCGGTCCCCTCCACCGTTGGTACTGGCCGTTCCGGTTAAGGCCCTGTCGCTTCCCAGCGCGATCAGAGCCGCAAGACCAAGGAGCTTGATACGTCGTCTCATTGGCCCTTCGCCTTCACGCGCAGCCTCCTCCGCTTCCGGAGGAGGTGTGCCTCTCTGAACCGAGTTCTCGCGTTGCTGCTAGCTCGTCACCGGACCGCTGGAGCAGGTCGGAACGTCGGTGGTCAGCTTCGCGCAAGCCACCGCACGCGCTTCGATCTCCTCGGTATGGATGATTTCGGGCTTCTCGTAGCTCTTCTTCATCGGGCTAGCCTCTCCTCCTTGGTTATGACCCCGCCGCCGTAAGGCACGGCGAGCCCCTCTGTCGTCCGTGCTCAGCTCGTTATCGGTCCGCTGCGACAGCTCCTGTTTATCCGACTTCGCGCACTGCGCAACTTCCGTTCCTCGATCCCGTTCCGTCCACTGCGGGCACAGGCTCCCCCCCACTGGCCCCAAGACCGGGCCATTTGCCTGGTACCGGTGCCTCGATTCCCTAGCTGGTCAGCGGAGTGCCGCCGCAGTCGTTGTCGTCCAACTTGGCGCACGCGACCGCCCGGGCCTCGACCTCTTCCGAGTGCTTGATTGCCGGCTTCTCGTACGTCTTTTTCATGCAACCCCCCAGTTGGTGGGAGCCCACGCTCCCGGACTCGTTAGGACGGAGTCTTGGTCTGGATCGAAAGGAACTCGGAATGCCTGGCCTTGCGTACCTCCGACGTCATCTTGACCTGCGGATATAGGTTTCTCGGGTCGCCGGTCTGGACCTCGGCCACCCCAGGACAGAACGAGCAGAACTCCCCCGAGTCGCAGGACTTCAGCGTGGTCTTGGGGATCTCCATGGCGATCCGCCGGACTTCGTTGAGCACCGGCGACTCCTTCCACAGAGCGCGCAGGTCCTCGATGTCGTTGATGTTCCCTGCCGACCGCCTCCACTGCACGCACGGGTAGATGTTGCCGTACGGATCGAGCGCGATGGTGGAGCGCCCCGTGCCGCAGTTGGCCTCCACCACGTGGTCCTGGCGCGGCATGGGGACCTCTTCATGCGTGATGTCCACGTAGTCGGGCGACCAGAGCCTCTCCAGGAACTCCCTGTCCGCCTGCAGCGCCAGGGGGCTGGTGTCTCCGTCGTCGCGCGGGGTGATGACCGGGTCGAACTGGGCGTGGCAGCCGAGGCTCTCGGCCAGGGACTTGATCTCCCGCAGCTCCCCCTGGTTCCACTTGGTGATGGGAGCCTTCATGTTGACCTTGAGGTCGTGCCTTCGGAGGTTCTTGATCCCCTGGACGACCCGCTCGAAGGAGCCGGGGACGCCGGTCAGCTTGTCCATGCTGGCGGGACTGGCTCCGTGGAAGGAGATCTCCACCTCGAAGGGCATCAGCTCGGCGAACTTGCGGGCCACGATCTCGTCGATCAGGTAACCGTTGGTGTAGATGCGCAGGGCGAAGCCGAGACGTTTGCCGGCCCAGGCGATGTCGAAGAAATCGGGCCGGGTGAGGGGCTCGCCGCCGCTCAGCACCAGGAAGACACAGCCCAGGTCGGCGATCTTCCTCAGGCCCGACTTGATCTGCTCGCCGCTCAGCTCCCGGCGCCCGCGCTCCGGGCAGTTGTAGCAGAAAGCGCACTTGTGGTTGCAGGCGTAGGTGATCTCCCACAGCGCCGTCATCGGGAGGGAGTCGTTCCATGTGCGTGCGATCAGCTCGGCGTACGCGTTTCCCGTGCCCGGTGTCGGTTCGGCCGACATCGTCACGCTCCCTTCGCGGACGGCACGTCCGCCAGCATGCCATGCTCGGAAAGGTCGCCAAGGAAGGACGTGACGTCCTTCCGCGCGGCCTCGATGGTCACGTCGTACTCTTCGGCGATCATCCGGGCGATCTCCTCGGCGTCCCGGGAGCCGTCGATCAGCTCCCAGACACGCGACCCGGTTCCGTTCAGGATCTTGTACTGGTGCCGCTGGGGGATCACGATGAACGCCTCCCCTCCGAAGTTGCGGGAAGCGGCGTGCGGGTTCTTGTGTGGAACCCCCCCGGTCCAGACCTGTGTCATCACTTCATACCTCGAACCGCGCGAAAATCATCAACGGCCGGGCCCGGCAGGCCGGCCCGCCGGATCTCGTCCCAGAAGGTTCTGTCCTTCCTGAAGTGCATCCTGAAGACCGGGGCCGAGCCGGTGGCCCGGGCCACCGCGTCGATGACCTCCCCCATCATCTCGGGTCGATCGGTGACGAAGGGCAGGCTCCCCACCACCTCGCCGACCCCCTTGGCCCCTTGGATCGGCTCCAGGAAGTCGGTCGTATCCTGGATCAGCCGGAAGAAGCCGGCAACCGGAAAGCTCTCGATCGAAACGGGATGCGGCGCAAAAACCCCCCGGAATGGGACGCTGCACGCCCTGACCACGCCGTCGTCGCCGTTCATGAGGAGGGTGAGGTCGTCCGACAGGACCAGCGCCTCGGGGGTGAGGGAGGTGACGGTCGTCTTGCCGGAGCCGGACGGCCCGAAGAAGAGAAAGGCCTTGCCGCCCACGACCAGCCCGGCTCCGTGCAGGAGGAAACCTCCCCGGGGGACCATCGTGTGGGCGAACACCACGCGCAGGAAGTTCTCCAGGCTGCGGTCGAAGGCGCGGCTGTCGGTCTCGGCCGGCTCGCCCAGGGCCAGGCCCCCCGCCCCCGCCTCCCGGTCGAACCATCCCGCCCATTCGTAGGACGTGGCGATCAGGGTGGAGCCCTCCCAGGCGATCTTCACCCGGTAGAGCTCGTGGCCGCCCGCGCACTGCAGGAAGCCCTCCCGCTGGGCGCGCACGACCCTCAGCCGGAACGACGAGGCGGATCGGGACTGCGAAGCGAAGGCGCCGTAGCGGGCGGCGAGGGTCGCCGCCTGAGAGGGGCTGAAGCCGGAAAGGGCCACCGTCAGGCCGCCGACGGTGACGTCGAGGCTGCAGGGGCCCAGCGGGTCGCGCAGCGGCAGGAGGTCTCGCAGCGCCGGGACGAAGTCGGAACGGACGGAGGAGGCCATCACCGTCCTGACATCCTGCGCCAAACCACCACCCATCGCCGTCACCCGGCTCCCCCGCGGCCGGCCAGCGCGCGCCGGACGCCCTGTCTGAACCCGTGCCGAGCCGCCAGCAGGATGCAGCGGGCACGATCCCGAAGGGTCGTGGGCCGAACCCGCTTCCCTTCGCGCTCGACGCTCACGACCCGCCCGAGCACGCGCTCCATCGGAACGGCGTGGTCGAAGTAGCCGAGAGCGTCTCCTCTGGTATAAAGACGCGACGGCTGGCCGAGAGGGCGATCCCTCCAGACCAGCCTGTGAACGACGAAACCGGCCGAATCGCTCTCGAAGACGATGACGTCTCCGGGCGCCAGGGCCCGGGGCGAGACGGCTTTGACCACGATCCTGTCCCCCTCGGCGAGCCGAGGGGCCATGCTGCCGCTCGTCACGCGCAGAACGGCCTGGCCCGCACCTCCCTCAAGGACCTCCCGAAGGAGCGGCCCCACCATTCCATGCGCCGCGGCCGACCCTCCAGTTCCGGTCATCTCAATGAAATCAGTCAATTACACGTGCAGGTCGGGCTGAATATACCCCCAAAGCCCTGACCCGTCAAAGGTAAATCTTCGCCTTTTTGCACCAGACGCGGGTTTTGGAGCGATCGCCGCTCGGCCGTCCCGCCCGCCGCGCGCTCCGGCCTACTGTATGTACCCGAGGCTCCGGAGGCGGTCAAGGACTTCCTCGTCGAGGGGATCGGGCTCCAGCGGCTCTCCAGCCGGGCGCCGGTCGCCGAAGGTGCCGATGGGAGGGGGGAGGGACGCCGCGAAGCGATCCCCCTCCTCCAGGAATCCCAGAACGGGGCGTCCGGGGAGGTCGAGCGCCCGGGGGAATCCTCGCAGGGCCAGGACGGTGGGAGCGATGTCCAGAAGGTCCGGACGATCCTGCCGGAGGCCGGGGAGGACCCGTCCTCCCCAGGCCAGGAGCACCCCCTCGCCGTCCTCCTTCCGGCCAGGGTCTCCCGCCACCAGCAGGATGTCGTCGGGCCGGGCGGTCTCCATGAACGGGGCGATGGCGGCATCCAGGACAGGGAGCAGCTCCGGCGCCCCGCCTGCAATGTCCAGCCCGGGAAGGTAGACCAGGAGGGCCGACAGGTCGCGCGCGCCGGCCAGCCTCAGGGCGACTCCGGCGTGGTAGAGATCGGCCACCGCGGCCTGGGCCCGCCGCCCCCTGCCCGAAAGCCCCAGCGCCGCCGCCCGGCCGCGCGCCTGCGCCAGGTCCGCGGCGAACCGCCCGGCCAGCTCCGCCTGGAGCTCCGGCGGCGAGATGTCCCTCTGCGGCGCGGAGCCCGAGGCCAGGCGCGTGAAGGCCCGCTCGCTGACCACTCTCTCCACGGAGCCCCCCGCCGCCGGCCAGGTCGCCCACCAGTTCACCGCTGCCGCCGGCACGCCGTGCCGGGCCAGCACCTCCCACACCGCCGCTGCCCGGCGGACGCCGCCGCTCACCGGCCTGCGTGGGGCCATGGCCGGCGGGACCAGCAGCCTGATGGAGAGCGCGGCCCCCGGCTCCCCTGCCGCCTCCTGGAGCGGGAGGCCGAGACCGGGCACCCTGCCGGCCTGAAAGCCGAGCACGCCGTGCACCTGGTGGCGCTGTCCGGTGGAGGCCGTGGTCCATCGCAGAGGAGGGATCCGTGGCTCGTCCGACTCCAGCGTGTAGCGCGCCGACTCGTAAGACAGCCGGGCCAGGGCCGGGCAGTCGTCCCTGTCCGCCGCGGCGGCCAGGAGCTCCCGGTCGAGCCCGTCCAGAGCGATCAGCACGACCCTTCCGGGGGCCTCGGAGGCGACGAACGGATCGGAGAGGCGAGGCGGGCCGGCACCGGGGGTCCTCCCGGGGAGGAACACGAGAAGGACCGCGGTGGCGCCGGCGAGCAGCCAGAAGGCGGCCGCGGGGGACCGCCGCCCGGCGGGGACTCCGGCCTCCCCCGCCTCGGCGTCCCGGTCCCAGCGGGCCGAGCCGGCCATCGCCAGGAGGGATCCCAGGCGGGTCAGCCTCCCCACCAGGTGGGCCGCGGCGAGCGAGACCAGGAGGATCGCGCCCCACAGGAGCCACGAACCCCACCCGGCTCCCGCCGTCCCCCCGGCCAGGCGGCCGCCGCGCGCCATGGACGCCAGATAGACAACGGCGGCCGCGGCGAAGAGAAGCCCCACCCTCCCGGCCAGCCTCTCGGCCCGGCCGATGAGCACCATCCCCCTCCGGGCCATGGCCGACAGAGCCGCCTCCGCGCCCAGCTCCAGCAGCGCGAGGGCGGCACCGAGCATCCCCGACAAGTAGAGCCACAGCAGGAGCAGATCGCGCGGTGAGGCGGAATGGGGACGGCTGGCCAGGGCGATGGAGGCCGCCGCGGGGAGCGCGAGCACCGGACCGGCGGCGATCCCGGTGCGCAGAGCCGCCGCGCCCGCCCTGCGCCACCCCGGGCGCGGCCCCGGCCCGCCGCCGGCCACCCAGCGGGCCACGGGCCCCTGCAAGTAGCCCCTCTCCCGGAGCTGCTCGCGCACCGACTCGATCGGCTCTGGGCCCGGCTCTCTCCGCGCCGGCCCGGGGGGATGCCAGCTCAACGGTCGCGCACCGCGATGAGCCTCGCCAGCTCCGCCAGCCGCGAGGCCCTGCGGCCGAACGGACGCAGCGATTGGATCGAGGCGTCCACCAGCTCGGAGGCCAGCGCGCGCGCTCCCTGCACGCCGCACAGCGTCACGAAGGTCGGGCGCCCGGCGTCGGCCCCCACCGGCTTGCCCGCGGTGGCCGCATCCCCCGTCGCGTCGATCAGGTCGTCGGTGATCTGGAAGGCCAGCCCCAGGTTCCGGGCGTAGGAAGCCAGCGCCGCAAGCTCCGCCGCCGTGGCCCCTCCCGCGTCGGCCCCCACCTCCGCGGAGGCGATGAACAGGCTCCCGGTCTTGTGGCTGTGGATGAACTCCAGTCCGGTGAGCCCTGCGCCGCGGGCTGCGGCCGGGTCGCGCGCCGCCTCCAGATCGGCGTACTGGCCTCCGATGACCCCGTCGGGGCCGATGGCGCGCGACAGCCGCCGGGCCACCTGCGCCCGCAGCCAGTCCCTCCCCCCGGTGGACGGAGGCCCGCCGCCGGCCACGATGCCGAAGGCGCGCGACAGCAGGCCGATGGCCGCCAGGATGGCGGTGGACTCGCCGAAGGCGGCGTGGCAGGAGGCTCGCCCCCTCCGGACGGGGGCGTCGTCCATGCAGGGGAGGTCGTCCAGGATCAGCGAGGCGGCGTGCACCATCTCGATGGCGCAGGCGGCGGGCATCACGCGGGAGGTGTCGCAGCGGTACATGGCGCCGACGGCGAGCGCCAGCGCCGGGCGGATCCTCTTGCCGGGGCCCAGCAGCGCGTAGGCCATCGCCTCATGGACCCCCGCGGCGATCGCGTGGCGCGCCGGGAGGAGCCCCGGAAGCGCTCCGTCCACCTGCGCGCGCAGCTCCTCGAGCCAGGCCTGGGTGGAAAGGGCCGGCACGGGTCAGCCCGCGGCGGGCCGGCCGGCGCCGGCGAGGTAACGGGCCACAGCCTCGGCCACCTTGCGCCCCACCACCGGCTCGATCGCGCCGGCGGGGGCGGAGCGCACCCCTTCGAGGGATCCGAACGCCCGCAGCAGCTTCCGGGCCGACTTCTCCCCCACCCCAGGGATCCCGGTCAGGGCCGAGGCGATGGTGCGCTTGCGGCGCAGCGAGCGGTGATAGGCCACGGCGAAGCGGTGCGCCTCGTCGCGCACCCGCTGGGCCAGGTGCAGGATGGGTGAGGCGCGGTCGAGCACGATCGGGTCGGGCCGCCCGGGGCGGAAAAGGACCTCTTCCTTCTTGGCCAGGGCGGCCACCGGCACCGAGGTGACACCCAGGCCGGCCAGCGCCTCCACCGCGGCGCCGAGCTGGCCCTTCCCTCCGTCGATGAGCACAAGGTCGGGGAGGTTCCTCCCTTCCTTCAGCACCCGGGCATAGCGCCGGCCCACCACCTCGCGCATGGAGGCGAAGTCGTCCACACCGTCCACAGCCTTGATCCGGAAGCGCCGGTAGTCGGAGCGCTTCGGGCGCCCCCCCTCCCACACCACCATCGAGGCGACCGTCTCCGCCCCCTGGATGTGGGAGATGTCGAAGCACTCGATGCGGTACGGGACCTCGGGGAGATCCAGCGCCCCTTGCAGCGCCTCCAGCACCTCCACGCCGTACTGGTGCGGGGACCGGAACCGGCTGTCGAAGGCCAGCCTGGCGTTCTTGCGCACCAGCTCCAGGAAGCGGGCCTTCACCCCGCGGCGCGGGACGCGGACGCGCGCCTTGCCCAGCCACGCCTCGATGAGCTCCCGATCGGCCGGCTCCACCGGCACGTACACCTCCTCGGGCGGGTCGGGCGCGTCGGCGTAGTAGAGCTGGAGCACCGAGGAGAGGAAGGAGGCGTCCTCCTCCTGCACCGACTCGAAGGTGAACTCCCGCCGCGACTGCACCAGCCCCCGCCTCATGCAGAAGACCTGCACCGCCGCCTTGTCCCCCTCACGGTGCAGGTGGAAGTAGTCCTGCTCCTCCAGGCCGACGCTGGCGACGTTCTGCCTTTCGGCGAACGACTCGATGGTGCGGATGAGGTCCCTGTAGTGCGCGGCCAGCTCGTACTCCTGCCGGCCGGAGGCTCCGGCCATCTTGCCCTCCAGGCTGGCCACCAGGTCGCGGTTGCGCCCTTCCAGGAACAGCCTGGCGTCCTCGGCCGCCTGCCGGTAGGCGGCCGGGACGGCCAGGCCGGCGCACGGCCCCATGCACTGATCCATCTGGTAGTAGAGGCAGGGCCTCGGACGGCTGCCGTCGAGCCTCTCGTGGCAGATGGCCAGCTTGAAGAAGCGGGCCACCAGCTTCATCGCCCGGTGAGCGCGCGAGGCGGGGAGGTAGGGGCCGAAGTAGAGGTTGCCGTCGAGCCGCGCCTTGCGCACCAGCACCACCCGCGGGTACTCGTCCTGGATGGTCATCTTCAGGTAGGGGAAGTTCTTGTCGTCGCGCAGCAGCGTGTTGTAGCGAGGCTGCTCCTTCTTGACGATGTTGTTCTCGAGGATGAGCGCCTCGACCTCGGAGTGGGTGACGATGACCTCGAGGCCCGCGGCCTCTTCGATCATGCGGGCGATCTTGGGAGAGACCGCCCCCCCGCTCCCGGTGTAGCTGCGCACGCGGTCCCGCAGGCTGCGGGCCTTGCCCACGTAGAGGAGCTTCCCTTCGGCGTCCTTGAAGAGATAGACGCCGGGCTCGGGACCCAGCTCGCGGATGGTTTCGACCAGAGTGGCGTTCATGATGCCGCCGCGCCGTGCGCCTCAGGAGAAGACGGCGTGCTTCTTGAGGTACGCGATCCGGTCGCGCAGGCCCGCCGCCTCCTCGAAGTCCAGCTTCTCCGCCGCCTTCCTCATCCGCTTCTCGAGCCGCTGCAGCTCGCGGTCGAGCGCGTCGAGGTTCTCGAAGCGCGCCGCCTCGGCGCCGGCGGGGGCGTCCTCCTCCAGCTCGACGTCCACGTAGTCGGCCTGGGCCACCCCCAGCGCCAGCAGGTGCTCCTCGTCGATCGGCTTGAGGATCGTCTCGGGGGTGATCCCCCGCTCGGCATTGTAGCTCTGCTGCAGGGCGCGCCGCCGGTTGGTCTCCTCGATGGCCGCCTTCATGGAGTCGGTGACCCTGTCGGCGTACAGCAGGGCCCGCCCCCGCACGTTGCGCGCCGCCCGGCCCATGGTCTGGATGAGCGACCCGGTGGAGCGAAGAAACCCCTCCTTGTCGGCGTCCAGCACCGCCACCAGGCTGACCTCGGGGAGATCCAGCCCCTCGCGCAGCAGGTTCACCCCCACCAGCACGTCGAAGCTCCCCTTGCGCAGCTCGCGGATGACCCTCACACGCTCCAGCGTGTCGATGTCGGAGTGCAGGTACTCCACCCGCACCCCCAGTTCCCGGTAGTACTCGGTCAGGTCCTCGGCCATCCTCTTGGTGAGCGTGGTCACCAGCACCCTGTCCCCCATGGCCGTGCGCTCGCGGATCTCCCCCAGCAGGTCGTCCACCTGCGAGCCGATGGGGCGGATCACGATCTCGGGGTCCATCAGGCCGGTGGGACGGATCACCTGCTCGGCCACCACCCCCCCGGCTTTGGCCAGCTCGTAGGGCCCCGGCGTGGCCGAGACGAAGACCGCCTGGCGGATGCGCTCCTCGGCCTCCTCGAAGGTGAGGGGCCGGTTGTCCAGCGCCGAGGGGAGGCGGAAGCCGTACTCCACCAGCACCTCCTTGCGCGCGCGGTCGCCGCGGTACATCCCCTTGAGCTGCGGGACGGTGACGTGGCTCTCGTCCACGATCACCAGGGCGTCCTGGGCCAGGTAGTCCATCAGGGTGGGCGGGGGCTCGCCGGGGGCCCGGCCGGTCAGGTGGCGCGAGTAGTTCTCGATCCCCTGGCAGTAGCCGATCTCCTGCATCATCTCCAGGTCGAACAGGGTCCGCTGCGAGAGCCGCTGCGCTTCCAGCAGCTTGTTCTGCGATTCGAGCCGGGCCAGCCTCTCGCGCAGCTCCTCGCGGATGCTCTCCAGGGCGGCCATGCGGCGGTCGGGAGGCGTGACGTAGTGCGTGGAGGGATAGATGGGGAGCCTCCCCAGCCTGTCCAGCGCCACGCCGCGCAGCGGGTCGATGACCGTCAACGCCTCCACCTCGTCGCCGAACAGCTCCACCCGCACCGCCCGCTCGTCGTAGGCGGGCCAGATCTCCACGATGTCGCCGCGCACCCTGAAGGAGCCGCGCTGCAAGTCGTGCGGCCGGCGCGTGTACTGGATCTCCACCAGCCGGCGCAGCAGCGTGTCGCGGGTGATCCGCTGCCCGCGCTCCAGCATCACCAGCATGCCGTGGTAGGCCTCGGGGGATCCCAGACCGAAGATGCACGACACCGAGGCCACCACGATGACGTCGCGCCGCTCGAACATCGATCGGGTGGCGCTGTGGCGCAGCCGATCGATGTCGTCGTTGATGGTGGCCTCCTTCTCGATGTAGGTGTCGGTGGTCGGCACGTAGGCTTCGGGCTGGTAGTAGTCGTAGTAGGAGACGAAGTACTCCACCGCCGCCTGCGGGAAGAAGAACCGGAACTCCTGGTAGAGCTGCGCGGCCAGCGTCTTGTTGTGGGCGATGACCAGCGTGGGGCGGTTGACCGCCTCGATCAGCTTGGCGATGGTGAAAGTCTTGCCCGACCCGGTGACCCCCAGCAGCACCTGGTGCCGCAGCCCCCCCTCCAGCCCCTGGCGCAGCGACTCGATGGCCGCCGGCTGGTCCCCGGTCGGCTGGAAGGGGCTGACCAGGCGGAATGCCTGGGAGGCGGCGGGGACCATGGGGCCCCGGCTGGGCATCCCCGCGGTGCGGGAAGAGGGCTTGCGGGCGGGCTTTCCGGGGCCGCCGCGGGCCGGGGTGCGCCCCTCGTCACGGGTCATCGTCGTCTCCGGTTCTGGGTCGTGGATCCCCGCCCGGCTCGGGCGGGACGGCGGGCAGCCCGGCGGATGGCGGCCGCCGGGGCCGGCCTTTACAGAAGCTGTTGAGTCTTCTATATTTCGCGTGCCCCGATTCTAGCACAAGGCGGCCCATGTCCATGCCACCCAACGAACCA
>DATEEA010000083.1:0-76389 GCA_035281445.1 Candidatus Polarisedimenticolia bacterium
TCGGCCCCGACCATGGCCGCCACCTGGCTCGCCAGCCAAGCCGAAGTCTCTCCGGGGGCGGGCCCTGCGCCCGACAGGGCGCCGCCCTCCCGTGGCGCGCGCCACTCGGCCAGCACGGGGAGAGAGCCCTCCAGCCACGCCGCGCGGCAGGCGGCGCGACGCACCTTGCCGCTGGTGGTCCTGGGCACCGACGCGGGCCGCACCAGCGCCACGGCGTGCGGGTCCACCTCGTGCGTCTCGACGATCGCCTGCCTCAGCGCGGCGAGGATCGCTTCGTGAGAGGCCTCCGCGCGGCGCTCCACCTCGTGCACGACCACGAGCTGCTCGGTGCCGGCCCACTCGACGCCGAAGGCGGCCCCTCCGGCCGGGCGCAGCGCGGGGTGCGCCGCGGCCGCCGTCGCCTCCACGTCCTGAGGATGGATGTTGCGGCCGCGGACGATCACCAGATCCTTGGCCCGGCCGGCGACGAAGAGCTCGCCGTCGCGGAAGAATCCGAGGTCGCCGGTCCTCAGCCAGCGCGAAGGGTCGTCCGGGAGCCGCCCTCCGAAAGCGCCCTCGGCCGCCTGGGGATCGTTCCAGTAGCCGGCCGCCACGCCCGGTCCCGCGACCCAGATCTCCCCGACGGCTCCGTCGGGGAGGGCCCGTTTCCCGCCGGGATCGACGATGGCCACCCTCGTGCCGGGGCCGGGGCGGCCGCAGCCGGCCAGGTCGATCCCTTCCTCGGCCGGCTCGGCGCGGCGCTGCTCCAGCGCGCGCCGATCCACCCGCAGCAGCGTGGGGCCCGCGCCGCGCCTCCCGCCGCTGACCTTGAGCGTCGCCTCGGCCAGCCCGTAGGCGGGGTAGAAGCTGGTCCTCCTGAAGCCGCAGCGCGCGAAGCGCGCGGCGAACCGCTCCATGGTCTCGGCGCGCACCGGCTCGGCGCCGTTGTAGGCGACGTCCCAGCAGGAGAGATCGAAGCGCGCCGGATCGGCCTCCACCCTGCGGGCGCAGAGATCGTAGGCGAAGTTGGGCGCGCCCGAGTGGGTGATCCGGTGGCGCGCGATCCCCTCCAGCCAGGAGGCCGGGGACTGCAGGAAGGCCGCCGGATCGGTCAGCACCGCGGGGAAGCCGGAGTAGAGCGGCTGGACGATGCCGTCGATCAGGCCCATGTCGTGAAAGTGCGGCAGCCAGCTCATCGAGCGGCTCCCCGGCCCGTGTCCGAAGCCCCGGCGGATCTCCTCGGAGTTGGCCATGACGTTGGCGTGAGTGACCATGACCCCCTTGGGCCGGGAGGTGGATCCGGACGTGTACTGGAGGTAGGCGGTCTCTCCCGGCCCCCGAGGGATCGGCGCGGGCGCCTCCGGGGCCTGCCCGCCCTCCTCGCCGCCGGCGGGGACCCAGAGCAGATCGTCCGGCATCGCCCCGCGTGAGGCGGCCCGGGCGCGCTCGATCTGCACCGGGGGGGCCAGGGCGGCGCGCGCGCGGCAGTCGCGGGCGATGGCCCCGAGCCGCTGCGCCGTCCGGCCGGGCCGCGGTGGGTAGGCGGGGACGGCGATGACGCCGGCCCGCAGGCAGGCGAAGAACGCCTCCACGAACGCCGTCCCGGCGGGGTAGAGCAGCAGCGCCCTCTCGCCGCGCAGACCCAGAGCGGCGAGTCGCGTGGCCAGCGCGAGGGAGCGCTGGTCGAGCTGGCCGAGGGTCAGGCTCGACGCGGGAGAGCCCGGCGCGGAGAGGAAGAGGTAGAGGTCCGCTCCGGGGCGCAGTGACGCACGCCGCTCGAGGACCTCGATGATCGATCGCGCTCCCGCGAGGGTGTCGTCCGCGGGCCGGGGGAATGCAAGGTCGGTCACGCCGCTTCCAACGAGTGCCGCGCCGCGGAGCGGCACCGCCGCGACGGCCGCCGGCGAGAGCCGGGCCGCGCGGACGCGTGCCGGCGTGCCGCTGGGCAGGTGATCATCTGGTCAAAGGACGGGCGGTATTATACTGAAGCGTCTCACGATGACGACAAGAAAAGATCCCAGGAGATCCGCGGCGTGAGCGACGCCGCATGGTGGCCGTTCGGGCCCCCGCGCGCGTCGGCGGGGCGGGTGCCGCTCCTGTGCCTTCCCTTCGCCGGAGGCGGTGCCTCGATCTACCGCCGCTGGCGGACGCTGGCGCAGGGACGCGTTGATGTGGTCCCGGTCCAGCTCCCCGGCAGGGAGGGGAGGATCCGCGAGAGGCCGCTGCGGGAGATGCGCGGCCTCGTGGACGCGCTGGCCGCCGCGCTCCTCCCCCGCATCGGCGGCCCCTATGCCCTGTTCGGCCACAGTATGGGGGCGTTCATCGGGTACGCGCTCTCGCGCACGCTCGAGGCGTCGGGAGCCCCGGCGCCCGCGGCGCTGTTCGCCTCGGCGGCGCGCGCCCCGCACCGGGCGCGCCGGTCGGCCCCGCTGCACGCGCTGTCCGACGCCGACTTCACGGCCGCGCTGAAGGACTTGCAGGGGACGCCCGAGGCGGTTCTGGAGCACCACGAGCTGATGGAGCTGCTCCTGCCGCTGCTGCGCGCCGACTTCGAGCTGTGCGAGACGTACCAGCCCGAGGACGCGCGCCCCCTCTCCTGCCCCATCTTCGCCCTGGCGGGGGAGGCCGATCCGAGCCTGCTCCCAGGCGAGGTGGAGGCGTGGGGCGAGCTGACCACGGCCCGGTTCGACCTGATGCGCTTCCCGGGAGGCCACTTCTTCCTGGAGGGGTCCGCCCCGGCCATCCTCCGGCACGTGGAGGAGCGGCTGGCCGCGGCGGCCGGCGGAGCGAAGGCCGGAGAGCCGCTCGGGCCGGCATGACCCTCGCGAGCCTGACTCCTCCGGCCGAAGGGGAGGTCCACCTCTGGACGATCCCTCTGGCCGCCTCCCCCGAAGCGCTGGAAAGGGCGGCGTCGCTTCTGTCGGGCGACGAGAAGGCGCGGCGGGATCGCTTCCGCTTCCCGGTCCACCGGGGCCGCTTCGCGCTGCGGCGCTCGGCGCTTCGATCCCTCCTGGGGGGCTACCTGGGGATCGACCCGAGGCAGGTGCGCTTCGCCTGGTCGGAGCACGGCAAGCCCGCCCTGGCGGCCGCCGGCTCCCGCCTGAGGTTCAACCTGTCCGACTCGGAGGACCTGGCCATCGCCGGGTTCGTGCTGGACCACGCGGTCGGCGTGGACGTGGAGCGGGTCAGGCCGCTGTCCGACATGGAGGCGATCGCCCGGAGGCACTTCTCTCCCGGCGAGGTGGAGACGCTGCTGGGCGCGCGCGAGCAGGACCGCCTGGACTGCTTCTTCAACGCCTGGACGCGCAAGGAAGCCTGGCTCAAGGCGCGCGGCGACGGGCTGGTGGGGGGGCTCGACACCTTCGACGTCACGCTGTGCCCCGGCGATCCGCCCAGGCTGCTGCGCGTGCAGGGAGACCCCGCGGCGCCCACCCGCTGGAGCCTGTCCGCCTTCTCCCCGCGCCGCGGCTTCACCGCCGCGGTGGCGGTGGAGCGGCCGGAGCCCTTCGCGCTGGTGCGCCTGGAGTGGCCGCCGGCGGCGTCGCCGTAGCGCCGGCCACGGTCTTTCTCCATTCGGCGAGTATCATGGCGCGGATCATGAACCAGCGGCTCCGACCTGACGGACCACCCGGCGCGAGCCTCTACGCGGGGCTCTTCCTCGTCGCGCTCAGCACCCTGATGTACGAGACGCTCCTCACGCGGCTGTTCAGCGTGACCATGCACTACCATTTCGCCTTCGTCGCCATCTCCGTCGCCATGCTGGGGCTCGCCGCGGGCGCCATCGTGGTGCACGCCTGGCCGAGCGTCTTCTCAGGGGCCCGGGCGGCAGGAGCGATCACCGTCGGCTCCGTTCTGTTCGCGGCCACCGGGGCGATCGCCCTGGCCGGCCATCTCAAGATCAAGGCCTTCCAGGGAGCCGCGGACGGCCGGCTCTCCTCGCTGGCCCCCGTCTGCGCGCTGGTCGCCGTCCCCTTCCTCTGCGGCGGCGTGTCGGTCTGCCTGGCCCTGACGCGATCCCCCCTGCACGCGGGGCGTCTCTACGCGGCGGATCTGGCCGGGGCCGGGCTCGGCTGCGTCGGGTTCATCGTCCTGCTGGAGCGCCTCGACGCTCCCTCCGCCATCCTGGCGTCGTGCGCCGGAGGGGCGTGGGCTGCCGTCCTGTTCGCCCGGACGCTCCCCCGCCGCCACGCCGCCCGGCGCGCCGCCTGGACGGCCGCGGCGGCCCTGAGCGTGCTCGCCGCCGGGCACGCGGCCTCGGCCGCCGCGGGCGCTCCCTGGCTCGGTCTCTCCCAGGTGAAGGGACGCCCGGAGAGGGACGTCCTGTTCGAGCGATGGAACGCCTTCTCCCGCATCACCGTGGAGGGGGACCCCGACGCCTTGTGGCACCCATCCGGATGGGGGCTCTCGCCGCGGTGCCAGGCGCCTCCCGTGCGCGAGCTGAACCTGTGGATCGACAGCGCGGCGGGGACGACGCTGACCGGCTACCGCGGCGGCGCCGTCGAGCACCTGGCCTGCGACGTCGTGAACATCGCACACCGGCTCAGGACCGGGACGGACGTCCTGGTCATCGGCTCGGGGGGAGGGAGGGACGTCCTGGCGGCGCTCTCGGCGGGACAGCGCTCGGTGACCGCCGTGGAGATCAACGAGACGATCCTCTCGGCGGTCAACGGGACGTTCGGCGACTTCACCGGCCACCTGGATCGCGACCCTCGGGTGCGTTTCGTCAACGACGAGGCGCGGAGCTGGCTGGCCCGGCAGGAGACCCGCTACGGCATCATCCAGATCTCGTTCATCGACACCTGGGCGGCCTCCCTGGCCGGCGGGTTCGCGCTGATGGAGAACTCCCTCTACACGTCGGAGGCATGGGAGCTGCTGCTGGATCGGCTGGGCGCCGGGGGCATCCTGACCGTCAGCCGCTGGTACCTGGCCGAGCGTCCCAGCGAAGTCTACCGGCTCGCTTCCCTGGCCGCGGCCGCGCTGGAGGCGCGCGGGGTGGAGGATCCACGGGCCCACGTCATGGTGGTCCGCTCGTTCGGCAACACCGCCGGAGACGGGTTCCCCGACGGGATCGGCACGGTGCTGGTCGGCGCGGACCCCTTCGACGGCTCGGATGCCCTTCGTCTGCGAGGGGAGGCCCGGGCGCTGGGCTTCGATGTGGTGCTGGCGCCCGACGGGGGGCCGTCGGACGCCCTGCTCGCCTCGCTGCTCGACTCGCGGCGGCGGCACGAGGCGGCGGCTTCGTATCCTCTCGACATCTCCGCCCCGACGGACGACCGGCCCTTCTTCTTCCACATGATGCGGCTGGGGGACGTCTTCGACAGGGAGCTGCGCCGTGTCTGGGTGGCCGGCGCCAACACCATCCAGCTCCGGGCGGTCGCCGTCCTCGGGGGACTGCTGCTGGCGGTCCTGGTCCTCGTCTTCGGGCTCGTGGTGGTGGCGCCATCGATGCGCCGCGGAGGCGTCGCGGCGCTGCGGCGGAGTGCGCCACTGTTCGTCTACTTCGGGGCCATCGGGCTGGGCTTCATGCTGGTGGAGATCTCCCAGATGCAGCGATTCTCGATCGTGCTGGGGCATCCCAGCTACGCTCTGTCGGTGGTGCTGTTCTCGCTTCTCGTGGCCAGCGGGTGCGGCAGCCTGGCGGCGGGCCGGCTGGGATGGGAGGGGAGGCGCCGCGGCCTCGCGCTGCTGGGACTCCTGGTGGCGGCTCTCGCGGTCTTCGGGGCCGCGTCTTCGGTCCTCTTGCCTGCCCTGGAGAGGGCCGCGACGCCCATCCGCCTCGCCGCGGCCGGCGCCCTGCTGGCCATCCCCGGCTTCTTCCTCGGGATCCCCTTCGGTCTCGGCATGAGGCTGGCGGGGCGCCGGGAGGCGAGCCGCGCCCTGACGGCCTGGCTCTGGGGGGTGAACGGCGGGCTGTCGGTGGTCGGGTCGGTCCTGGCCGTGGCGATCGCTCTCACGGCCGGGATCTCTGCCGCCTTCTGGGCGGGGGCCGCCTCCTACGCCGCCGCGCTGGCCGCCTTCGCCTGGGGGGCGAGGAAGCTGGACTGAGAGGGGGGCCTATCCCGTGGCGCGGCCGAAGGAGCGGACCGCCTCTTCTTCGTCCTGGAAGATCTCGAAGACGTCGGTCAGCAGGGTGAGAACCAGCAGCTCCTTCACCTTCCCTGCGGGATGGAGGATCTTGATGTCCCCGCCGCGCTGGACCGCCGCCTTGCGGCAGGCGATCAGCTCCCCCAGCCCGGCGCTGTCGATGAACTTCATCGGGGCCAGATCCAGGACGATCCGGAAGTCTCCTTTCTCCAGCATCTCGTCGATGGTCTTCCGCAGGTCGTCGAGGGGGCGGCCCTGGAGATCGCGCGGCTTGGCCAGGTGGCGGCCGACGGTGAAGTCGCCGGTCAGCTCGAGGATGCGCACGCCGTCCCGCGCCCTGACTTGGATGGACATCGCGGCTGGATGATACGCGATGGGAGCCCCGCGGCGTCAAGGCATCCAGGGGCCGCCCCGCGGGGGAGGGTGCCGCGAGCCGCGCCTTGGGCTAGAGTGGCCCCGGCCACCGGGCTTCCATCCTGTACTTCCAGCTCCAGGGAATCGAGGACGCTCACAGGACCCTGGCGGCGCGAGGGGTGGCCTTCGAGGCGCCTCCGCATGAGGTCGCGCGGATGCCCGGGCACGATCTCTGGATGGCCTTCTTCCGCGACTCGGAAGGGAACATCATGGCGCTGATGAGCGAGGTGCCTCATGCGGCCTGAGAGGCCCCGGAGCCGGGCGACGCCAGGAGAGCCATGATGTCGTTTCTTCGCCAGGTCCCCCCCATGGGGATCTACCGCACCCTCTACGCCTTCCTCGCGGCCTTCGGCCGGCCGATGGGCGAGCAGGGGACCCATCCCTGGAGCCAGGGCTACCCTCGCACCGACCAACTCCCCGGCGGCCCTCCGATGCCTCGATCGGTGGCCGTGGCCCCGGATCACCTGAAGTATCCCAAGGCATGGGGGCTCCCCGCGCTCAGGGAGGCCATCGCCGCCTACTACGCGCGGCACTATGGAGCGAAGATCCGGCCCGACAACGTCATGGTGTTCGCCGGGGGGAGGCCGGCGCTGGTCGCCGTGCTCTTCTTCCTGCACGACGACATCCTGGTGCGGGTCGCTTCCACCGAGTACACGCCGTACTACGACATCCTGGAGCGGATGGGCCGCCGCTACGCGCTCGTGCCGAGCGGCGTGAGCAACGGCTTCAGGCCGCCGGTGCCGGACTACACCGCCCTGGATGGAGACCGGCGCCACCTCATCCTCATGAGCAACCCGTGCAACCCGACCGGGGTCGCGCGGGGACCGGACGAGATGGCGGCCCTGGTCGGGGCCGCCTCCAGCGGCCGCGTCGGTCTTCTGGTGGACGAGGCCTACGAGCTCTTCCAGCAGCCGCCCGCCAGCGTCCTGGCCCACGTGGGGGACATCGACGAGACCGACGTCTTCGTGGTCGGCGCCGCCACCAAGGGGTTCCAGGCGCCGGGGATCAGAGTGGGCTGGGTGGTGGCCGCCCGCGGGCACGTCGAGATCCTGGGGAACGTCTCGTCGTTCGGGATGGGAGGCGTCTCGCACCCCTCGCAGTGCTACGCGCTGGAGCTCCTGGAGGAAGAACGGGTGGCGCTGGCCCGGCGCGCCGTCCCCGGTTTCTACGCCTCGCAGCGCGCGCGCTATGCGGCCGCCTTCAGTGAGATCGGGCTCGACCTCTTCACCGGAGAGGGAGGCTTCTACCACTGGTGCCGGCTGCCGGGAGGGCTGGACGCCGCCACGCTCAACCGCCGCCTCCATCCATCGGGGGCCGCGGTCCTGGAGGGGACCGACTGCGACATGGCGCGGCTGGGGAACGACTCCCCGCTGAGGTCCTTCTTCCGGTTCTCGTTCGGTCCGCTCGACCCGTCGTCGTTCGAAGAGGACGTGGCGATCCTGAGGTCGGCGCTGGTCACCCCGGCGGCGCGGCGGGATGCTCCTTGAGGTAGGCCTCCGGCTTCATCATCCGCTGCGTGCGCAGCAGCACCCTGGTGAGATAGAGGGCCTCCGAGGGGCGGATCTGACGCATCCAGTCGATCCACCGCTTGCGCCCGCCCAGGCTCAGGATCGACCGGCGCCAGGTCTCCGCGTACAGCTCGAAGAAGCGCCGGGCCCCCAGCCGCGGCTCCCACAGGGCGTGGTGCATGTCGAAGCTCGACCAGGGCCGCCCGCGCAGACCCTCCCGCTCCCGATCGAACAGCTCGGTCCCCGGAAGAGGGGTCAGCAGCGTGTACCCCGCACGGTGGAATCCATGCCGATCCACGAAGTCCCACAGCTCCCGGAAGCGCGCCTCGTCCCAGCGAGGATCGACGACGAAGTTGCCGGTCACCTGGTAGCCCAGCGACCGGGCCAGCCGGGCCGCCTCCAGCGTGTCGCCGGTGGTGGCGTCCTTGGTCAGGTGCTCCAGCCCCCCGTCGGAGGCCGCCTCCAGGCCGAAGAAGATGTCGATCTCCCCGGCCAGCGGCCGCCAGGCCTCCAGGAGCTCCGGGTGGCGGGCCACCACATCGCACCGGCTCTGCACCAGCATCCAGCGCTTGCGCACCCCCCGGCGCCGCAAGGCTCGCGCCAGCTCCAGGCTGCGCGCCGGGTGGTTCCAGAAGAGATCGTCCACGATGAACACGTGGGGCCCGGCCGAGGCCATGTCCTGCACCACCGCTCCGGCGGAGCGCTCGCGGAACGACCGGCCGTAGAGCTGCCAGACAGAGCAGAACGAGCACCGGAAGGGGCACCCGCGCGCCGTCTCCACCGCCCAGACCGGACGGAAGAGCAGGCAGTGGTATCGGGCCCTGCGGCCGTCCAGAAGCGCCCGCGCCGGAAGCGGCACGTCGTCGAGACCGCCCCTCTCGCCGCAGGGGGTGGACACCCATCCCTCCGGCGTCCTCACCCTCAGCGACGGGACGCCGGTGACCGGGTGCCCCCTGGCCAGGGCGCCGGCCAGCGCCGGAGCGATCGCCTCGCCGTCGTCCACGGCCACGGCGTCGAAGGCGTCGGTCTCCAGAGGGCCGGGGTAGGCGGCGGCCGCGTGGCCCCCGGCCAGCAGGAACGCGCCGGGAGCCAGGCGCCGGGCACGGCGGGCCAGGGCTTCGGCCGCGCCGTACTCCAGGGCGTGCATGACCGAGACGCCCACCAGCGCCGGCCGGCTGCGCCGCACCCACGCCGCCAATCCCGGTCCGAAGCGCAGATCGGCCAGCCAAACCTCGTGGCCGGCGGCGGTCAGCGCGGCCGCGACGTACTCCAGGCCCAGCGGCTCCACGCGGAAGAAAGGGCCGAGTCCGAAGCGCTCGTTGCCCGGATCGGGGCGGATCAGAAGGACGCGCACGTGTTGGAGGCTCCGCCCGCCCGGCGGCGACGGGGGGCGCGCCGATTCTGGGGCGGTTCGCTCCGCGTGTCAACGCCCGGCCTCAGGCCGCGGCGCCCCCCTCCGCCGCGCCGCCCAGCAGGCCCGGGCCGGCCTCGGCGGCGCCTTCCCCCACCAGCCTCCTGCGGGCGACCAGCACGTAGATCGACGGCACCACGAAGAGCGTGAACAGACTGCCGATGATCATCCCGCTCACCAGCACCGTGCCGATGCTGTTGCGCGCTCCGGCGCCGGGCCCCGTGGCCAGGACGAGCGGGAAGTGCCCGGCCACGGTGGCCGCGCTGGTCATGAGGATGGGACGCAGCCTCGTGCCGGCCGCCTCCACCACCGCCCTGAGCTTGTCCCGGCCGCGCTCCTGCAAGTGGTTGGCGAACTCCACGATCAGGATGCCGTTCTTGGCCACCAGCCCCACCAGCGTCACCAGGCCGACCTGGCTGTAGATGTTCAGCGTGGTGAATCCCAGGAAGGAGAACAGCAGCGCCCCGGAGAGCGCCAGCGGCACCGAGCCGGCCAGGATGATGAACGGGTCCCTGAAGCTCTCGAACTGCGCCGCCAGCACGAGGTAGATGAAGATCGCCGACAGGGCGAAGGTCCCCAGGAACCGGCTCCCTTCGGTGCGGAGCTGCCTCGACTCGCCGGCGTGGTCCATGCTGAAGCCGGGCGGGAGAATGGCGCGCGCCTCGTCCTCCAGGAAGGTCAGCGCCTGGTTCAAGGGGACATGAGGCGGGATGACCCCCTGGATCCTGACCGCGTTGAGCTGCTGGAAGCGCTTCAGCTCGCGCGGCTCGGTGGACATCTCCAGGGTGGCGAAGGTGGAGAGCGGGACCAGCTTCCCCTCGGGGCCGGTCACGTGGATCGAGGCGAGCTGATCCGGAGTGAGCCGCCCGGCCCTCTGGATCTGGGGGATGACCTTGTAGCTGCGGCCCTGGATGCTGAAGCGGTTCACGTAGTCCCCTCCCAGCATGGTGGAGAGGTCGCGCCCCGCCTGGCTCATGTCCACCCCCTGTGAGCGCAGCTTGTCGCGATCGAAGACCACCTCGGCCTGCGGCTGGTCGAACTTGAGATCGGCGTCGGCGAACAGGAACAGCCCGCTCTGGAAGGCCTTGCCGACCAGCGTCCCGGCCAGCTCCTGGAGCTGCCGGGGCTCGGCGGTGGAGGCGATGACCAGGTCCACCGGGTAGTCCCCTCCGCCGGGCAGCGACGGTGGGATGAGAGGGATGACCCTGATACCCGGGATGCGGGAGAGCTTCGCCCCCGCCTCGACCTGCATCTCCTGCGCCGTCTTCTCCCTCTCGCTCCACGGCTTGGTCACCATCCCCGAGAACCCCCCGGTGGGCATGGTGATCTGGAAGGTGCTGGACATCTCGGGGAAGGATCGGAACACGTCGTACACCTTCTGCGTGAAGAGCAGCGTCTGGTCGAGCGTCGCGTTGGGCGCCGCCTGCACGATGCCGAAGACCACCCCCTGGTCCTCGGCGGGGGCCAGCTCCTGCTGGGACATCATGTAGAAGGGAACGATCAGCAGCACCACGATGCCCCACAGCACCAGCATCACCGGGCGGTAGGCCAGGGTCCGCGAGAGCATCCGCGTGTAGCCGTCGCGCAGGGCGTCGAACCGGCGGTTGACCCAGCCGGCGAACCCTCTCTGGGTGTCCCCGGCCCGCAGCAGGCGCGAGCTCATCATCGGCGACAGCGTCAGCGCCACCACCCCCGACACGATGACCGCGCCGGCCAGGGTGAAGGCGAACTCGCGGAAGAGGGATCCGGTCAGTCCCCCCTGGATGGCGATCGGGGTGTACACCGCCGCCAGGGTGATGGTCATGGCCACGATAGGCCCCACCAGTTCGCGCGCCGCGGCGATGGCCGCGCGCATCGGCGTCTCGCCCGCGTGCAGGTGCCGCTCGACGTTCTCCACGATGACGATGGCGTCGTCCACCACCAGCCCCACCGCCAGCACGATGGCCAGCAGGGTGAGCAGGTTGATGGTGAAGCCGGCCACCAGGATCAGGAAGACCGCCCCGATCAGGGAGATGGGGATGGCCACCACGGGGATGATGACCGAGCGCACCGATCCCAGGAACAGGAAGATCACCAGCACCACGATGAGCAGCGTCTCGCCGAGGGTGGTGAGCACCTCCCGCAGTGCGTTGCGGATGTACACGGTGGAGTCGTAGGCGACGGCCGTGGACATCCCCGCCGGGAGCTGCGCGGCGATGCCCGGCATCTCCTCGCGCACCCGGTTGATCACGTCCAGCGAGTTGGCCGTGGGCAGGACCCACACCCCCATGAAGGTGGCGGTCTGCCCGTTGAAGCGGACGTCCTCGTCGTAGTTCTCGGCCCCCAGCACCACGTCGGCGATCTCGCCGAGCCGCACCACGGTGCCGCCGTTCTCCTTCACCACGAGCTGGCGGAACTCCTCGGGGGTGCGCAGGTCGGTGTTGGCCACCAGGTTCACCGACACCATGGACCCCTTGGTCCTGCCCAGCGCCGAGAGGTAGTTGTTCTCGGCCAGGGCGTCGCGCACGTCGGAGGGGGAGATCCCCAGGGAGGCCATCCGGTCCGGGTCGAGCCACACCCGCATGGCGAAGGTGCGATCCCCCAGGATGTCGGCCCGCTGCACGCCGCTCACCGCGCTGAGGCGCGGCTGCACCACGCGGGTCAGGTAGTCGGTGATCTGGTTCTGGTCGAGATCGGCCGAGGAGAAGCCGATGTACATCGCGGCGAACTGGTTGTCCGCCGTCTCCATCTCGATCACCGGGGCCTCGGCCTCCGGCGGGAGGTCGTTGCGCACCTGGGCCACCTTGGCCTGGATCTGCGTGAGCGCCGCGTTGGTGTCGTGGTTGAGCTTCAGATGGATGGTGATGGTGCTCAGGCCCTGGGCGCTGGACGACTCGATGTAGTCGATGCCGTCCGCGCTGGCGATGACCCGCTCCAGCGGCGTGGTGATGAACCCGCGCACCAGATCCGCGTTGGCCCCCACGTAGGCGGTGGAGACGCGGATCACGGCGATGTCGCTGCGCGGGTACTGCCTCACGCTGAGGGAGCCGATGGACTGCAGGCCGGCGATCAGGATGATCAGGTTGACCACGGTCGCCAGGACAGGCCGGCGGATGAAGATGTCGGTGAAGGCCATCACTTGTCCTCGGGACGCGGCGCCGGATCGTTGCCCGGCAGGACGTCGTTGGCGATCTGCACCTGGGCGCCGTTGCGCAGCTTGAAGGCCCCCGAGGTCACCACCTGCTGGCCCTCCTCGATCCCCTCCAGGACCGCCACCTGGTCGCCGCGGCCGCTCCCCAGCTTGACGAACTGCTGCCGCACTCCCAGGTACGAGGACCCATCGGGGCGCCGCATCTCCTCCACGATGAAGACCGAGTCGCCGTAAGGCGCGTACTGCACCGCGCTGGCCGGCAGCGCCACCACGCTCTGCCCTTCGTCGAGCCGGGCCCTGACCTCCACGAACATCCCGGGGCGCAGGGCCCCGCCGGGGTTGGGGAGCGTCGCCCGGAGCTGGACGTTGCGTGTCGCCTCGTCCACGATGGAGTCCACGGCGGTGATGGTCCCCGCGGAGCGCAGCCCGGCCCCGCCCTCCAGCGTCACCTCGACCTCTCCGCCGGCTCTGAGACGGCCGACCTGCTGCTGGGGCACCGAGAAGTCCACGTGGATCGGATCCAGCGACTGGAGGGGGGCGACCGGATCGCCGCTGTTCATGTACTGCCCCAGGTTGACCTGGCGGATCCCCACGAGACCGGAGAACGGCGCGCGGATCGTCTTGCGGGAGATCGCCGCGCGGCTCTCGGCCACGCTGGCCTCGGCCTGCTTGGCCTCGGCCGAGGCCGCGTCCAGCTCGGCCTGCGACACCACCCCCTTGCTGCGCAGCCCGCGCAGCCGCTCCAGGTTGGCCAGGGCCAGCTCGCTGCGGGCCTGCGCCGAGGCGAGCTGCGCCTGCTCCTGGCTGGTGTCCAGGCGCACCAGGACCTGTCCTTCGCGCACCGGCCGGCCGGAGTCGAAGGCGATCGACTCCACCACCCCCGGGAGATCGGCTCCCACCATCACCCCTTGCACGGCGGTGGCCGTGCCGATCGCCTCCCAGGCCCCTTGCCACCGCTCACGCCCGGCCACGATGGTGGTGACCGCCTCGGGGGGAGGCTGGTAGGCCGCCCCCTGGGCCATGGCCGCCTGGATCTGCCGGTACTTCAGCGATCCGATGGCCGCCAGGACGATCGCCGTGGCCGCCAGCATCAGGAACATCCGCTTCTTCATCGCTCACGTCCTCCAGGCCGGGTCGATCCTTCCGCCGGTGCGTCGTCGTCCATCCGTTCGTCCTGCCCTGCCTCCATCTCGATGTCCACCCCCCGCTCCGCCAGGAGCGACCCGGTGGACCGGGCCATCTCCGCGCGCGCCGTCCGGTAGTCGGTCAGCGCCGCGATCTCGTCGAGCCGGGCCCGGGAAAGGTCGTTCTGGCGGGTGAGCACGAGGAAATTGGTGGACAGTCCGGCGGCGTAGCGATCGCGCTCCGAGGAGAGCTGCACCTCGGCCGCCTCGCGGGCGGCCCGCGCCGCCTGGATCCTCTGTCCCGCCGTGTCGATGGCGGCGGCGGCGTCCAGCACCTCGGCCCTCACCGCCTTGCGCAGACGGGCCAGGTCGGCCTCCGCCTGGCGCTGGGCGCTGCGAGCGCCCAGGGCCGCCGCGCGCGCGGCCCGGTTTCCGATGGGGAAGCCGAACACGAGAGAGGCCCTGGCATCGTCGAACTCCCCTTCGCCGAGCGTCTCGTACGACCGGCCGAGCCCCCCCTCCAGCCCCTCGGGGACCACCACGGGCAGGCCCGGGACCTCGTCGCCCCCGGTGTTGCGCGAGCCGGCGAAGCCCAGCCTGTCATAGGAGACAACGGCGTCGAGGGCGGGGCGGATTCCCTCCCGGGCGAAGGAGGCCTCGGCCCGGCGGCGCTCGATGGCCGCCTCGGCGGCCGCCAGCTCGGGGCGTTCGGCCAGGGCCCGGCGCAGCGACTCGGCGACGTCCACCGCCTGCAGCTCCGCCGTCATCTCCTCGCTGGGGACCAGACCCTCGGTCCAGAGCTCTTCGTCCCGGTCGTCCAGGATGCGCAGCTTCAGGCGGTTCTGCGCGCGCGACACCGTCTCGCGCGCCGCGATCAGCTCACCCCGCCTGCGCTCCAGCTCGGCGCGGGGCTGGGCGATCTCGGTTTCGGGCGAGACGCCGTTCTCGATCCGGACGGAGGTCTCGGCGAGCTGCTCCTCGGCCAGGCGCACGGCCTCTTCCTGGACGGTGACCGCCCGGCGGGCCGCCGCCAGGTCCCAGTAGGCCCGTTCCACATCGGCCACCGCGTCCTGGAGCACCTGCCGCAGCCCGGCTCCCTCGCGGGAGCGGTCCGACGCCGCGATGCGGATCGTGACCCGCGCCTCGTCCAGCCCCCGGTTCCGCAGCAGCGGCTGGCGCAGCTCCACCCCCACCCTGGTGGCGTAGGAGGGAGACAGCAGCGCGAACTCGCTGTCGGTCGTCTCGCGCGACGCGGCCGCCCGGAGGGACACTTCCCCGCCAGTGGGCAGGAGCTGGCGGACCGAGGCGGCCGCATCGGCGATCTCGATGGTGGGGGCCGGCTGGCCGGCCGGCGCCCCGGAGAAGGGGGAGTTCACCGGCTCGGTGGCGCGCCTCCATCCTCCTTGGAGCTCGAGCAAAGGATCGTAGGCGCCGCGAGCTCCCATCACCGCCGCCTCCGCGGCCGCCACCGCCTCGCGCTGGATGTCGATGTCGTCGCTGTTGCGCAGGGCCAGCACGATGGCGTCGCGCAGCGACAGATCGCGGTCCTCGGCCAGCGAGCCTCCCGCGGCTGAGGCGGCCGCGGCGGCCGCCACGACGGACGCCAGGATCCGTGGCGCCGCGGCCCGGCGCCTCACGGGCAGCCTTCCGTCAGGTCGGTCTTCTGGATGCGGGGGTCGAGGCGATCGGCGAAGTCGGCCAGGGCCCGGGGATCGAGCCGCAGCAGCGCCTGGCGCTCGCAGGGGTTCAGGTCGGCCCCCTCCGCGGCCATCTCGCCCAGCGCCGCGGCGGGATCCCTGGCGAACCGCCGGCGGAACGACTCGTCGGTCACCAGCCTGCCGACCACTCTCTCCACGCTGCGCTGACTCATGATCGTCTCCCTTCTTGATCGGTCCCTCATGTCAATCCGCGTGCCAGGCCGGCCCGGCGCGGATCGGCGCCCTGCAAACCCGCGGCGCCGCTGGCCTTGCCGGCCCGCTTGCGGAGTCCGGAGCTGCGGCCGGGGCGCGGCGCGGGGTGTAGAGAATCCGACAGGTTGGCGAAGAAGCTTCAGGAAACCCGGTTATCCGAGGCCGTACTTCTCGATCCGCGAGTAGAGCTGCGCGCGGGTGAGGCCGAGCAGCCGCGCGGCCTTGGACTTGTTCCCCTTGGCCTCGCGCAGCGCCCGCTCCACGAACTGACGATCGACGCTCTCCAGATCGACGCCGCCTGGAGGGAGGGGGGCCGCCGGGTCGGGCGAGCCGTTGCCGGCCTGAGCGGCGGCGCCCCCGGCCGGGGCCGGCCGGCCCGGAGCGGCGGGGAGGTGCTCGCGGGTGATGAGGCCGCCGTCGCAGAGCAGGATGGCCCGCTCGATGGCGTTGCGCAGCTCGCGCGCGTTTCCGGGCCAGGCGTGCCCCATCAGGAACTCCCGGGCGTCGCGTGAGATCCCGGCCGCCGGACGTCCCATGGTGCGCCCCAGATCCTGGAGGAAGGACTCGGCCATCGGCAGGATGTCCTCACGCCTCTCGCGCAGCGGGGGCAGCGGGATGCGGAAGACGTTGAGCCGGTAATAGAGGTCCTCGCGGAACTGGCCGCGGGAGATGGCCGCCTCCAGGTCGCGGTTGGTGGCGGCGATCACCCGGACGTCGGCCTTGAGCGTCCGCGCGCCTCCCAGCCTCTGGAACTCCTTTTCCTGGAGCACCCGCAGGAGCTTGGCCTGCACCAGGGGGCTCATCTCCCCGATCTCGTCGAGGAAGAGCGTCCCGCCGGCCGCCTGCTCCAGCCGCCCGGCCTTGGCCGAGAGCGCCCCGGTGAACGCCCCTTTCTCGTGGCCGAACAGCTCCGACTCCAAGAGCTGCTCGGGGAGAGCGGCGCAGTTGATGGCCACGAACGGCCTGCCGGCGCGCGCAGAGCCCTGGTGGATCAGGCGCGAGACCACCTCCTTGCCGGTCCCCGATTCCCCGGTCACCAGCACCGTGGTCTCGGAGGAGGCCACCTTCCCCACGTGCGAGATGACGTCCTTCCAGCTCCGCGACACACCCACGATGCGGGTCTGGAGCCTCTCTTCCATCTCCCGGGTCAGCGTCTGCACGGTGGCTTCCAGCCGCTCGGCCCGCTCGCGCGCCTCGGCCGCGACCCTGGCCTCCTCCGCCAGGCGATGGTGCGACAGCCCCAAAGCCAGCCGGTCGGCCAGGCGCCTCGCCACCTCGACGTCGTCGATGCCGTAGCGCCCCGGCTCCCGGTGGAAGAACCCGAGTCCTCCCCGGATCTCGCCGAAGAGCCTCACCGGCACCCGCAGCCACGAACGCATCCCGCTGGCCAGCAGGATGCGGTCCTTGGCCGAGACCGGCTTCACCTCCGCCGGGATGTCGTGGGCGATCTCGAAGTCGATCTCGCGCCGGTCCAGCTCTTCGGGGCTGAGCCGTATCGGTCCCGAGGGGACCGGGATGTCGGCGGAGCCGGAGTAGGCCGTCACCTGGATGGTGGCCGTCTTCGTCTCCAGCTCGGTGAGCACCAGCAGATCGTGGGGCAGGACCGGCTGCACGGTCCGGGAGATCCTCTGGAAGACCTGCCGCACGTCGAGCGACTCGGCCAGGGTGGCCAGCAGCGACTCCAGCCTGTCGAGCCGCTCGTGGCGGCGCCGCTGCTGGTCCCAGATGCGCCAGTGCTCCACCGCCGAGCCGAGCAGCGCGGCGATGGGGCGCAGCACCGCCTGGTGCTCGTCATCGAAGGCGTTGGGCCGGAAGGAGCTCGCCCACACGCCGCCGGTGAACACCCCGTCGCTGTGGAAGGGGGCCCACAGCGCCGAGCGGACACCGGCGCCCAGGATCCCCGCGTCGATCCGGTAGGAGGGATCCAGCTCCCTGGCGGCGTCGTCGATGCGCGGGATCGGCTCCGGTCTCGGGCGGAGCCTGGGAGACCAGGCCGACAGCGGCGTGGGATCGGTGCAGGTGGGGTCGTGCTCGTCGCAGGGGACCGTCGCGGCGTGCAGCACGGCCGAGTCGCCGTTGATGATGCGCACCACCCCCAGGTTGTCCAGCGGGATGACCGCGCGGATGGAGTTGGCCACCCGCCCGAACACCTGCTGGAGCTCGAGCGTCTCGGAGGCCGTCTCGGCGATTTCCGAGAGGACGGAGGCGATGGTTCGAGGGTCCATGAAACGCACAGTTTACCACGCGGGCCGGAGGCTCCCCGGGACGCGGTCTGGTATCCTGCGCGCCGATGCCGCTGGCGCCCGGCTCCCGCATCGGTCCCTACGAGGTCCTGTCCGCCCTGGGAAGCGGCGGGATGGGGGAGGTCTATCGCGCCCGGGATCCCCGCCTGCAGCGCGATGTGGCCCTCAAGACGCTCCCGGACGCCGTGGCCGCCGACCCCGACCGGCTGGCCCGGTTCGAGAGGGAAGCCAAGCTCTCGGCCGGCCTGAACCATCCCCACGTCGCCACGCTGTACGGACTGGAGGAGATCGGCGGGGTCCGGGCGCTGGTCATGGAGCTGGTGGAGGGGCCCACCCTGGGGGAGAGGATGGCCGGAGGCCGCATCCCTCTCGAGGAGATCCTCCTCATCGCGCTGCAGATGTCCGAAGCGCTCGAGGCCGCCCACGAGCGGGGCGTCATCCACCGGGATCTCAAGCCCGCCAACGTGAAGCTGACCGCCGGCGGCGCCGTGAAGGTCCTCGACTTCGGCCTGGGCAAGGCGCTGGCAGGCGAGACGTCCGCCTCCGCTCCAGGGGCCGGCCCCGTCACGGCGCTCCCCACGGTCACCTCCGACAGGACGCAGGCCGGCATCATCCTGGGGACGGCGGCCTACATGAGCCCCGAGCAGGCCAAGGGGCGCCCCGCCGACCGGAGGAGCGACATCTGGTCCTTCGGGGTGGTGCTGTACGAATGCCTGACGGGCAGGAGGCTCTTCGCCGCCGAGACGGTGTCCGAGACGCTGGCCTCGGTCATCCGCGACGAGCCCGATTTTGGCGCGCTGGCGCCCGGCACCCCCCCGCGGCTGCGCGCTCTGCTGGAGCGCTGCCTGGTGAAGGATCCCCGCCGCAGGCTCCAGGCGATCGGCGACGCGCGGGTGGAGCTGGAGGACCTGCTGCATGGCGCCGGCGGGCCGCCGGGCGGCGTCCACGAGACCCGGGGCGCCTCCGCGGCCCGGCGCTCTCTCCTGCTGAACGTGGCGCCCTGGGGCCTGGCCGCCGCGGTGACGGCGGGACTCTGGATGGCGATGTCCGGGGCCGGCGGCCCTTCCGCGCCTCCCGGCGAGCCGGTGCGGCGCGTGGAGATCCAGGGGATCTCGGTGGTCTCCTCGAGCAACGTGGCCATCTCCCCCGACGGCTCGAGCATCGTCTCCTACGACGTGACCCCGGGCGCCCCGGGGCTGCTGCGCCGCCGGCTCGACAGCTACGACGTCCAGCTGATCCAGGGGACCGAGGCCGGTTTCAACCCCTTCTTCTCGCCCGACGGCCGGACTTTGGGGTTCTTCTCGGGCAAGCGGCTCTGCGTCGTGCCGCTGGAAGGCGGAGTCAGGCGCTGCCTGGCCGCGGCGGACGGCTACGCGACCGGATCCTGGGGCGAGGACGGCACCATCGTCTTCCAGCACCATCCCGCCGGCAGCGGCGAGAAGAGCGGGCTCATGAAGGTGCCGGCCTCCGGCGGGACCGCCTCGTGGCTCACAGAGGTGGCGCGCGCGGGGGGGGAGCTGGAGCACCGCTACCCCCAGATCCTCCCCGGCGGCCGGCACGTCCTGTTGTCCGTGTACCGGGGCCTGCGGGACGTGGACACCGCGGTGGTGCCGCTGGCGGGGGGAGAGCCCAAGGTGGTCCTGCCCAAGACGGTCCGCGCCAGGTACGTGCCCACCGGGCACCTCGTGTACGTGGACGGCGCCACCGCCGTGGTGCGGGCCGTCCCCTTCGACCTGGGCGCCATGGCCGCGACCGGACCGCCCGTGGACGTGGTGCGGGACATCTACAGCCCGGCCGACTCCATCCCCGCCTTCGAGATCTCGGCCGAGGGGACCTTGCTCTACTCCACGGGCGGTCAGTTCGGCGAGGACTTCTCGGTGGTCCGGGTGGACCGCAGCGGGCTGGTCACCCCACTGGTGGAGGAGCTGGCGAGCTGGACCCAGCCCCGCGTCTCCCCCGACGGCCGGACGCTGCTGCTGCGTCGCGCCGAGCAGCCGGACTGCCATCTCTGGCTGCTCGATCTGGAGCGCAAGGCGCTCACCAGGCTGACCATGGACGGGGACCATCACAACGCCCTGTGGGTGGGCGACGGCGCGGAGATCGCCTTCTCCATCCAGCGGTCGCAGGACCGGGTGCGGCAGCTCTTCGCCCTTCCCTCCGATGGGGGCGGCGCGCCGAGGAGCCTGGCCGTCATGGACTACCCCGCCGTCCCCGGGTCGATGACGCCCGACGGGCGGTACCTTGCGGTGTCGCACGACGACCGCAGGGAGCGCAACGACATCGACGTGATCGATATGAAGACCGGGCAGGCCAGGGCCTTCCTGGCCACGGAGCACGACGAGGATCACCCGGACTTCTCTCCCGACGGCCGGTGGGTGGCCTACACGTCCAACGAGACAGGGCGGGCCGAGGTGTACGTGAGACCGTTTCAGGGCTCCGGCGCCAAGTACCGCGTCTCCACCGGCGGCGGGACCGGGGCGGTCTGGTCGCGCGACGGCCGCGAGCTGTTCTACGCGGAGGGGATCCGCCTGATGCGGGCGGTCATCGCCACCCAGCCCCGCTTCACCGCCTCCACCCCCGAGCCGGTCGTGGAGAACGCCCAGTTCGTCTGGGAGCGGGTGCGCAACTACGACGTCACGTCCGACGGCCGCTCCTTCGTCATGATCCGCCGCGCGGGCTCCACCGGCAGGACACTGCGCGTGGTGAGCGGCTGGTTCACCGAGCTGCGGCGCATGGCCCCGGGCCGGGATCGGTGACCGGCGGCCCCGCCGGGACCTCCCCCGGGGCAGGCGCGCCACGTGCCGCCACGCCCTCCCTCAGGCGGCGGCGCCGGCCGTATACAATCAGCGCATGGTGCGCATCCTCGTGGACGCCGACGCCTGTCCGGTGAAGGAGGAGATCTACCGGCTGGCGATCCGTCACGACCTCGACGTCGTCATGGTGACCCACGGGCCGCTGCGGGTCCCCCGGCGCGGGCGGATCCAGCGAGTCCAGGTGGCCCGCGGCCTCGACGCCGCCGACGACTGGATCGCGGATCAGGCGGGCCCCGGCGACATCGTGATCACCGCCGACGTGCCGCTGGCCAGGCGCTGCCTGGACAAGGGAGCCCGCGTGATCGCTCCGTACGGGCAGGTCTTCACGCCCGAGTCGATCGGCGACATGCTGGCGCACCGGGATCTGCTGGAGAATCTCCGCCAAGCGGGCGTCGTCACCGGGGGGCCTGCCGCGTATGCCGCTTCCGACAGGACCCGCTTCCTCTCCCGGCTGGGAGAGGCGATCCACGCGCTCAAGCAGGCCGAGGTCGATCAGAGCCCGGGGTAGAGGCCCAGGTAGATGAGGACCAGGTCGAGCGTGTCCTGCACCCCGTGGGCGATGATCGGGACGGCCAGCCGCCGGCCGCAGGCCAGGTAGAGCCCCCCCAGCAGCCATCCGTTCCAGGTGTTCTCCATCATCCCGGTGATCCCCTGGTCGATGTGACCGGCGCCGAACAGCAGGCCGACGGCGGCCAGGCTCGTCCACCAGGCCGCCCTCGAGCCGCCCAGCAGCCCGGCGGCGCGGCTCATCAGGAAGCCGCGGTAGACAGCCTCTTCTCCCAGGGCTGCCACCACCCACGCGAGCAGCAGCGCGAGCCCCAGCACCGCCAGGTTTCCCTCGATGACCAGCAGGTCGCTGAGGTCGGGCGGCTGTCCCGCCCACCACGTGGCCAGCGGGTGGGTGACGGTCAGCTCGATCAGCGACATGCAGGACCCGGCCAGACACCCCAGCGCGAGCGCGCGCCGCATGTCGGCCGGGCGATGCAGCCCCACGTCGCGCCAGCGCAGGCCGCGCAGCCGCAGCGAGGCCCACCCGAGCAGGAGGAGGAACGGGGTCTTGCTGAAGGGGACCATCCGCGCGGCGTCCGCGGCGAACAGAGCGGCCACGGCGGCGGCCTCGGCCGCGGCCAGCAGGCGGCCGGCGGTGCGGCCGCGGCGAGCGCTGCCCGGGCGGCGATCCGTCTCTTGTGCCGGGTGCCCGCCCTCGAGGCTCATCGCGCTTCCCTCCGGATCCAAGCCGTCCATGCGAGGTGGCCCGCCCCGGCCGCGGAGACGGGCCGGGAATCAGCCGGTCAGGACGGCCGCCAGCAGCGTGAGGTCGTCGGCCGGCGGTCTCCCGGCGCGGAACTCCGTCTCGGCGGCCAGCAGCCCTTCGAGGAGCGGGGCGCCTCCCTGAGGGTGCCGGCGAACGACGTCCCGCAGCCGCTGGTCGCCGAAAAAGGCGTGATCGGTGGAAGCCTCGGTGAGGCCGTCGGTGTACAGGAGCCACCGATCCCCCGGGCCCGCCGGGACGCTGCGCCGGACCCAGGACGCACCGTCGAGCGCGGGCGACACGATGGGGCCCGTGGGCGGCAGCTCCACGGCGGGGCGCGAGTCTCCCCACAGGATCCCCGGAGGGTGCCCGGCGTTGACGTAGTCGATCCGGCCGGCCGCGGCGTCCACGCAAAGGCAGATCAGGGTGACGAATCGGCCGGGGCCGAACGGTCCCAGGGCCGAGGCGATCGCCGCCGCCACCGCCTCGGGGGCCTGGCCGCCGCCAATGGCGCCATGGAAGGAAGACTTCACCAGCCCCGTCAGCATCGCCGCCGACCCGCCGTGGCCCGACACGTCGGCCACCATCATGGCCGCCCGCCCGCCGCCGCAGAGGGCGTAGTCGTAGAGATCGCCGGCCAGCTCGGTGCAGGGCCTCAGCCGGCAGGACAGCGCCACCCCGGCCACGGTGGCCTCGGCCGGCGGGAGGAGGCTCTGTTGGAAGGCCCTGGCCTCCGACAGCTCGTCCTGCAGCCGCCTGATGTGGGCGCGGTTCTGCTCGCGCAGCGCGCGCTGCTCGAGGCAGCGCTCGACCAGGGTGCGCAGCAGCTCGGAGTCGAACGGCTTCTGGATGAAGTAGAAGGCGTTCTCGCGGATCGATCGGATGACCTTCTGATCCACGTCGGTCATGCTGCCGGTCATGAGGATGGCGTCCAGGCCCGGGACGGTCCGCTTGAGGCGCCCCAGCAGCTCGAATCCGTCGATGTCCGGGAGCCGGATGTCGAGGATGGCCAGGTCCGGCTCCAGGCGGGTCGCGGAGGCGAGCGCCTCCCTGGCCGAGGTGAACGAGGCCACGCTGTGCCGCGGCCCCAGCACGCGCTGCACCGCCCGCAGCATTCCCGGCTGGTCGTCGACGACCAGGATCCTCGCCTTCACGCGCCCTCCTCGGCGGACCGGCCCGGCCTCGCGCGGGGGATGAGCAGCCGCACGCGGGTCCCCCGGCCCACCTCGCTCTCGATGGCCATGTCGCCGTTCATCTGCCAGACCAGCGAGCGGCAGATGGAGAGACCCAGGCCGCTCCCCTCCGCCTTGGTGGTGAAGAACGGCTCCTGGATGCGCGGGAGGTCGGCCGGCGGGATGCCGTGGCCCGTGTCCTCAACCACGATCTCCACGCCGGAGCCGTGGGAGCGGGCTCGCACGGACAGCCTTCCTCCCGACGGCATCGCCTCGCGGGCGTTGTTGATCAGGTTGAACAGGATGCGCTCGATGTCGCTCTGGCCGCCCGCCAGGGCCGGGAGCCCCTCGGGCACTTCGAGCACCACGCGCACGCCGCGGCGGTCCAGGCCGTCCTGGAGGATGGCCAGCGTCCCGCGCACCGCGCGGGCCAGGTCGATCCCCGAGGGGCCCTGGCCCGCGTGGCGGGCGAAGGCCAGCATCCCCCCGAAGATCCTCCGGCAGAGCTGCAGCGACTCCTGCACCTGCGCCAGGTCCTGGACGAGCTCGGCCGCGTCCAGCCGGCCCTCCTTCAGGTCGGAGAGCATCTGCTGCACGAGGGGGAGCGCCGACCCCAGGGCGTTGTTCACGTCGTGGGAGACGCCCCGGGCCAGATCGGCCATGGCGTGCTTGCGCTCCGCCTCCAAAATCCTTTCCTGGAGCGAGAGGGAGCGGTGCACGTTGTGGATGGCGATGGCGGCCTCGGAGCGGAACCCGTCGAGGAGCTCCGCCTCGTAGGGGCCGAAGCTGCGGGGATGCCGGGAGGCGATCCGCAGCGCCCCGATGGCCGTCCCGCGGGCCACCAGCGCCGCCAGCAGCACCGCCCCGGCGGGAGCGCCGGGTTCCACGGCTCCGGCCGGGCCGTCCAGCAGCGGCGACAACGCCTCCGGCTCCGCTCCCAGCCAGGCCCGCCAGCGTCCCTCGACCCGGTCGAAGCCGAAGATCTCCCCGCGCGCCAGGAGAGCCAGCCCCTCGGGTGAGAGGGCCACCCTGGCTCCGATGCGCGCGCTCTTGCCCTTGTGCCAGGCGATCTGCTCCGCCTCCAGCCGCAGCGCCGGCTCGGCCGCGTCCAGGATGAGCAGCGCCGAGGAGTGGTCGTAGCGGGTGAGAGAGCGCAGCCCGTGGAGGATCTGGTAGAGGAGGTCCTTGGGACGCAGCTCCTCCATGATCTTGCGATCGATGCGGGACCGGACGTCGATGATCCGTTCACGGTCGATCCGCTCGATGGCCTCTGTGAGCGCCACGGCCAGCTTGCACAGCGCCCGGCCGTCCCCCTTCTGGAAGGGAGCGCTTCGGGACAGGGCCAGCGCGCCCCAGGAGCGCCCCCGGCGCCGCACCGGAGCCAGCAGGAAGCCGCCGGGGACACGGGGATGGGTCTCGCGGATGAACGCCGCCAGCAGCGCTTCATCCCATGGCGCGCCCGCGGGGAGGGAGAAGGTCACGCGCGCCGCCGGCTCGCCGTGGGGCAGCCACGCGGCGCAGCCGGCGTCGGCCCGGAAGAACTCCCGGGCGGCGCGCAGCGTGTAGCGCATCGCCGCTCCGGTGTCGCGCATCGGCTTGAGCGCGGCGCCGAGCGATTCCAGCCTGACATACAGGTCGAGCCGGCGCTGGTCGGTGGGCATCGAGCGGGTCTCCGCCGGGCTCGCGGCGGAGCCGGGTCAGCGCCCAGTATACAGGCGGCGGCCGGCGCCCCGGCCGCGCGCGGGCCGGGGCGCCGCCCTGCGAAGGGCCTCGATCAGGGCGGCGTCCACCAGCCCGCGGGGGTTCCCCTCGTGCGCCAGGGCGTGATCCTTGCGGAAGGCATCCACCGCTTCGATCGCCTCCTGATCGAAGACGCCCCATGCCGCCATGAAGTCCCGCAGCCTGGCGTTGTGCTCGTCGAAGAGCGCCCCGAGCCGGGTGGGATCGCTGCGCAGCAGCGAGCGGTCGAAATCGAGCCTGGGAGGCTCGGGGATCGGCGGCTGGCCCTTCCTCCAGTAGCCCGCGGCGTGCAGGAGCCGCTTCAGCTCCACCACGTCCGGACCCTCCACGGCGGAGAAGGACCGGTGCCCCAGCCGGCGCGACGTGGCGTAGTAGACGCGCTTCAGCTCTCCGACCGGCTCCGGGTGCTCGCCCACGTCGATGGAGACGCTGATGTGATCCCCGGCGCGTCCCGGGTCGCGCGGATCGGCCACCCGCAGCGCCGCCGACTGGAGGTTCCCCAGCCTCTTGTCGCCGCCGGCCCTCTGCCCCGCCTCCAGCGCCAGGACGAGCCGCTCGGCGAGCGGCATCCCCGATCCGGCGGTGGACTCGAAGCGGCCGGCCACCGCGTCCACCACCTCCCGCCCCACCAGGATGTTCCCCTGGACGGTGTACCCCTGGCCCTGACGGCTTCCGGCCCATCCGTTGGTCTCCTTGCCGGTGAACGCGGCGGTCCGTCCCTGCATGTCGATCAGCCCGAGCTGGCGCCGCTCACGCCCCCGATCGTCCGCCAGGAGACGCTCGATGACCTCCTGGGGCGCCACCTCCCGCTCCATCAGGTCGAGCGCCTGTCGCCCGTACTCCACCACCGTCCAGGCCTGCGTCGCCGCCGCTCCCACTCCCGCGCGGACCCAGGGGACCGCCCGCCCCACGAACGGCACGCGGGTGGTGACCGCCACGCCGCTCTCGCCGGTCGCCGCGTCGATGGCGCAGATGGAGAACGTGGCATGGAGGAGTCCCGACGGATCCGCGGACCGGTTCTCCCGCGCCGCGGCCCGTTCATGGACCCCCTGGGGGCCGGCGGCCAGCGCGAGCAGGAGGGACGCCGCCAGGACGATGCGGCTCATCGAGGCCTCACCGCCGCTCCAGCGCGCGCTGCATCGCGCTGCGTGTCTCTTCGATGACGTCCACGACCGGGCCACCGTAGCGCAGGGGAGCGGGCAGGTCGTGCTCCCAGCGCGCGGCGCCGTCGAAGAGTGCCACGACGTCCCAGACCACGAAGCCGGGAGGCAGCGGCTCGTCGAACCCGTACCGCTGAGGGTGCTCGCTGACCGCGCGGACGATGTCCTCCGAGACGATGCGATCGGGATCCCAGTACTGGACGGCGCGCGGGTCGTCGACCAGCTTCAGGACGCTGCTCATGGGGGGAGCGAAGTCTGTGGCCAGCACGGGCTCCCAGACGACGTGCGCGCGGATCCTGGCGCGGGGGAACGCATCCAGCAGCTCGTCCAGCGCGGAGGCCCCCCGCACGCAGACCGGTCACGTCGGGGAGAGCATGACCAGCAGGCGCGCATCCTGCCCGGGCGCATTGAACGCGTCGAGCAGCAGGGGCAGCGCGCCCTTCTCCAGCCGCGTCAAGGGGGGCTGGCCCGGCGGAACGCTGCGCGGGGCGAAGACCATCCACGCGCCGATGCCCGCGCACACCGCCAGGGTGCCGGCGGCCGCCGCCAGGGCCACCCTCCCGATCCTGCGCCTGCCTCTCAATGCCGCCAGCCGAACCTCTCCCGCATCCGCTCCATCGACTCCAGGGCAGCCGGGTGAACGGTGTCGCCGCCTTCCTTCTCCCAGAAGAAGGGGCGTCGCTTCACCGACACCGGAGCGACCTGATCCATGGTCGCCGCGTCGTACAGCCTCCCGTTGAGCATGGTGTAGGCCACGTTCTCCGAGAGGCGGATGTCGCTCAGCGGATCCCCCTCCACGACGAAGAGATCGGCCAGCTTGCCCGCTTCCAGCGAGCCGATGTCCTTGTCCATGCCGATGTAGCGCGCGCCGTCGATGGAGCCGGCCCGCAGCGCCTCCCAGGGGGTGAAGCCTCCCTGGACCAGCATCCAGAGCTCCCAGTGCGAGGCCAGGCCCTCGCGCTGCCCGTGCGCGCCGATCTGGACCGACACCCCGCGGTCGCGCAGCCTCTTGGCGAAGCGCGCCACGTTGACGTGGTTGTAGTGCAGGTCCGGAGCCTTGGTGCGCCGGATGGACGCCGGGTCCACCGCGAAATGGGGGACGAAGCGCATGAGCCGGGCGTTCTCCCAGACGTTGGTCCGATCGTACCAGTAGGTCTCGCCGGACAGCCCGCCGTAGGCCACGCCCAGCGTCGGCGTGTAGCCGGTTCCGCTGCGGGACCAGAGCTGGACGACGTCGTCGTAGAGCTCGGCCAGCGGCAGCGCGTGCTCGATGCCCGTGTGCCCATCCACGATCATCTGCATGTTGTGCTGGAACTTGGCGCCTCCTTCCGGGACCACCATGACGCCGAGCTGCCGGCCGGCCTCGATGACCTGCTGCTTCTGGTCGCGCCGCGGCTGCTGGTAGGACTTCACGCTCACCGCCCCGACGTCCTTGAGCCGCCGGACGTGGAACAGGGCATCATCGAGAGACTCGATCGACGCGGCGTAGCCGGGACCCGAGGCCCCGTAGAGGATGGTTCCCGTGGACCACGTGCGGGGTGCCAGGATCCGCCCCGTCCTCTGCATCTGCGAGGCGGCGAAGATGGTGGAGGTGTCGTTGGACGGGTCGTGGACGGTGGTCACGCCGAACGACAGGTTGGAGTACTGCTCCCAGTTCTGGCGGGGGATGACCTCCTCGATCCCCTCGGCCCCGTGGGCGTGGACGTCCACCAGGCCGGGCAGGACGGTCATGCCGGACACGTCGAACACCCGGGCGTCGGCGGGGGGGCGCACCTGCGAAGCGTGGCCGACCGCCTCGATCCGTCCGCCGTTCACCACCACGACTCCGTTCTCGATGATCTCGCGGGTGCGGCCGGCGTCCCGCATGGTGACCACGCGGCCGCCGGTCAGAGCGATGCGCCCGGAGGGCCTGTCGGCTGGGGCCTTGAAGGCGAGGTCCATTCCGGCCTCCACCGGCTCGGGGAGCTCGGCGGGAGCCCCTTCCAGGAAGGAGAAGGCGTCCTTGAGCTCGCGGGTGTAGAGCGTGGCTCCGTGCGACCAGTGGAGCTTGCCTGAGTCGGCCGACCAGTGCAGAAACTCTCCGCTGCGCCGGCTCACCTGGCGGACGGGGTAGGCCTTGGCGTCCCCGGCGATGGCCACGGTCTTGCCGGTGAGGGTGAAGGGAGCCACGAAGGCGTTGTGGTTCTCGGCGAAGGCCACCCAGCGGCCGTCCGGCGAGAGGCGGAGCTCGGTGGCGTTTTCCCCCTTGAGGTGCGTGCGCTCATCCAGCCCGTCGAGGGTGACCGACTTGAGGACGAGCTGGGTCTCCTCCACGTTGTCGGAGAAGAAGACCCTGTCGGCGGCCGGTCCGAAGTGGGCGTCCCGTCCCGAGCGCGCCACGCGCCGCGGTGCTCCGCCCGCGGCGGCGACCACGTACAGGCCCGGCTCCAGGGAGCCCTCGCTCGACGTCAGGTAGCCGCCGGCGACCTTGCGGTAGACGAGGGTGCGGCCGTCAGGGGAGAAGCGCGGCTCGACGTACAGTCCGGGCGACGGAGTGACGTCCTTGCCGGTCCCGCCCGTGACCGGGGCCACCTTCACCCTTCCCAGGGCGTCGTCGTCCCACGAGACGTAGGCCACATGGCGCCCGTCCGGGCTGAACGACGGGTGGAACTCGAAGTGATCCTCCTGCGTGGTCAGCCTCCTCGCCGCGCCGCCCCGGGCATCGCGCAGCCACAGGCGCCCCATCGCTTCGTAGAGCACCTTCGATCCGTCGGGGGACATCTGGGCCCAGCGCAGCATGCGCACGTCGAACGGATCGGGGGCGACGGCCACGGGGAAGCGCAAGGCGGCGTTCACCCGGCGCGTGGTCCTGACGCGGACCGGGATGACGGAGACCTGCCTGGTCGCGGCGTCGACGCGGTGGAACCTCCCTCCCGCCCAGAAGACGATCGACCGGCTGTCCGGAGTCCAGCCGAAGGCCGTGGCGTTGCCGTGGCTGCCGTCGGTCTCCTGCAGGTCGCGATCGAGCCGGTCGTGGATCGGCCACTCCCTTCCGCTCTGGAGGTCCTTGAGGTAGAGGGCCGACACCATGTTGGGGGTCCTCCGGATGAAGGCGAGGGTCTTTCCGTCGGGAGAGGGCGTGGGGCGGACGGCCCCGCCGGGGCCCCCGACGAAGGTGTCCACCTCGCCGGTCTTCCGGTCGAGCCGGCGGATGGAGAAGATGTTGCCGGTGGAGTCCTTGTTGTACTGCCAGACCCTACCCGGGGTCACGTCCTGGCTGAAGAAGACGTAGCGGCCGTCGCGGGAGAAGGCCGGCTCGGCGATGTTCTTCTGGGCGCGCGGGCCGTCGGGGCGCTCGATGAGGTTCATCCCCGCGCCGCCTCCCGCATGGAACAGCCAGATCTCCCCCGCGGCGATGCTGCGCGTGGAGGTGAAGTCCTTCTTGGCCGCGATGTAGTCCCCGTCGGGGCTCCAGGCGGGGTTGTGGACCAGCGTCTTCTTCTCCTCGCTCACGGCGCGCGGCGACGAGCCGTCGGAGCCCATGACCCAGATGTTGTCCCCGCCCGCGCGGTCGGAGATGAAGGCGATCCTCCTGCCGTCGGGGCTGTAGCGGGGCTCGGTGTCCCAGGGGATGCCGGTGGTCAGGGATCGCGCCTCGCCCCCTTCGATGGGGACGGTGTAGAGGTCGCCCAGCATGTCGAACACGAGGGTGCGGCCGTCGGGGCTGACGTCCACGCTGGACCACGTGGTCTCCTGCGTGTCGATGGCCACCTCGGTGAAGGCCCCCGGCGGGGCGGCCACGTCCCATTTCGGGGCGTCCTTGTCCTTGGCGTCCTTCCCCTTGGCGGGCGCGGCCCACCCGCCCCAGGGCGCGGCGAGCAAGGCCAGGCTGATCACGGCGGCGGCTCTGTGTCGTCTCATCTCCTCGATCCCCCTCGGGCGCCCTCCGGGGCGCCGATCCTATCCGTGCGTCAGCCGGCGGTACCGGATCCTGTGAGGCTGATCGGCATCGGGTCCTTTGCGCTGGCGCAGGTTCACGACGTAGTCCTGGTAGTTCCCCTCGAACCAGACGACCTGGCTGTCTCCCTCGAACGCCAGGATGTGCGTGGCGATGCGATCCAGGAACCACCGATCGTGGCTGATCACCACGGCGCAGCCGGCGAAGCCGAGCAGGGCCTCCTCCAGCGCTCGCAGGGTGTCCACGTCGAGGTCGTTGGTCGGCTCGTCCAGCAGCAGCACGTTGGCGCCCGTCTTGAGCATCCGCGCCAGGTGGACCCGGTTGCGCTCGCCTCCGGATAGATCCTTCACCTTCTTCTGCTGATCCGAGCCGCGGAAGTTGAACGACGAGACGTAGCCGCGCGAGCCGACCTGGCGCTTGCCCAGGGCGAGGGTCTCGCTCCCTTCGGAGATCGCCTCCCAGACCGTGGCCTCGGCGGGCAGGGCGTCGCGGGCCTGATCGACGTAGCCGAGCTTCACCGACTCGCCGACCTTCAGGGTGCCCGCGTCGGGCTCCTCCCGACCCATGATCATCCGGAAGAGAGTCGTCTTCCCTGCTCCGTTGGGCCCGATGATCCCCACGATGCCGCCCGGCGGAAGAGAGAACGAGAGCCCCTCGATGAGGAGGTTCTCGCCGTACCCCTTGACCAGCTCGGAGGCCTCCACCACCATGCTGCCCAGGCGGGGGCCGGGCGGGATGTAGATCTCGACGCTCTCGGGCAGGCGCTCGGTCTCCTCGGCCAGGAGCTTCTCGTAGGCCGCCAGGCGGGCCTTCCCCTTGGCCTGCCGCGCGCGGGGCGCCATCCGCACCCACTCCAGCTCCCGCTGCAGCGTGCGCTGGCGGACCGACGCCCCCTTCTCTTCCCGGGCCAGGCGCGCCTGCTTCTGGTCCAGCCACGAGCTGTAGTTCCCCTCCCAGGGGATCCCCGCGCCCCGGTCCAGCTCCAGGATCCACCCGGCCACGTTGTCGAGGAAGTACCGGTCATGGGTGACCGCCACCACCGTCCCGCCGTACTCCTTGAGATAGCGCTCCAGCCAGGCCACCGACTCCGCGTCGAGGTGGTTGGTCGGCTCGTCGAGCAGGAGCATGTCCGGCTTGGTGAGGAGCAGCCGGCACAGGGCCACGCGCCTCCGCTCGCCGCCCGACAGGGTGGCCACCTCGGCGTCGGGGGGAGGACAGCGCAAAGCGTCCATGGCCATCTCCACCTGGTGGTCCAGCTCCCAGGCGTTGCAGGCGTCGATCTGATCCTGCACCCTGGCCTGCTCCTCCAGCAGCTTCTCCATCTGGTCCGGCGCCAACTCCTCGCCGAACCTCTCGCTGATGGCGTTGAAGCGGTCGAGCAGAGCGCGCGTCCCGGCCACCCCCTCCTCCACGTTGCCCAGCACGGTCTTGGAGGGATCGAGCTGCGGCTCCTGGGGGAGGTAGCCGACCTTCACCCCCTTGGCGGCGAACGCCTCCCCCATGAAGTCCGCGTCCTGGCCGGCCATGATGCGCAGCAGCGAGCTCTTGCCGGCGCCGTTGGCGCCCAGCACGCCGATCTTCGCGCCGAAGTAGAAAGAGAGGTAGATCCCCTTGAGGATCTCGCGCTTGGGAGGGACCACCTTGCGGAGGTCCTTCATCACGAAGATGTACTCGTTGGCCATGGGGTCCCTTTCGGAAGGCCACAGGATAGCAGAGGGATGCGGGAGGAAGGGAGGGGCGGAGGCGCCGGATCCTATCCCCGGCGGTGCGAGGCCTCAGCGCGGGGCCGCGAGCGGATCAAGGCCCCACGCCGCGGCGCGGGGGGACCGAGCGGCGCGGATCGAACCAGGCTCTCTTCTTGCTCCTTCCGGGCGGGGCGACCGCCCGCTCCGGCGCCGGCTCGGCACCGGAGCCCTCCATGGGCGGACCGGTCTCGGCGGCGGTGTTGTTGTGCCCGACGCCCCGTCCCGTCAGGTAGGTGTGCGTGTGGTTGGCCAGCTCTTCGAGGCGCTGGAGGACCTCCGCCTCGTCGATCCCCACCTTGACCGCGAGCCGCGACCATCCGGCGCCCCCGCCGTCCTGCAGGATGGGGAAGTTGTCCATGTAGTCGCACTCCGACCCGACGTCCAGGCCGCCGTCGGAGAAGACGGCGCAGGTCAGGACCATCTCCAGCCGGTAGGTGTGGCCCCTGGTGAGGACGGCCGGGAAGGTGTTGGAGACGGTCTTTTCGTCCTTGCCGCCCCCCAGGTTGAGATCGAACGGGATGTACGGGATGGAGATGCCGGCGCCGTCCCCGTCACGGCCCCAGATGATCTCGCCTTTGATGGTCTTTCCGGCGGTCAGGTCCCGCAGACGGATGGCCAGCTCCACGGTGGGCGAAGAGAAGAACCCGATGAACAGGACGCGGCCCTTCCAGTGGGCGTCGTAGCTGATCCACGCGCCCACGGTGTTCCCCGTGGTCTCGGCGTCGCCGAGCACCTCGAAGTCGTTCCACATGAAGGCCGAGCCGCGCACCGTGGTGAGCCCGATCCACTGCGGGCCGACCAGCGGGCGGACCTCGGCGCGGAGGGCCCTCTGGGCGGCGTTGCACGACGCGTCGGTGCGGGCCAGCTCCTCCACCGTGTTGGGGATCTCCAGGTGGGTGCCGCAGCCGTCCGCGGCGGAGAACTCGATCGTCGCGCCGGGGGAGACGGTCTCCTGGGCCGGAATGGGGGTCGAGCCGATCCCCGCGAGGCCGATCAGGGCCGTCAACGGGAGGATCGGGGCGTTCCTGCGTGTCCAGGCGAGCATGGGACCCCCTTGCGGCCCTGACGGGCCGGTTCTTCTGGAATTGAAAGGCGCGAAGCCGGACTATTGCGAATATCCCGCGGAAGGTCCGGCCCGTCAAGGGGAAAAGAGGGCCCGGCGCGCGGTGTGCCGGATTCGGGCCGCGTCCGGGAGGTCCGGCGGCGAAGCGCCGGCTCAGGGGCGGGAGGACTCGGGAAGGTAGAGACCGGCTCCCGGCCCCACCGGCAACCCGAAGGTCATCCAGGCGATCAGGAAGAGACTCCAGCCGGCCAGGAAGGTGATGGAGTAGGGGAGCATGAGGGCGATGATGGTCCCCATCCCCCCCTTGGCCGCGTACCTCTCGGCGAAGGCGACGATGAGCGCGAAGTAGGTCATCATCGGCGTGATGACGTTGGTGCTGGAATCGCCGATGCGGTAGGCGGTCTGCGTGAGCTCCGGGGTGTAGCCGAGCAGCATGAACATGGGGACGAAGATCGGGGCCATCACCGCCCACTTGGCCGAGGCGCTCCCCATGAACAGGTTCATGGCCGCGGTCACCAGCACGAACCCCACGATGAGGGGGATGCCGGTGAGGCCGATCGATTTGAGCACCTCGGCCCCTTTGATCGCCGTGATCAGGCCGACGTTGGTCCAGGCGAAGTAGGCCACGAACTGCGCCGCGAAGAAGACGATGACGATGTAGAGCCCCAGGCTCTTCATGGCCGCCCCCATCTTGGCCATGAGATCCCCGTCGCTGCGGATGGAGCCGGTGACGACGCCGTAGACCAGGCCCGGAAGGAGGAACATCACGAAGATGATGGTGACGATCCCCGACAAGAACGGGCTGTGCAGGAGGTCCCCCGTCTCCGGATCGCGAAGGACGCCGTCGGACGGGACGACGGCCCAGAGAAGGAGGCCCGCCAGCAGCAGGAGCGTCAGTCCGGCCGCGGCCAGGCCGCGCCGCTCGATCGGCTGCAGGCCCTCCACCGGGCCGGTCTTCTCCGGACCGGCGTACGCCCCGAGCCGCGGCTCCACGATCCGCTCGGTCACCCATGTGCCGAGGGCGGTGATGAGGAAGGTCGAAGCGAACATGAAGTAGTAGTTGCAGGCCGGGTTGACGGCGTAGGAGGAATCGATGATGCGGGCGGTCTCTTGCGTGATGCCCGACAGCAGCGGATCCACCGTCCCCAGGACCAGGTTCGCGCTGTAGCCCCCCGACACGCCGGCGAAGGCGGCGGCCAGCCCTGCCAGGGGGTGCCTCCCCACGGCCAGGAAGATGACCGCGGCCAGCGGGATGAGGATCACGTAGCCCGCCTCGGATGCGGCGTTGGAGCAGACACCGGTGAAGACCACCATCATGGTGATCAGGCGCCGCGGGGCCGAGAGGACCATGGCCCGCAGGACCGCGGTGAGCAGCCCCGATCCCTCGGCGACCCCGACCCCGAGCATCGCCACCAGCACCGTCCCCAGCGGGACGAACGAGGTGAAGTTGGTGACCATGGTGGTCACGATGCGGCGCAGTCCGTCGCCGTTGAGCAGGCTGAGGGCCTCGATCGGCTGCCCGGTGGAGGGATGCCGGGCCACGTAGCCGGCCCCGGAGAGGACCGCCGACCCGAGGATGACGCCGAGGGCGAACAGCGCGAAGAGAGTCCCGGGATGGGGCAGCTTGTTCCCCACCCACTCGATGACGTCGAGGCTGCGGTGGAGGAAGGAGCGCCGCGGGGGAGAGGATCTCACCGAGCTGTCCGCCGTCTTGGGATCGCGCGTGATGGCCCTCTCCCTCCCTCCGGTGCGCCTCAGCCTAGACGAAGCGCCGGGGCCGATCAAGGCGCGCGGCGGCCACCCCCATGAGACCGTCCGGGGCGCCCCGCGGCGGGACAAGCTGTCCAGACTGGCCGCCGAGGTGGCGGCCCGTCCCGACCTGACTGAGCGCGGCCGGCGGGAGGGTCAAGGAAAATTCAAGGCCCCGGCGGCAGGATCGCGGGCGTGGCGTGACCAGCCGGGGCAAGGCTCCCTGCCGGAGCGGGTGCCCATCGCGAGCGGTGGACGCCCTGACCACTCCCCGGCGGTCGGTTGAGATCGGCGGCGGGGACCGCAGCAGACTCCCGCGGGTCTGCCCCGCCGCCGGTCAGGCCGCCCGGGCCGCCTGCCGGCTCAGGTGATCGAAGGCCCTTCGCGCCCCGCGGGATTCCTGGTCGCGGCGCGCCGGACGGCGGCCACCATCCCGACGATGGCCAGCCCCGGCCAGACCACCGCCCAGGACGAGTCCGGGAAGCCGTCGCGGGCCGAAGCGATGATCCCTCCCAAGGACACCGCGGGCTCGGGGGCTCCCATCCCCAGGAACGAGACCGCCGACTCGAGGAGGATGGTGTCGGCGATCCTCAGCGACGCGGTGACGGCGAGCAGCGGAGCCATCGCCGGAAGGATGTGCCACACGGCGATCCGGGAGGTCGAGCAGCCCAGCGCGCGCGCCGCCATGGTGAGATCGCTTCTCCGGCGTGACATCACCTCGGCCCGAAGGATCCTGGCCGGCCCGGGCCAGGTCGTCGCGGCCAGGACCGCCACGAGCATCGTGGTGGAGGGGCTCAGGACCGCCGCGCAGACCATGTAGACGACCACGCGCGGAAGGCAGAGCATCCCTTCCACCACGCGCATCAGCACGGCGTCCCACCAGCCGCCGAGCCAGCCCATGGAGAACCCCGCGACGGCGGCGGCCGCCAGCGCCAGGCAGACGACCGTCACGGTGATCAGGAGGCTCCTCCGGGCGGCGTGCAGAAGCCTCGACAGGAGGTCCCGCCCCAGGCCGTCGGTCCCCAGCAGATAGAAGCGCGGGCTCGGGCGTCCCGTCACCTCCTGGTCATCCAGCGTCACCCTGCGGCCCGCGCGCAGACCGGCCCATCCGCTGCCGGTGGGCGTCAGCCCGGTGAGGATCCAGGTGCGGGGCCCGGTCGCCACCGCGTGCGCCCGCGTCAAGGGGGGCAGATAGCGGGCGCCGGCCACGTCCTCCTGCAAGCCGGGCGGATAGGGAGAGAGCGCGGGAGCGATGGCGAAGGCGGCGGCGACGGCCGCGATCCACCAGCGGCGCGGGACGCTCATCCGTCCCCCTCCCTCACCCTCGGGTCGAGGACGGCGACGGCCAGGTCCGCCGCCAGGCCGCCGGCCACCACCAGCAGAGCGGTCGCCGCGGCGCATCCCAGGATGAGCGGCTCGTCGCGCGCGAGCGCAGCCTGGTAGGCGAGCCGGCCCATCCCTGGCCACGCGAAGAGCGACTCCACCACGACGCTGCCGCCGGCCAGGCCGGGCAGAGCGAGGCCGAGCAGTCCCGCCACCGGACGCAACGCGCCCCGCAGCGCGTGCAGGGCCACGGTGCGCCGCCGCGACGCCCCACGCGCCCTGGCCGCCAGGGCGAACCGTCCGGTCAGGGCGTCGCCGATCTCCTCCCGCACCAGCAGCGCGATGCCGGCGGCCCCGGGCAGGGCCAGGGAGACGACCGGAAGGGCCATGTGGAGGGCGGCGTCCCACAGCCGCCAGAGAGCGGGCAGGTCGTCCGAGCCGGGCGAGTGCATCTGGGAAACGGGGAGCCAGCCCAAGCGGACGGAGAAGACGACCATGAGGATCAGTCCCGTCCAGTAGGAGGGCAGAGAGTAGGCCACCGTGAAGCCGCCGCCGAGGACGCGGTCCAGCCGTCCCCCCCGGACCCCGGCGGCGAGCGCCCCCGCCCCGATCCCGAGGGCGAACTGCGCGGCGATGGCCGCGGCCATCAAGAGGACGGTGTTGCCCGCCGCCTCTCCGATCGCCTCGGCCACCGGGCGGCGGAGAGACCACGATCGGCCCATGTCCCCCGTCGCGAGCCCCGCGGCCCAGCTCAGGAAGCGCTCGTCCGGGGGGCGATCGGCGCCCAGCGCGCGGCGGACGGCGCCTGTGTCACGGCTCAGCCCCGAGGCGGGCTCGCGCGAGAAGGGGTCGCCCGGCACGACCTGCAGGAAGCAGAACAGCAGGACCAGCGCCACTCCCAGGGCCGGAGCGGCGGCCGCGACGCGGCGGGCGAGATGCACAAGCACGTCAGACTCCGCCCGCCGGGGGTCCGGACGGGCCGGGATTCGGATAGAATGACGGCGCGCGATTCCCTGGAACCTGCGATCCGGAAGCCATGGACCGTCGCCGCGGAGGATCTCGTTTGAGCAGCCAGCGCGGCAGGCTCGCCGCATGGTGTCTCGTGGGCCTGTCGGCCGGCCTGCCGGCGGCCGCTCCGCCCTCCGCCGGCTCTCCTTCCCGGTTGATCATCGGCGTGCGTGGCGATGTTACCTCGTTCAACGTCTACACCGCCACGAACGCCTTCTCCCAGGACGTGGCCGACCTGATCTATCCGCGCCTGGCGGGGGAGCAGGATGACTTCCTGGAGGGGCCCCCCACCTTCCGCCCCGGGCTGGCCTCTTCCTGGGCTTTCTCCCAGGACGGCCTCACGCTCACCGTGAAGCTGGATCCCCGGGCCCGCTGGGCGGACGGGCGTCCGCTCACGTCCGAGGACGTCCTCTTCTCGCACCGCGCGGCGTCCAGCCCGGAGGTCGGCTGGGTGGGCCGGGACGTCAAGGACCGCATCGCGGAGGTGGCCGCACCCGATGCCGGCACCATCGTGTACCGCTTCCGGCAACCCTACCCCTACCAGCTCATGGACGTGGTGGACGGCAACATCCTTCCCGCGGCCGTGTTCTCGGCCATCCCCTTCGCCGAGTGGCCGGCACGGTCCTTCCGGGAGGCCCCGTCGCCCAGCGGGCCGTTCCGGCTCAAGCGGTACGAGCCCCGGTCGATCATCGAGCTGGAGCGCAACCCCGGCTATCACGTCCAGGGCCGGCCGCGCCTGGAGACGGTCGTCTTCCGCGTGATCCCCGACGAGAACACGCTCCTCAACGAGCTGCTGGCCGGGGGGATCGACATGATGGAGAACGTCCCCGCGCGAGCCGTGCAGCAGGTGGAGCGCTCGCCCCGCCTGCGCGTCGTCCGGTCCCCCGACCTCTCGTACACCTACATCTGCTGGAACACGTCCCGGCCGCTCTTCGGCGACCCGCGCGTGCGGCGCGCGCTCACCCTGGCCCTGGACCGGCAGGCCATGGTGGAGGGGCCGCTGGGAGGGGCCGGGCGCGAGGCGGTCGGCCCGGTTCTCTCGTTCCTGTGGGCGCGGCATCCCGGATTGAAGCCGCACCCCTACGACCCGCAGGCCGCCTCCCGCCTCCTGAAGGAGGCCGGGTGGTCGGATGGCGACGGCGACGGGGTGCTGGATCGCGACGGCACGGTCTTCCGGTTCGAGCTGGAGACGAACCAGGGCTCGGGGCTGCGGTGGGAGGTCGCCCAGATGGCGTCGGCGCAGCTGCGCCGCGTGGGGATCGAAGCCGTGGCGCGCGTCGTGGAGACCGGGGCCTTCCTGGAGAAGCACGAGCGCCATGACTTCGACGCCTTCGTCGGATCCATCCGCGAGTCCACCAAGGTGGACTTGTGGTCGGTCCTCCACAGCGCCGCGGGCGCCGGCGGGTACAACCACGGCCTGTACTCCAACGCCCGGCTCGACGCGATCATCGAGCAGGCGCGCGCCGCCTCCGACGCGGCGGCCGCGCGGGAGCTGTGGATGAAGGCGCAGGAGATCGTCCATCAGGAGCAGCCCTTCACCTTTCTGTTCGAGCCCGACCGCTTCCACGCCGTGCCACGGGCCCTCAAGGGGCCCCGGCCCAGCCCCCGCAGCGCCTACGTCGCCCTGGAGGAATGGACCTGGGAGCCCGCCTCCGGCGCCGCTCCGTGACCCCCGTCGTTTCCCTGATCCGGGCCAAGCTCCTCCCCCCCGCCGCCGGCCCGCGCCACCTGCGCCGCCCGCGGCTGGAAGAGCGCCTGGCGGCGGGGCTGGCCGGCAGAGCCACTCTGGTGACCGCCGGCCCCGGCTACGGCAAGAGCAGCCTGGCCGCGCGCGTCCTCAAGGAGCGAGGAGGCGACTCGGTCTGGTACCGCCTCGACCCGTTCGACCGGGATCCCTGGGTGCTGGTCCGCTACCTGATCGAAGGGATTCGCCAGCACGTTCCGGACTTCGGAGAGCGCAGCGAGAGCGTGCGGGACGCCATCCGTGCCTCGGGAGGGCCGGTGGAGCGTCTGACCGACACTCTGATCCGGGACGCGGAGGAGTCCCTCGAGGGCGGGATGGTGATCGTGATGGACGACGTCCATCACGTCACGGGTGGAGAGTCCGAGGCGGCGTTGAGGCGGCTGCTGGCCTACCTTCCCGGCACGCTGCATCTGATCCTGATGGGCCGCTCGCTCCCCGACCTCGGTGCCGCCTCGCTGGAGGCCGGCGCCTCGGTCCAGGCGATGAGGGGAGAGGATCTCCTGTTCACCCTGGAGGAGACGCGTCTTCTGGTGAGGGAGACCTTCGGCCTGTCCGCTCCGGAAGGGACCATCCGCAGGATCCATGAGCGGACGCGAGGCTGGATCACCGCGCTGCAGCTCCTCTGCCGGACGGTGCCGCCCGGCGGTGACCTCGACCTCCCCGAGGCGGTCTTCGCCCTGACCGAGCCGGAGATCTTCGCCTACTTCAGCGAGGAGACGCTCGCGTCGGAGGCCGAGCAGACGCGGCACCTGCTGCTGGCCGCCTCGCTGGCCTCCGCCGTCGATCCGGACATCCTTTCCGTGGTCCTTCAGGGGACGGACGCGCGCGGGGTGCTGTCGGACCTGGCGCGGCGGAGTCTCTTCCTGTCGCCGCTGGAGAGCCGCGGCCGCCTGTACGCGCTGGATCCCCTGTTCGCCGATTTCCTGAGGGGCAAGGCCGACGAGAGGCTGGGGATGGCGGGGGTCCGCGAGCTGCACCGGCGCTACGCCAGGGCCTTCGCCGGAAGGCACGAGGCCGCGCAGTCCCTGAGACACTGGATCCTGGCCGGCGAGCCGAGGCAGGCGGCCCGGCTGCTCGCCCTGCACGGGAAGGCGATGGTGCGGGCCGGGATGCTGGGACCGGTGAGGGATGCGGCGAAGTTCGTCTCCGAGCGGGGCGAGCGCACGCCGGCCCTCGACGACGTGCTGGGGGAGGCGAGCCGTGTCTGCGGCGACTTCGCGGCCGCGGCCGGATCGTTCGAGCGGGCGCTCGCTCCTCCCTCCGGAGCGCCCTTGACGGGAGCCGCGAGGGCGGCGGCGCTTCAGGGGCTGGCCTACTCGCTGCTGAAGCTGGGGGAGGTGGAGCGGGCCCGCCGCGCCGCGGAGGAGGCCCTGGAGTCCGCGGGCGGCCACGACGACGCGCTGCGAGCCAGGATCCTCAACACCCTCTCGCTGATCCTCTACCGCGGGGGAAGCCAGGCCGACGCCGTCGAGGGATGGCAGGAGGCGCTGCGCGCCGCCCGCAAGGCGGACGACACGCACCTGGCCCGCATGATCGCGCACAACCTCGGACTGCCGCACGCCGTGACCGGGGACTTCGCCCGGGCCGCCGAGTGCTTCCACATCCTGATCGACCCCGACAGCGCCCGGCTGGGACCGGAGGAAGGAGCCGCCTACCTCAACCTGGCCCGGATCGAGACGCTGCTGGGGCGTCCGGAGTCCGCGGCCGCGCCGCTCGGCGACGCCCGGGAGATCGCGTGGAAATGGCGGCTCACCGGACTGAAGGGAGACATCCTGGAGGCGGAGGGAAACCTCTTGCGGGAAACGGGGGACTTCGAGGCCGCGCGAAGCAAGTACGCGGAGGCGAGGGCGCTGTTCACCGAGCTCGGCCGGCTGGATCTGCTCGACGGTCTGGCCGAAGAGGAAGCGCTGCTGGCCTCCCTTCGTGGAAGCCATGACGAGGCCGTCCGGCTGGCCGATGACTGCGTGGAGCGCCGCCGGCGGGCCGGCGACCCCGCCGGGATCGCCTCCAGCCTTCTGGTCTGCGGGAGGACGCGGCTGAACGCGCTCGACCCGGCGCGCGCGGAGCCGGCGCTGGAGGAGGCGCTGCGGCTCTTCGGCCGGACCGGCCGCGCCTACGAGAGCTGCCTTGCCGGGATCTGGCTGTCGGCGGCTCACGGCCGCCTGGGGCGGCAGGACGCGGCCGGGCGGCGTCTGGCGGAGGCGCTGGCCCTGGCCTCGCGCTTCCGCTACGAGCCTGCCGTCCTCCGCGTGCTGGCGGCGCAGCCCGACCTGGCGCGCGCCGCGGCGTCGCTGGGGGCGGCACCGGCCTGGGCGCGGGCCGTTCCGCCGGAGGCGGAGCGGCCGGCGCGGGCTTCCCTGGGGGCCATCTCGCCGGAAGGGGCCGATCTCACGGCCAGACTGCTGGGACCGGTCGAGGTCTTCCGCGACGCCGGCGAGCGGATCCCGCCGCGGGTGTGGAAGGTGCGACGGGCCCTTCACATGTTCTGCTTCCTGGCGGCCTCCCGGGACCACCGGGCCTCCAAGGATCGGCTGGCCGACGCGCTCTGGGGGGAAGCCCGCCTGGACACCATCGAGAAGAACTTCCACCCGACCATCTCCATGTTGCGCCGGGCGCTCAACCACGGGCGCCATGTCCCCAGGCACTTCATCCTCTACGAGGGGGGCGCCTACCTGCTGAACCCGGCCTACCGGTACGACCTCGACATCGAGACGTTCGATCAGGCGCTGTCGAAGGCCCGCAAGGCGGCGGGCGAAGGAAGGATCGAGGCGGCGATCGAAGCCTACGACGCCGCCCTGGAGCTCTACCGGGGGCCCTTCATGGACGAGGAGTACGAGCCCTGGGCGGAGGCGCCGCGGGCTCACTACGAAGAGCTCCTGCTCGGCTCGCTGAGCGAGGCCGCCGCCCTGCATCTGAAGCTGGGAGACGCGACCGGAGCGGCCGGCCGGCTCCAGCGCCTGGTGGAGCGCGATCCCTTCGACGAGGAGGCCTCCGCGCGCCTGATGCGCGCGCTGGGGGCGGCGGGGGACAGGGCCGGAGTCCGCCGCGAGTACCGGCGACTGAGCGAGGCGCTGCGCGAGGAGCTGTCGGCCGAGCCGCTCCCCGCGACCCTCGAGGCCTGCGAGGAGGCCCTGGCGGCGGCCTCGGTATCCCTTGCGGACCGGAGGCGCAAGAGGTAGGCTTGGTCTCTCCGCGGATCCGACCGGAACGGGGGCTCAGCCATGACGCGGGCCTTTCGGGTCATTCTTCTCCTGCTGGCCGCCTTCCCCCAGGCGCAGGCCGGCGTCTACGTCACCGAAGCCTCGGGCATCCGCTGGAACGACGTGGGCGGGATCCGGTGGAACGACGTCGGCGGGATCCGCTGGAACGACGTCGGCGGCCTGCTGGTCACGGAGGCCTCCGGCATCCGCTGGAACGACGTGGGCGGGATCCGGTGGAACGACGTGGGAGGGATCGAGTTCATCGGCCCGGTGGGCGATCCGGTGAGCATCGATCTGGAGCTGCTCCGCCTCGTCGGGGTGCTCCCGGACTCTTCCTCCATCAACGTCATCATCACCTACCGCGGCGCTCCGGCGGCGTCCGACCTGGACGATCTCGTCTCTCTGGGGATCACCGGCGGGACGGTCTTGCGGGTCCTGCCCATGGTCGTCGTCCACGCCACGCGATCCCAGATCGACGCCATCGCCGATCTGCCCCGCGTGCGGTCGATCTACGCGAACCGGACGCTCTCCTTCTTCGATGACGCCAGCGGGGCGCGCATCGGCCTGCCCGAGCTGTCCGCCGACCTCGAGCTGCGGCCCCGCGGGACGCCGCTGACGGGGGAGGGGGTGACCATCGCCGTTCTCGACTCGGGGGTCGATGCCGGCCACCCCGATCTTCCCTTCGGCGGGAAGGTCGTCCAGAACGTGCGGCTGGGAGGAAGCTCCGGCGGCGCCGGGTTCGTGCACCCCGCTCGCGTCGAGGGGTTGGTGAACACCGACCTCGTGCTGGGCCATGGCACGTTCGTGGCGTCGGTAGCGGCGGGGACGGGCCAGGCAGGAGGAGGGCGGTACGAGGGGGTCGCACCCGGCGCCTCGGTGCTCGGCCTGGCGGCGGGTGACCTCTTCATCCTCAACGTGCTGGAAGGGTTCGACTACATCCTGGAGAAAGGTGAGCAGCACGGCGTCAAGGTGGTGAACTGCTCCTGGGGCACGCAGGGCTTCTTCGATCCGCATGATCCCGTGAACATCGCGACGCGCTCGCTGCACGATGCCGGGATGACCGTGGTCTTCGCCGCCGGCAACCACGGTCCCGCCCCTGACACGCTCAACCCGTACGCCGTCGCCCCCTGGGTGATCGGGGTCGGCTCCTCCCGCAAGGACGGCTCGCTGTCGAGGTTCTCCTCCCGCGGCCTGTTCGAGGAGCTCCTCTACCGGCCCACCCTCCTGGCGCCGGGAGAGGGGATCATCGCGGCGAAGGCATCCGGGCTGGCCGGCGTGGATGGAGTGACCGGGGTCGGGGACCCTTCTGGAGGGGTTTCCGTCCCTCCCGGCGAATCGCTCTGGTACACCGCCGCCAGCGGGACCTCCTTCGCCGCCCCGCACGTCGCCGGAGTGATCGCCCTGATGCTGGAAGCGGAGCCCGGGCTCACGCCGGGGCAGATCAAGAGGCTCCTGCAGCAGACGGCCGTGCCCTTGCTGCGGGCGGATCGATCGCAGGCCGGCGCCGGGGGACTGGACGCCTGGGCCGCCCTGGCCCTGACCCTGGACGGGGAGAGGCCGTTTGGAACCCACGTAGCGGGCTGGCTCGACCAGCGTCCGTACCGGATCGACCATCTTCCGCCGGCGCTCTCCGCGTTGACCGTGCCCGCCGGCGGCTCGGCGATCGCCGCGGCCGACGTGTCGGGGGCGGTGGCGTCCTGGCAGGCGACCATCTCCTGGAACCGGCCGCCCGGGACGGGGGACCTGGACATGCGGGCGGTGAGCGGCTCTGGAGCCGAGGTCGAGAGGTCGGACGGTTGGATCGGCCCGTCGCTGTTCGGCCGGACGGAGGGGATGCACCTGATGGCGGTCGTCCCCGAAGCGCTCCAGCTCGATGTCCACTTCAAGCAGGGAGTGGGGCCTCTGGATCAGCCGTTCGAGCTGCGGCAGCAGAAGGCGGTCGCCGCCATCACCGCCTACACCGATCTGGCGCCCTGGCCCGCCGGGGATCAGGAGGCGATCACGCGGGCCGTCAGCCGCCACGTGATGATCGGGCGCGGCTCCCGCTTCGAGCCGGCCGCGGCGCTCACCCGGGCCGAGCTGGCCAGGGCCCTGGCTCTGGCCGGCGGGGCGCCTCAGAGGATCCCTTCATCGCCTTCCTTCGCCGACGTCCCCCCGTCGGACCCCGACTTTCCCTACGTCGAATCGGCGGCCGGGCTCCGGGCGCGGGCAAGGCTGATGGACGCATCACCGTCGCGCCTGGTGAGGGTCCTTGGCGACCCGTCCGCCGGGGACGGGCCGCGCGCCCAGGCCGCCTTCGCTCCCCGCCATGCGGTGCGGCGGCTGGACTACGCGGTCGCCGTCGTCCGGGCCGCCGGCCTGGAGGCCGAGGCCCTGGCCCGGGCCGGTGAGCCTCTCGGGCTGGCGGACGAGTCCTCGATCCCCGAGGCGCTCAAGGGCTACGCCGCGGTCGCCCTGGGTCGCGGCTTCATCGAGCCGGTGGCCCTCGCGGGGGGAGAAGGCTTCGACCCGGACGGCCCGGTGTCCCGGCTGTCGGCAGCCCGGTTCCTGGTGAAGCTGCTCGATTGACCGCGCAAGATGGCGCCGGCGTGCAACCTCAAGAGGCGTGCGGGGGCCCTTGCCGTCCAGGCGCCGCAGCGGCTGGGCAGGACGCTTCGATCTGCACGATCGGCCGCACCAGGAAGGCGGCCGCGCCCATCGCGGCGCAGACGACGCCCCCGGCCGCGTACCATGCCCGGACGCCGGCGAGGTCCGCGACGGGGGCGGCGAGAAGGAGCCCGGCGGGCGTCATGGCCGCGGCGGCGCTCATCATCAGCGTGAAGACCCGGCCCTGGTATTCGGGTGCGATGGTCGCCTGCATGATGGTCGCGATGCAGCCGTTGGCCAGGGCGGAGAAGACGCCGACGGCGAACAGGGCGAGGATCGCCAGGGGCCAGAGCCATGCCGGCGTGGCGCCAAGAGACAGGGTGGCGAGGCCGAGGCCCAGAATCGAGCCGAGGGCAGCGCGCGCCCGGCGGCCGGATCCGCCCCAGGCGCTCAGGGCGAGTCCGCCTCCGATGGCGCCCGCTCCGAAGGCCGAAGTGGCCCAGGCCTGCATGGCCACGTCTCCCTTCATCTCCTGGAGCATCAGCAGGGGGAGCAGGGCGAAGGCCGGGACGCAGAAGAGGTTGATCACCGCGGCGCCTCCGATCAGACCGATGTGCCCCGGCAGGCCGCGCAGGTAGCGCAGGCCGCTGCCGAGGTCGGCCAGCAAGCCCGGGCTCTTCCCGGCCTCGGGCTCCCCGCGCCGCTCCGGTTCCGGCACCCGGATGAAGAGCAGCGGCGCCATGGCCAGGAGCGCCGTGGCCACGTCCACGGCCATCACCCCGGTCATCCCCACGAGGCCGAGCAGGGCCGCTCCGGCGGGGGCGGTGAGGATCCCCAGGCCACCCTGAAGCATCTGGTTCACTCCCTGGATTCGGCCCAGGTCCTGGCGGGACACCATGAGCGACGTCGCCGACAGCATGGCCGGGGCGTGGAAGGCGCCTCCGATCGCGCGCCAGAGCAGGAAACCGAGCACCGCCGTGGTGCTCGCGCCTCCGGCGAGAAAGAGACCCGCCAGGGCCAGCGACCCGAGGGCCACGGCGCCGTCGGCCGCCAGCATGGTCGCGCGGCGGCTCCACCGGTCCACCAGCGCGCCGATCGCCGGTCCGAGGACGATGGTGGGGAGCAGCGCGAACAGGGTGGCGGTGCTCAGGACGGCAGGGGAGCCGGTTTGCAGCGTCAGCCACCAGACCAGGGCGAACTGGGAGGCCTGGCTCCCCGCGAGCGAGAGGGCCTGCCCCGACCAGATGGTCCAGAACGCCCCCCTGCGCATCGGCGGATCCGCCGCGGCGCGCGTGGACGCGGTCGCCGCCTCTTCGCTTGCAGTCATGGCTCCTCCTCGCCGGCGGCGGGGCCGCCCCTTCATGCCGGAGGCCCGAATGTCACGGCGTTCCTGATTATTCAAATCTACATGAACAATGTCAAGTAGTAAGATGAGCTCCATGGCGGGAAGCAGAGGACGGCCGGAGAGACGAGGCGCGCCGGCGGCATCGAAGGGGACGCCGGCGAGGGCGGGGACCGCGAAGGGTCCGGCCAGCGAGATCCACCGGCTGACGAGGCTTGATCAGATGAAGGTGCTGGCCCATCCTCTGCGGATCCGGATCCTGGAGCTCCTCTGCGAGGAACGGACCACGAAGCAGGTGGCCGAAATCCTCGATCTGCCTCCCACCCGGCTCTACCACCACGTGGCCGCACTGGAGCGCGTGGGTCTCGTGCGGCTCGGGCGCACCCGGCAGCGCCGGGGCGCGGTGGAGAAGTACTATCAAGCCGTGGCCAAGACCTTCAGCGCCGATCCGAGGCTCTTCTCGTCCCGCGGTTCGGGGCAGGCCAGGGAGGCGGCCCAGGGCGTGGCCGCCCGGATCCTCGAGCACACCACCGCCGATCTCCTCGAGCTGCTGGAGGGAGGCGAAGGGCCGGGCACGCTGGAGCAGGAAGGGATCCTGAGCTATCTGGAGGTGCGGGGCGGCCCCGCCGAGCTGAAGACGATGCGGGCCCGGCTCATGAAGCTGATCAAGAGCTCCGCGGGGCGCGCTCCCAAGGCGGGCGCGGGGGGAGCGGCCTACCGGCTGACGATCGCGTTCTTCCCGCTGGCCCGCGGGCGCCGCTTCCGCTGAGCGGGGCGGCCGCACGGGCGGCTCACGACGCCGGGCGGCTCGGGAGGACGCGGCCCTCCAGGCGTCACAGGCTCCCGACGAAATTGACGAAGGCGCCCTGGTGGTCGTAGCTCAGGTCGGTCAGGTCGTCGGAGAAGTCGGTGAAGTTGTAGCCCGCTCCGACCTTGAAGTGCCTGCCGAAGCGGCGGTAGATGGCGGCCAGCGCGCCACCGCGTCTCTGTTCGAGGTCCGGCAGGTCGAGCGTGCGCACCTCCACGAGGCTCTCCCATCCCTCCAGGAACCGCCAGTCCGCGCGCAGCACCGCGAGATGCGCGGTGTTGTCGAAGAACTCGCGCTCGACGCGATCCAGGCTGACCTGCCCCATGCGGTAGGCGTACTTGCCTCCGATGGACCAGTCGGCCGTGAGGTCGTAGGTCAGGTCCAGGGCCGCGACGTGGCTCTTCTGGATGAACTCGGCGGGAGTGCCGCGGAAGGTCACCTGGTCCACGGTGGGGACATTGTAGAAGTAGGTGTACTTGGCCAGGGCGCTCAGCCGATCGTGCCGCACCGGGCGATAGGCGTAGCCGACCACCGCCTCGGTGTAGCCGCCCTCGTGGAGCTTGCCCAGGGAGCTGTCGCTCACCGAATGGTTCAGCTTGCCGACCACGCGCCCGTCCGGTGTGAGCTGGAACCGGAAGGTGTTGCGGAACAGCCACGCCGTCCTCTCGGTCACCGAGCTGTCGGCCTGCTCCGCGTCATCCTGACGGTACTCCACGGCGCTGGAGAGCTGCATCGTCTCCTGGCCGTAGCCCACGCGCACGCCGGCCGCCGTGCGGTCGGTCTCCGCGCCGGTCAGCGCGTCCCGCAGGGTGCCGGCCTCCGCGCTGGCGCCCACGTTCCACTGCTCCCGTTCCACGAGGTTGATGCCGGCGGCGTGGGTGAGGCCGGTGAGCGACGTGCCGTCCTGGTACCGCTCCTCGAGGTAGACGCTGGAGGTGTCGGACAGCCTCCTCTTCACGCCCGACACGAGGCTGCCGCGGCGGACGTTGAGGCCGTTGTCCGTCCTCTCGTTCTCCAGGGCGTAGTTCAGGTAGAGGCTGGTCCGGTCGGAGTACAGGTAGCTGCTCCCGATCCTGGCGGCCGCCCCCAGGTCCCCGCCTGAGACCTCCCCGTCGAGCCTGAAGCGCCTGGTCAGGTGATAGGAGCCGCCCGCGCCCACGCGCCCGTTTTCCTCGCGACCCTCGCTCGACGCGACCGTCTCCTGGACGAACCCGTAGGCGCGCCAGGAGGCTCCCGGGTCGAAGGTCACCTGCGCCACCGCGTCGGTGCGGTCGCCCTGCTCCTGGGTCGGCAGGACGACAGGCGAGCGGTCCTCCCGCTCGTCGCTGCGGATCCCGGTGCTGACGCTCCAACGGTCGGTCAGCTTGTAGCCGACGTTGAGCTCCACCGCCCGCGTCTCCAGCCCCTGCTCCTCGGTCCGCTGGTCCCCCTTGGCCGCCAGGCTCAGGCGATCGGTCACGGCCATGCGGAAGGCACCGCCGATCTGCTCGGTGTCCTTGACGGCGGCCTGGCCCGGAGCCGAGTAGCCGGCCTCGATCGTCTGCGCGTAGAGGGTCAGGCGGCCGTCCTTGCCCGTGAAGAGGTCGCCGAGGCCGACGCTCACGTCGGCCCGGTAGGCACCCGCTTCGGCCTCGGTGAAGGCCGCGTCGGCCGGGCCGAAGAAGCCGAACCCGCCGTCCTGCGACCGCAGCGTGCTGGAGACCAGCCCCTCGCTGCGTCCGGTCTGCACCTTGAGCCAGGTCTGCTGGCTCATCCGCAAGGTCAGGTCGGCCGCGCCGAGGTTGCTGTCAACGTCCCCTTCTTCGTTGGAGTTGGCGGTCACTCCGAGCCGCACGTGGTCGGTGATCCAGTAGTGCCCCTGGCCGCCCACGGCCATCGCGTCCAGCTCGTCGAAGCCCGGCGTGTACTCGTAGCGCGCCACCAGATAGGCCTCGTCTCCGCTCAGGCCGCTGGTGCGCACCAGCAGGTTGTCGTCGGCGGTGGACGACAGGGGCTCGGAGAGCAGGACCCGGCCCTGGAGGTAGTCGATGTCGTAGTCCACGCCGTACCTGAGGTTCACCACCCCCGTGACGATCTGCGAGTCCTTGTCGCGCATCTCGATGCGCAGGCGCTCCGAGCCGGTCAGGATGTCCTGGTGGCGCAGGAAGTAGAGCGAGCCGCCCGTTCCCCGGAACTCCTCGTAGCTGGGCACCGTTCCGGGCTCGGCGGCGAACCCGTCCACGGCGGCGCGCCGCTCTCCGAAGTGGGTGGTGGCCTGGGACCCGTAGTGGGCGTTGGCCCCGTACAGGCCGCGGTCCACGTGGGCCAGCTCGTTGCCCAGGTACCCGACCTTGAAGTTCCCCCACATCCCGTAGTTGTCCCCGTGGCTCGCCTTGAAGTAGAACTTGCCCAGGGTGGGCGCCATCTCCTCCACCACGCTGTCGTCGCCGAAGGTGGGGTAGTGCTGGTCGGGATCGATGCGCCGGAAGAGCGCTTCGGGCGACTTGTCCAGGAAGTTGGTGAACAGGTCCTCCACCGGGCCCTCGCGGGTGTCCGCGCTGGCCGTCAGCCGCCAGCGGTCGCTGACCTTGCCGTTGACGTAGAACGCCAGCCGGCCGTCCACGGACGAATCGAGATCCTGGCGCGGGTTCTCCCCTTGCAGCGCCTCGGCCGGCCCATCGGACCGGTTCTCGGACAGGGTGAGATCGGCGATGCCGACGTAGAACAGGTCGGCGCGCTCGAACTCCAGATCGCGAAGGTAAAGGGATCCGTTGCCGGCCTCGTCCAGCACGGCCACCTCGACCGTGTGCGCGCCGGCCGGGAGGATCTCCTCCGCCGCGAAGCGGCCCTGCGGATCCACCGGGACCTGGCGGCCCGCCACCCAGACCGTGTGGCCCGCGGGGATGCCGCCGCCCTGCACCGTCACCGTCCCGCCGCCTCCCAGCGGGATCCTGTGGCGCGCCAAGTCGGCCTCGCCGTACGCGGCCAGCAGCTCGACCGGCGGCCCGGGCTCGGCTCCGGAGGCCTGGGCGTCGCCGGCCGAAGGCTCCCCGATCAGCCACAGCGGCCGCTCGTCGGTCTCGTCGTAGGCCCCCTGCGCGCCGTACGCGCGCAGGACGTACTTGAGCTCCCGGGCCGGCCCTTCGATGGTCCCGGCCGCCGGCACCCACTCCGCCAGGCCGTCTTCGCCCACCGGAACGACCTCGATCGGGACGGTCTGCGCCGACTGCTCCTTGCGGAAGATCCGGATCTCGGCGCGCTGGATGAAGCCCGCATAGTTGGTGTGCATCCGGAACTGCACCGGCGAGGCGACGGGTCCGGCTCCCTGATCGCTCACCGACACCGCCACCGGATGCGCGGCCACGCTCAGACGCGGCCTCGACTCCAGGTTGTCGAAGCGGAACCGGATGCTGGCGTCCTCCAGCGCCACGTCGGTGCAGCGCTGGACATCCGAGGAGCTGCGATCCGGGTCGTCGATCGGCTTTCCGTCCACGGTGATGCGCATCACGTTCAGCTCGTAGGGGCTCTTGGGGCGGAGCTCGCGGGTGATGCGCGTGATGTCCAGCCCCTCGAGGTCCAGCGGAGCCGGTTCGTCGTAGACGGCCTGCACGCGCACGAACGATGTCTCCCCCTGGACGAAGCCGGCGTTGACGACGTCATCGGACTGCACGTAGCCCCGCCCCTCGTGCTCGGACCGGGCGCCCGACAGCAGCGGGTCCTGCATGACCATGTCCATGGCCCGGCGCGCCCGCGCCGCGGACAGCCCGATGTCGTCGCCGTACACCGACGCGGTGCGGCGATCGAGGCGCTCGTTCTTGGTGTACCCGATGAACAGCAGCCGCGGGTTGGCCCGATCCGCGATCTCCGCCAGCGCGCGCTGCAGGTCCGCAGCGTAGCCGGGGGGAACGATCGGCTGGCCGGCCTCCAGCTCGATGGTGCGGAGAGGACCCCAGGGGGGATCGTAGACCTTCGCCACCAACGTCTCTTCGCTCTCGCCGGGACAGGGCTGCGGCTCGTCGGGCAGCTCCTGCAGGGGGTCGTCGTACCAGAACTCCACCTCGACGCGGCGGTTCAGCGTCCGTCCCTGCGCCGTGTCGTTGGAGGCCAGCGGGTGCGAGGCGCCGCGTCCGTCGCTCTGGATGGCCGAGGTCGGCAGCCCCAGGGCCTCCTGCATGGCCAGGGCGACGCGCAGCGCCCGGGCCTTGGACAGGGACAGGTGCGTCCCGTAGATGCGCTCGTTGCGGCCGGTCAGCGGCGCCCCGTCGGTGTAGCCGACGAAGCGGACGATGACCCCCTGCCGGTCGCGCAGGTGGTCGAGCGCCTGCCGCACTTGCAGGGCGAAGTCCTTGGACAGGGGAGTGGTCTCGTCCTCGTAGCGCAGCGGCGCGATGAGGTTCTTCACGCGCGTCCGGCGGGCGTGTCCCTCCTTGTACCGCATCTTGCAGACGGTCTCCATGCGGCAGACCTTGATGCGCTTGATGTCGTCGGAGACGAGGATCTCCTGCTCCTTGGGGGCCTCCCGGATCTCGTCGTACCAGACTTCCACCTCGACCCGCCGGTTGAGAGCGCGGCCTTCCTCCGTCTCGTTGGGCGCGATGGGCTGCGTGTCCCCGGCCCACTCGTATGTGATGGCTTCAGGCGGCAGCTTGAGCGAGGTTTTGAAGTGCTCGGCCACCTCGCCGGCGCGCTCCCTGGACAGACCCGCGTTGTCTCCGAAGACGCGCGCCAGACCCTCGGACAGCCGCTGAGAATCCGCGTGCCCGACGAAGTGAAGGCGGACATTGCGGCGGTCCCGCATGGAGTCGAGGATCCTGGCCAGCTTGTCGAGGTAATCGGGCGGGATCTGGGCCACGCCCGACTGGAACCGGATGGGAGGGACCACGTTCTTGAGCTTGACCGTCTCCGGTTTTTCGCCGGCGACCTGCCGGATTTCCACCCGATCGCCCCGCTCGCTGTCCAGCCCGTTGGGATCCTGGGCCCAGACCCGGAAGCCCTGGTCGCCGGACAGATGATGCTCGGCCTGCTCTCCAGGCTTCTTCTCGCGCTCCTCGGCGGCCGCGGTGAAGGCGGAGAGGAGCAGCCCGAGCGCCAGCGAAGCGTGGCGATGCCTGCGCATGCCGCTCACCTCCCGTCCGGCGCGCGCGTGCCGCGCTTTCGGGGCGGAGCGCCGAGTCGCCAGAAGATCTCGGGCTCGATGGTGAGCGGATAGGCGTCCGCCTCGTCCCAGGCCCCCAGGATGGCGCTCTTGACGGCGTCCATCCGGCGCTCCACCAGCCCCGCGTCCTCGGTGTCGGCGACGTACGACAGGCGCAGCACCGCCGGCGCCTTGCGCAGCTCGGCCAGCAGCAGATCGAGCCTCGGCCGCCACTGGGGACGGATGCCCGTCGCGTCCGGCTCGAAGGCCGCGTCGGAGAGATCGATGGCCACCACGCGGTGGATGGACGCACCGAAGTCGATCGTGAGCGCCTTGCCCCGGGTGGCGCGCTTGACCTGGACCTGATCGGTGGACATGCGGTAGCCGCTGGGGAGGGTCCGGTCGTCGAGCTTCAGCACGAAGTTGCTGCCGCGCGCCTCGTGGGGCGTGATGGCGCAGGTGATGTGATACCGCCCGTGCGCGTCGGTGGCGGCCTGCAGGCCTCGCGCCGTCGCCAGGCGCACGCCGGGCAGGCCGGCCTCGCCTTCGTCCTGCCGCTGGTTGCGATTGGCGTCGTCGAAGACCTTGCCGGTCACGTCGGTGCAGTCGAACGTCGGGTCGGGGACCAGGCGGACGGTTGCCGTCGCTTCTCCGGACAGGGCGCCTCCGGTCGCCCCGTTCACCACCAGAGCGCTGTTGACGTGCTCCCCCTCGCCCACGCCGGCCCCCACGGCCAGCAGCAGCTTCAGGGTCCGCGCCTCGGTGGCCGCGATGACCAAACCGCTCCAGGTCAGCTCGCGGCCGGCGATGGACGGCTCGGCCGGAACGCCGTCCAGGAGAGCCGACCCCTGGACGTAGCTGAAGCCGGCCGGGAAGCGGTCCACGATGGCCGCGTCCGTGAGGAGCATGCCCGACAGGTTGCTCACGGTGATGACGTACGGGATCAGTTGGCCGCGCATCACGTTGAGCGCCGGAGTGGTCTTGGAGACGGCCACCGAGCCGCTGAGCTGCGGATCGAGAGGGATGTGGTTGTTGAAGATCTGGCTCGATCCCGGCGGCAGGCTCCCGTCCAGCGTCAGGTGCAGGTGATGGGTGGTGCCCGCGCTGCGGGGAGGCACCCCCGCGCCGGGAGCCAGCTCCGAGGGCTGCACCTCGCAGTGCTGGCCCGTGGCGGGGATGGCGTCGTCCGGGCCGCCCGGGCAGGCCGGAACCGAGAACGCCGGCGTGGATCCGTCGGAGGCCGGCGGGATGATCTGGGAGCCGCCCGGAAGGAAGGTCGCTCCCGGAGGCGCCGTGACCGCGATGAGGTAGTCGCCGCCGGGCGGGCACGCCGGATCGCTGAAGTTGATGTCGAACTTGTAGTAGCCGTCCGCCAGAGTGACCTGCCCTTGCTGGGCCGCGTCGTCGAAGCAGGCGGCGGGCAGCGGCGAGGCCGCGCCGGAGTCCAGCAGGCTCAGGGAGGCGCCGGGGATCGGCGTGCGCGCGACCGCGTTGTAGATGACGCCGTTGGGCTGGATGGGAAGGTTCAGGCCCTGCACGCTGGCGCCGGACGTCACCAGGATGCCGCTGATGCGCTGCAGTCCGTTGGTGAAAGCCGAGGCGGCCCGGCCGAGCATCGCGGTGGCGGGGCCCGCCCCCGGCGCGCGGAACCGGATCTCGTACTGCGCTCCGCTGGCGTCGTTCGGCTCGACGCCGATGATCCGGTAGTCGCCGTTTGCGTCGGTGATCGCCGAGTGCAGCGGCTGGCCGTCGCGGTGCAGGTCGACCGCCCAGCCGGCCAGGGAGCGCTCGCCTGCGTCCCGAGACTGGTCGAAGTCGGCGTCGTGCCAGACCGAACCGCTCAGCACGGCCACGCCGGGGATGCCGCCCACGACGATGGAGACGCTGGCGCTGGCCGTCTGGGCCGGCGTGTTCCAGGCCACCACGCCGGTGTTGGTGACCACCGTGCCCTGCGCGAGGCCGGGATCCAGGACGGCCCTGAAGCGAAGCACCACCTGCTCGCCCGGCTCCAGCGGCCCGCTCACCGCGGCATGGTTCGCGGTGATGGTGGAGCCGGCGAAGCTCACCCCCGCCGCCGAACCGTCCATCGTGGCGGAGCCCGGGACGTAGGCGAGCTGGGACGGGTCGAGCGTGTCGGTGATGACCACGTTGAGGGCGGGCACGGCCCCGATGTTGCTTACCAGGACGACGTACTCGAGCTCCGCCCCGGGCAGCGCCGCCCCGCCGGCGACCACGGCCACCTGTTTGGCGATGGAAAGCTGCTGGCCGTCGCCCACGACCACCACCGTGGGCTCGGGACCGGTGGCCGGGTTGCCGTCGCCGTCGGTGGGCAGGTCGGGCAGCTCGGCGCTTCCCACGACGGCCTGGTTGCTGATGAGCGTGCCCGCGGGGGTGCCCGGGTCGACGCGCAGGTCGAACTGCACCACGGCCGCCCCGCCCGGGGAGATGGTGCCGGCGCCCGGGCCGGGCAGAGGCGGCGTCAGGTCGGAGGAGCTGATGTCGATGCCCGAGGCGAGCGGGAAGACCCCGCCGTCCGGCTGGCCCACCGGCAGGCCGTTCAGCAGAGTGGAGTTCGTGACGTACGTCGTGTTCGCCGGGACCGTGTCGGTCAGCACGATGCTGGTCGCGGGGATGGCCGCGGAGTTCTGGACCGTGATGGTGTAGCGCAGCACGTCCCCCGGATCGACGACGCCCGGGGAGCCCAGATCGACCTGGAGCGCGGCTCGCTTGTCCGCGAAGAGCAGCGGGAAGTTGCCGACGATGTCGCGGGTTGGATCCCCGGCGATCGGGGTGTCCGGGTCGTCGGAAGGGTGGTCGACGATCCCGCTGCTCGTGGCGCTGACGAATCCCTGGTTCGAGATGATGGTGCCGTTGACGACGTTCGGGTTGACCACCACGTCGAACGTGATGGTAGCCACGTTGGTGGGCGGGCCCGAGGCTCCGGCAGGCATGGATCCCGGCGTCGGGTCGGCGGGCGAGTGGATGAGCATCCCGCCCACCAGCGGCGACAGGCCGCCTGAGTCGGGGACCGGGCTGCCGTTCAGAGTCGTGCTGCCGGCGACGTACGTCGTGTTCACCGGCACGGCATCGCGCAGCACGACGCCGGTGGCGTCTTCGTTGCCGATGTTCCTGACGGTGATGGTGTACCGCAGTGTCTCGCCCGCCAGCAGGACGGCCGGATCCCCCGTCAGGTCGGTCGAGGTCTTCTGCACCAGGAAGGAGGGGAACGAAACGATGGTCACTCTCGTCGGGTCCTCGTCGCCGGGGACCAGAGGATCGGCGGTCCCGTTGACGCCGGGGTCGTCGCTCAAGGTGAAGAGCGCGCCGCTGTCCAGGCGGAGCGCCGACTGGTTGGAGACGACGGTGCCGTTGGCCAGAGTGGAGGACAGCGTGATGTCGAACTGGATCACGACCTCGCCGGCGGCGGGCAGGCTCAGGTTCCGGACATCGAGGAGGCCCGTGCCGTCGGCACCGCCCGTGCTGCTGGTGGCGCTGATGTCGGCGCCGGCCGGCCAGGCGACCAGCGTCAGCGTGCCCGGCACGAACGCCGGCTGGGCGTTGAGGGCGTCCAGCTCGTCGACGATCCTGAAGTTGCTCAACGACTGGTCGGTCGCGCGGAAGCGCAGGGTGTACCGGAGAGTGTCACCCGGCGCTGCCGTCGTGGCGGGCGACGCGCCGCTGGTGAGGTCGGCGACGGTCTTCTCGAAGAAGAAACCGGTGAGCGCCACGGCCACGGTGTGCGCGTCCTGGTGGTCCTCGATCGAGGTCGTGCCGTCGGTCAGCGTGCGGGTGTAGGCCTGCCGATCCGGGTTGCTGTCGTCGCCGTTGAACCACTGGATGGCGCCGGCGATGTTGGTGAGCGTGGCGCCGTCCTGCGTGTCGGCGTCGAGCTGGGTCCGGTAGCGGAGGATGAGCCGCTCTCCCGGCCCGATGGTGGCGGCCGCCGTCAGCAAGGTGATGTCGAGGCGGCAGTTCGGCGCGCCGCTCCAGCTCATCACGTAGTCGGCGCCGGGGCTGAGCGGCCCTTTCCCGGGAACCGGGGTGACGCCGTCGGCGGCGAAGACCTGGGCGCTCTGGATCTGGGGCGTCAGGTCGCACATGCCGCCCGTCGCGCCGTCCGGGAAGTGATCGCGCAGCGAGACGTTCCAGGCGTCGCTCAGCCCGTCGTTGCGGACGTCGATGGCGAAATCGCCCCACTGGCCGAGGTTCATCGTCGCCGGGCCGGTCTTGTCCACGATCAGAAGAGGCGCGGCGATGGTCAGCGGCGCAGTGATGCCCCACTCGCCCGGCAGCGGCTCGTGAAAGACGTTGTCGATGAGCCGGCCGAAGTCCCACTTGGCGGTGTTGATGAACTGGGTCCCCGGCGCGTTGACCGGCGTGTCCTCCAGCACCACGGTCAGCTCGATGACGAACTGCCGCCCGGCATCCACGACCGGGATGTTGTCGAAGGTGAGGAAGCCGCCGACGTTGGAGAAGGTGTGCGGAACGTCCGTGCCGTCATCGAGCCAGCGGGCGGTGTGGCCGACGTAGGTGAGATCCACGCCCGTCTCGTTGAGGTCGTCCCAGACGGTGATGCTGTGCAGGTCGTTGGGCGACCCCTGGAAGTCGATGACCGTCCCGGTGGCCGGATCGAACAGGACCGGAATGATGAGCGTCCAGGTGAAGGGGACGCCGATGGTGGCCACCGCGGGGCCCGGCGGATTCTGCTTGTTGATCTTCTCGACGGGGATCAGGAGGTTCTGGCACCCCTCCTGGATCGTGCTGGAGGAGCCGTTGGTGAACCAGATCTTGTGCCCGTGAACGGAGCTGCACGCCATGTTCCCCGTGTGCACCACGTTGTCGAAGATGATCAGCCAGCGCTCGTTGGTCTGGCCCGGCTGCGTGAAGAAGCTGAAGTTGGTGGTGAGTGGGTTGGACGCCGGGAAGTTGCGGATGGTGCAATTGCCGTCGATATTGACGTTCGGCGGCGGGACCGGATTCACGAAGCCGTCGATCAGACCGCCGAAGGCCTGGCAGGCGAGCGCCTCGGTGGATCCGCCGGCGAGCACGCCGAGGAGCGGCATCACCAGGAGGAGAGCCCTCCTGAGTGTGGCCTTCGATCCGCCCCCCTTTTTGCAGCCCATGGAGTCCTCGCTCCGCTCGCCGGGCGTCGCCGCCGCGCTGGGAAGGGACCGAGGCCATCCACGTCGTGGACTGGATTCCGGCGGTCCCGCCGTCCTGGGGCCCTGGGGCCCTTTAGACCGGTGACTTTGCGTCGCCATCTTTCGATGGCTTTGCCCTTGTCAGAATCTTCGATGTCAGAGGATCAGATTCGCAGCGTGTCGTGATCTCCTGGTCGCCGTGTCATGGCCGCTAGCCGCCGGCCGCGCCGGCGTCGTAGGCCGGCAGGAAGTCGATCGGGTACACGATGGTCAGCGCCTGCACCCCTTCCTTGGCGCCGAACTGGATGGTCCTGACGCGGGCCACGACCTGGGCTGCCAGATCCGGGGCGTCCATGTCGGTGGACTGCAGCGCGCACATCGACACGCTGCCGTCCGGCTCGATGGTCAGCCGCAGCACCATCTGGCCCTGCAAGGCCGGGTTCTTGCGCAGCTCCCGGTTGTAGAGCCTGTAGAACGATGCCTTGTAGCGGTCGAAGACGATCTGGATTTCCTCATCCGTGCGGGACGGCCCGGGGCCGCTGGCCAGCGGACGGTCGCCGCCCCCCCCGCCGATCGAGGCGATCGGGCTGCCGACCTGCGCGGGATGGAGCCCGCCGCCGCCCCCGCCTCCGCCTCCCCCGCCTCCTCCATCGCCGTGCAGCGCGCTGCCTCGCCCTTGTCCCGTGCCCCCGCCTCCGCCTCCGCCCAGGTTGCGGCTCAGCGAGGCCAGGTTGATCCCGCCGCTCGAGCCTGGGGCGTTGGTGGTCAGCATGGAGCGCGTGGATGCCGGGCTCACCTCATCGGCCTGGCCATAGCGCGCCGCGGCCCCGAGGCGCGGAGCAACCTTGTCCTGCGCCAACGTCGCGAACTGGTCACGGAAGGCCAGGATCCCCGGCTTGCCCGGCTTCTCCGCCGGAGGGGCTTGAGCCGAGACGAAGGTCTCCGGTCCCGGGGGCAGACCCGGCGCCCCCGGCGCCGCCTCCCCGGCCGGCCCGGATGGCGCCGGCGCGGCCTCGGCCATCGCCGGCTCGTCCTGCGGAGAGGGTTGGGGCGGCGCTTCAGGCTTGGGCTTGTGCCGCTCCTGGCGCTCCGGATCGAGAGGCGCCTGAGGAGCGGCCGGAGGCTGCGGCAAGGGCTTCGCCTGGACCTCCCGGATGAACTGCACCAGCCGCTCGGGCATCTCCTCCGGAGTGAGGCGCCTGGGCTGGGGCAGCGGGATCATCGGGAGCAGCGCGCCGAAGCTCAGGCTGACCACGAGCGACGCGGCCAGGGCCCTGCGGAACCGGCTGTCCTCCTCGGCGCCGCGCGCCCAGGCCATGAGCTGGACACGGCGGGGGATGGGACTGATCTCCCGCTCTTCCACCCATTCCAGCTTCCGCCGCTCCTCCTCCTGGCGGACGTCGTACAGATCCTCCCCCAGGAGCTCCAGGACCTCCTCTTCGCGGCCGATGCCGGCCAGGATGGCCCGGCGCCGCTCGTCGAGCGCGCCAAGCTGCGCCTGGAAGGCGCTCACGCGGCCGCGCGCCCCGCGGAGCTGCTCCTCGGACCGGGCCCCCTCCGCGCGCTCGCCCCAGAAGAGCGACGCGGCGCCCATCGCGGCCAGCTTCTCCAGCGAGCCGCAGGCCTGCTCCAGCAGCTCGTGCTGGGCCCGCCGCGGCGCCAGACTCTCGAGCTGGTCGTCCACGGCCCGCAGATCCGCGGCCAGGCCCTGCATCCTTCCGTGGGCCTGATCCACCTTCGCGCGCAGCTCGTTCTCTTCCTGTGACCTCATGGCGTCCATTCGGTCCGTCCTAGGTTGACTGCGTGGCCTTCTGGACCACGGCCAGCGACACGCGCGTGTAGCCCTGCGCCGTGCACGTGGCCAGGATCTTCTTCAGCACGCTGAACGGGATCGACTTGTCCGCGAGGACCGTCACTTCGTGGCTCTCGGCGACGGCCTGCGTGCTCAGCCCGATGACGGTCCCGCTCAGCTCCGCGAGCCGTGCGCCGATCGGCCCGATCTCGACGTTTCCGGCCGCCTGGATGTCGGCCACCCGCGCCACGGGCACTCCCTGGACCAGGACCTCCTCCGTGCCCACGACGATCACCACGGTCTCGCGCGGCTTCTCCTCGACCACCGATTCGGGCAGAGTGATCTGGCTGGGCTTCTGGAGCGTCTCCACCGCGCTGCCCGAGTTGACCACCAGGAAGAACACCAGGGTCGTGAAGACGTCCATCAGCGAGGTGAGCTGCAGCTTGGGCACGGCGTTCTTGTTGCGCGTCATGCGCCGGATACGGCGCGAGGTGTTCATGGCGCGTCTCCTATGGAAATCGCCGTGAACAGCTCGGCGCGGACCGTCTTGCCGCCCTCCAGCGTCTCGGCGGACCGGAGGGTGTCCATGACCTGGATGAGGTGGTCGTAGGGGATGTCCGCTTCGAGGAGCACCGAGGCGTCGTTCTTCTCCGGATACTCCCGCTTGATCGCCACCAGGTACTCGGACAGCTTGCCCAGATCGTAGGCTTCGCCGTCCTTCGGGATCGCCGCGATCACCTGCGAGCCATCCATGATCTCCAACCCCGCCTGCCGGACCACCACCTCCACCCGGAAGGTGGGGGTCGTGGGCGGGGCGCTGTTGATGCTCGGCAGATCCAGCTCGGCGATGGTGATGCGCGAGAAGACGGCGGTGATGAGCAGGAACGGCACGAGCACGACCATCAGGTTCATGAAGCTGGTCATGTCGATGTCGGTCGCCTCCTTGTGGCGGCGGTAATGGTGTATTCGTGCCATGCTCGTTACACCGCGACCTGGCGCTTGGCCATGGCCGTGATCACGTTGAGCGCCTTCACCGACGCCATCTCCAGGCTGTCCACGATCTCGCCGGTCTTGGCCGTCAGCACGGAGTGCGTCACCAGCAGCGGGATGGCCACGATCAGCCCGAAGGCCGTCGTGTTCATGGCCACGGAGATGCTGGCCGACAGCAGGTCCGCCCTTTCCGCGGGGTTGGCGTCGGACACGGCCTGGAACCCCTGGATCAGGCCGATGATCGTCCCCAGCAGGCCCAGCAGTGTGGCGACGTTCGCCCCCAGCGCGACGTAGGCGGTGCGCTTCTCGAGCTGCGGGATGATCTCCATCATCGTCTCTTCCATGGCGATCTCGATGTCCTCCCGCCGCCGCACCGCGCCCTGCCGTGCGAGGCCCATGCTCAGCAGCCGCGACACCGTGGAGTCGTCCTTGCTGGTCATCTCCCTGGCCTTCTCGAAGTCCCCGGTGGCCAGCGCGGGCTCCAGCTGGCTCCACATGCCTTCATTCCTGCGCCTCACACGGGTGAGCGTGACGTAGCGCTCGACGGCGATGGCGATGCCGACCGCGAACACGACCAGGATGGGGTACATGAAAGGCCCCCCCGTGACGAAGAACTTGACCATGGAATAAAGCGCGTCCATATGCGACCTCCCTCCTTCCATCCTGCCGATGGAGTTGCCGACCACCAACCACAGCCACGCTCGAACGCCGCGTCACCCGCTCATCTGGCGCCCGACCGGATCTCGTAATAGCTGAGCGCGCGCAGGAACACATCCCTGTCCACGGGCTTCCGGGAGTCGTCGAGCAGGGTCGTCAGACCCATGGAGACGCCCAGCTCCGAGCTTTTCCAGGGGACGATGACCAGCGACTTGGGCGCCTCCTGATTGCCCAGGATGGACATGCCGTCGATCCGCTTGGCCTCTTCGGCCTTCTGCTTGGGGTCCTTCTTCGGCTCCTTCCCGGCGGCCTCGCTTCCGCCGGAGGGTGTCCCCTGGTCCGATGACGGCTGTTCCTCGGCGGACAGGAGTGCCGTGGCCAGCAGCAGCGGTACGATCCAAGGACTCCGTCTCATGGCTCCTCCTTCCGGCGCTCGCGCTGGCGAAGGTCGGCGATCCACTTCACGGCCTCGGCATCCTGCGGAGCGAGCTTGCTGTAGGTCTCGTAGTGCTCCAGGGCGCACGCGTGGTCGCCGAGGTACAGGTCGCAGAGGATGGCCAGGTTCCTGTGCGCGTGGTGGAAGCCGGGAAAACGGTCCAGGGCCGCCTCGTAGCAGGCCCGCGCCTCCGCGAACCGGCCCCGGCGCCGCTGCACCAGCCCCAGCTCGTTGTGGGTCACGGGGTGCCTGGGGTCGAGCTCCAGAGCCGTCTTCAGGCTGGCCTCGGCGCGCTCCAGGTCGCCGGTGCGCGCGTAGGCCATGCCGAGATTGATGTGCGCCGCCGTCAGGAGGGGAGCCCGCTCGGTCACTTCCAGAAGGAGCGCGATGCCCGGCTCGTGCTTCGCTTCCTCCAGCAGGCGCACCGCTTTCTCGAAATCGGCGCGAACCTGTGCCGGGACGCGCGCGCGCTGGGTGATGATGAACCCGCCTTCGTCCTGCTCCACCTCCACCTTCGCAGCCTTCCGTTCCGGCTCCTGCTTGTCCCCCTTGGCGTAGGCGGCTGCGCAGACGGCGAGCAGAAGCGCCAGCCACGGCACCCTGCGGGCGATCCTTGTCAGGGCACGCTGATCACTCGGGGTCCGCATCGTCCATCCTCTGCTCTTCCACGACGGCCGGCTCGGGCTTCGCCGGATCGACGGGGGGATCTCCCGGCGCCGGGACAGCCGCCTGCGCCGCGGGCGTCCGGTAGATGTAGGTGTCGATGGCCCGGAGAAAGCCTCCGCTCGTCTCGGTCCTGGCGTAGCGTCCGGGCATCAGCTCGACCAGCTTGGCGAGGCTCTTCTCCACCCAGGGGCTGGCGAGGCCGGCCCGCATCAGCTCCAGGTTCTTCTCGTGGAAGGCGATGGCCTTCTCCTCGAAGGGGAACGCCTCTTCCTCCAGGGCCAGCTCGTACTCCTGGAGCTCGGCCTGCGGCAGGTCGGCCGGCCGCTCGGATTCGGCCAGCGACCGGCTGAAGTCGAGATAGATCTCGGCCATGTAGTGCGTGGCTGCCGCCGTGACGTCTCCTATCTCGTACTCCACCAGCCGGTTCATGGCCTCGATCGCGGCGTCCATGCGCTGCTTCTTGTCTTGAAGGCTCGTCTCGAACGGCTGCAAGAGCTTCACCGCCAGGAACTCCTGGTAGAGGTGCTCCGAAAGGACCAGCGCCGAGCGCGCTGCCAGCGTCCTGGTCCGGCCCGTCCTGTGCGGCCCTGCCTCCGCGTCGATGCGGACGATGTCCGCCAGCTCCTGGCGGTAGAGCGGCTCGTCGTGCCGTGTCTTGTGGATCTCGGCGATCTTGAACCGTGTCTCCAGGGCCGTCTCCACCGGCTGGGGGAACTCGGCGACGTAGCGACGGTAGGCGTCCAGTGCCCGGCCGGGGGCCTGCGACTCCTCGTGGAGACTCCCCGCCACGAGAAGGGCCTCGCCGCGCAGCGCCGGGTCGCCGGACTCCGACGCCAGCCGCTCGTACTCCTCGGCGGAGCGCGACACCTGGCCGCTCTGACGGTAGGCGAAGGCGATCTGCCGGGTGGCCTCGAGGTGCAGCGCGTGTCCGGGATGCTCCTCCCGGAAGGCTTCGAGCACGCTCGCGGCGGCTGTCCAGTCCTGCAGCTCCATCAGCGCCGCGCCGGCGTCGTACTCGGCCGCTGCGCGGATGGTGGAGTCCGGAGCCGCCGAGCGGATCCTCAGAAAATGATCCGCGGCCACCCGATGGTCCTGCGCCTCCTTGGCCAGCTCGCCCTGCTTGTAGATGGAAGCGGCCAGGTTGTCCACCAGCGCGGCGCGCGACGGGTCGTCCTCGGGCGTGGCCGAGAGCACCTGGCCGTAGGCCTGCTCGGCCCGGAGATAGTCCGCCAGCTCGAAGGAGCCGTGCGCCACCACGACCCAGGCGGAGCGGCCGATGTCCCGGCCCGCGCCGGGGTAGGCATCGATCACGCGCTGGGCGGCGGCGATGGCCTCGGGGTAGCTCTTCATCTCGTAGAGGTCGTCGGCTGCGGCTCCCAGGATGGCCGGGACGTGCTCGTGATCGGGGAAGGTGTCCGCGAACCGTATGGAGCTGGCGACCGTGTCGCGCTGGACGGTCTCGCGCTGCTCCTGGCCCGAGGCCTTCATCTCCTCGCGGTAGGCGTAGATCGCGGCGTAGCCCGCGGCGGCCGACTGGTCGTGCGGCGGGTAGCCGTAGGCCGTGCGTTCGTACTGCCTGGCCGCCTCCCGGTAATCCTTGTGCTCGAGGAGGAGATCCGCGAACTGGTAGTTGATGGGCGGGGAGTCGGCGTCCGTGGGGAAGGACTCCAGGTAGCCGCCGTACCATCGGAGGGCCTCCTGATAGCTGGCCAGCTTCTCATCGGCGGCCGCGGCGCCCTGGTACTGGGCGTGGTAGTGCGTGGCCAGGTCCTTCAGGTTGGTCTTGAGGTAGGCCAGCACCTCGGGCCTCTCCTCGGGCCGGAAGTGGCTCCAGTACTCGGCCTTCAGTCCGTACCTGGCCGCGAAGTCCCGCTTGGACTCCAGCACCAGCTTGGGGAACTCACCCTGGGTGAACGTCTCCACGATGCGCATGCCGAAGTCGGGCGCCGCGCGGTGGAACGGATAGAGAGCGGTGAAGGTCCTGTACGTCTTCGCGGCGTCGTCGTAGCGCAGCTTGGCCAGGTAGTGCTCGCCGAGATGGGCATAGACGCGGTCCTCGTACGAGCGGTTGCCCGAGGCGGAGAAGTAATCCCGGACGGCGTCCGCCCCGCCCAGGTTGTTGAAGCTCAGGCTGATCACCCGGAAGGTGTCGGCGACGCGGCGTTCGTCGTCCTCCGCCTGCCTCTCATCGAAGTCGTATCCGATCGACACCTTGTGGTCGAGCAGCGCCATGTACTTGTGCAGGGCCTCTTCGTAGAAGTCCTGCTTGTAGAGGGTCCATCCCAGCTTGTAGAGGGCCAGTTCGTAGTACTCGGAGGCCGCGCCTCGCTCGATGATGGGGGAGTAGGCGCCCTCGGCTTCCCGGTAGCGCTTGCGGGTGAAGAAGTACTCGCCGCGCCGGAACTGCACTTCGTCGAAGTGCTCCGACTGCGGGTTCGCCCGGATCATGCGCTCCATTGTCTCCATGGCCTCGTCCGTGCGCCCGAGCTCGTCGAGGGCGCGCGCCATCTGATACAGGACCTGGTCGTTGTGCCGGTAGCTCGGGTACTCGGCGAGAAGGCGCTCGTAGAGGGCGATGGCCTCGATCGGCCCTTGCGGATCCTCGCGCACGCCGGCCAGGCCCGGCGGGACGGCGCCGCCGGGCCCGAGGAACCCGCTCGCGGCGGTCGTGCGCTGCTCGAAGTCCGCCTCGGACTCGGTCAGGCCGGCCCCGGCCACGGCCGGAGACGGGTCCATCGTGTCGGCGTCGGCCAGGGCGGGCTGCGGCGCGGCCAGCTCCCGGACCTTGCCGTCGTCGGCCCGCAGGCCGAACTGCTTCTCGATCTGCAAGTCCGCGAGGCGCCGCATCGCCTCGGGGGTCATGGGCGTCTCGGGCGTCTCCTCCAGGAACCGCCGGTATCCCTGCATGGCTTGATCCAGGCCCTGCTCGACCTTCGCCTCCTGCAAGTCAGGGCGGACGTCGCGCAGCTCCGCCAGCGTCGCCAGCGCAGCCCTCTCCGGCCGGGCGGCGCAGCCGCCGGCGAGAACCGGCACGAGCGCCAGGCAGACGGCCAGGCGGCGCATCAGCGCCCCTCCGGGGCGGCCTGGGCGTGCGCCGCCCGGTCGTAGCTGTCGGCGGCCGCGTAGCGCGCCTGCATCTGCTGGGCCACCAGGCGCTCCCTGCGAGCGGTGAGCTGGTTGATGGCCACGGTCTCGATCATCTGTCCCTGGCGGGCCATCAGGAGGTCGACCTGTTCCTGCGCTTCGGCGACGCTCTGTCGAAGCCGCCGGATCGTGGTGTCGTAGCCCGCGTGGCTGTGCGTGGCCGCCTGCCTCGCCCTCACGAAGGCGGCGTACTGTCGGTGGAGGATCTCCACCTGCTCGTCCAGCTCCTTGAGGTGGGCGTGCGCCGCGGTGAGCCTCTCGTGGTACTCCGTCTCCAGCCTCCAGACGAGGACGCCGCGCAGTCGGGCGGTTCGCTGCCGGATGGCGGCCGCCTGAGGACCGTCCGAGCCGCCGATCTGCCTCTCCATGAGCGCGATGGCCTCCGCGGCGGCCAGCTCCTCCGCCGTGGCCAGGTGGTCCGGCCTGGGGGAGGTCAGCATCGCCTGAAGGCGATCGTTGAGGTGCCGGCGCTGCTCGAGGCGAAGTCGCATGCGAGAGTCGAGCTCCCGGAACTGCGCATCGACCGCCGGCAGCAGCGGCTCGTAGTTCTCGCGGCGGAGCCGGATGATGTCCTCGAAGGAGTCCAGGCTGGTCTTCCAGGTGCCGAGTCTGGACCTGAGATCTTCGAGATCGAGATGGTTCTGCAGCGCCGTCTGGAAGTCGTGCGAGGCCATGAGCTCCATCAGGTAATAGGTCTCCGGAGCGTCGGGGAGCGAGCGCAGGCGGATGACCCAGGTGTTGTCGTGGCGGGCCTCTTCGCGAGTCAACGCCGTGAGAAAGCGCCCTTCACGGATGCTCTCGATGGAGGCGTCGACCTTCGCGATCTGCCCGCCGAACGAGCGCAGCGCGCGCTCGTACAGGAGCGCCGCCCTGCCGTGCAGGTTCAGGCTGGCGTAGGCGTGCGGAGCGGCCAGCATCGCCTCCTGCACCGCCGCGTCGGTCTGCTCGCGATCCAGCAGGATGTTCCAGGGGACGAGCGCCCGGTCGTAGCGTCCCGCCGTGGCGTCGGCCCACCCGGACCGCAGCAGCGCCTGGTTCGAGAACGGCCCTTCCAGCCGGATGCGGTCCAGCGACTGCCTCGCCCGATCGAAGTCGGCGGACTCGAACAGGATGGTCCCGAGGACCAGGTTGGACTTGTCCCGGATGGCCAGGGCGGCGGCGTCGGCGGCCGGGAGCCGCCCCGCCCTCTCGAGCTGCTCGACGGCTTCCTGCGGCCTGGCGTCCTGCAGCAGAGCGATCCCCAGGTTGTAGGCGGCGAACCCGCCCAGGCCCTCATCGCCTCCACCGCTCCCCAGCCTCGCCAGCACCTCCGCGGCCTCCGCCGCACGGCCGGTCGCCATGTAGATGTTCGCGCGCAGGAACTCGATGTCGTCCTGGATGCCCTCGGGCACCGTCCCTTCGATCCGGGCCAGCGCGTGCAGAGCCTCCTCGAGCTGATCCTTCTGGAAGTGGATGCGGGCCAGGCGGAAGGCGGCCTCGTTGCGGACGGCCTGGTCCACCGCCCCCTCCAGGACCGCCTTGATGGCGCGTCCCGCGCGGTGGTGCATCCGGTAGCTCAGCTCGAAGTCGCCGACGAAGAACTCGGCGTCACCGGCGTGAACGTGCAGCGTGTCGAGGGCCGGCTCGTCGAGCGCGCGGTACTGAGCCAGCTCGACGTCCAGCCTCTCCAGCGCGTCGAAGAAGCGTCCCTGGTAGGCGTGATAGAGCGCCTCGCCGAAGTGCAGATCCCTCAGGTCCGCTCCGCCCGCCGGAGAGGCCGCGGCCGCCAGGGCCAGACCGAGGAGGATCCGCCTGCGCGGCGCGCGTCGCATCGATCACCATTCCCCAAGGGCGATCGGCGTGCCGGACGACGGCCCGCCCAGCGTCAGCCCGACCAGCTTCGGCTTCACCTCCTTGCGGAAGGTGAAGCTCTCCGTGCGGCTGAAGTCGGCGCCCCCTTCCAGCTTGCCGTTCACCAGCACCTCGAGCTGATGATCTCCCGTCGCCAGGTTGCCGGCGTGGATCCGCTGCACCCCCCCTTTGCGCAGCGCCTCCAGCTCCTTGGCGCTGTAGATGGAGTGGGCGACGAGCTGGCCGTCGATCCGGAGACGCACCGCATCGAGCCGCAGGGTGTCTCCCTTGGCCAGAGCGACGAAGATGGCCACCTGCGTCCCCGACGGGTAGAGGAGCTTCTCCTCCAGCCTGCGCAGCTCCTCGGAGATGCGCAGCACGTCGGACTTGATGGCCTGGACCTCTTCGTCGAGGCCCTTCATCTTCTGCCGGTCATCCCGCTGCTGTTGCTGCTGCTGTTGCTCGGCGCCGCCGGGCGCCGTGGCCAGGCAGAGGAGAAGCGCGAAACAGACTCCCCAGGTGTTCAGCCGCATGCGATGACTCCAAGGTCGGTGCCGCGTAAACTCCTCCTGTAGGAGAGCGCGCGGCAATTCCTCTTCTTGACCGCCGGATGATCCTCCGGCGTCGAACCGCGGGTGACGATTGTGCTGGCTGCGAAGTGCGTCAAGTTCTCGATGTCGGGGGGAATCCAGCAAGTCGGGAGCGACACGATCCGTCGCGGCTGTCGAGGCCGGGCGCCGCATCGCCGGAATCCGGACCGGGCGCACCGGGCATGCGCCGCCAGGAAAGCTCAGGAAGGACGGCCGCATCGGCGGGAGGGGAGGAGGAGACTTTATCGGTTCGGAGGGCAGGGCGGCCGGGGGCCGAACCCGTATGCGGCATCGAGGTGGTTCAATGGACGCGGGATGCGCCTCGCAGTATGGAGCCAGGTCAGGGCCGAGTGGACCATCCGGCCGGTTCCGCGATGTCCACGGGGAGTGACGCGGGCACGACGGGCCGGCGCCCGATCTCAGGAGGTTATTTGGCGGCGGATCCTGCCGAGTGTGAACTCCCTCCGTCGCGGCTCCCGCGTCCCGGCCGGACCGGGGCCTCGGAGCTCCGGCGCCATGCGGCCGGGGCGAGGCCCATCTCGCGCTTGAAGGCGCGGCTGAACGCGGCTTCGGACTCGTATCCGACCTCGCCCGCGACGCCCGCCACGGTCTGCCGGCTGCTGCGGAGGAGGTCCCCCGCCAGCCGCAGCCGCCAGCGGGCGAGGTATTGCATCGGAGGCTGGCCGACGAGAGAGGTAAACCTCTCGGCCAGCACCGAACGGGACACGCCCACCGCGCGCGCCAGCTCCTCCACCGTCCAGCCGCCGGCCGGCTTGGAGTGAATCAGGGCGAGCGCCCTGCCCACGGACGGATCGCGCAGCCCCGCGAGCCATCCGGTCTGGTCAGCGGGCATGGTCTCGATGTGTCTGCGGATGGCCTCCAAGAACATCAGCTCCGAGATCTTCGCGAGCATGGCGCCGGCACCGGTGCGCTGCGCGGCGGACTCCGCGACGCTGAAGCGGATGGAGGACGTCAGCCACTGGGCCGCGGGTCCGTCGCGCATGCTGACGATCATGACCCGGGGCAGCGCCGCGAGGACCGTCTCGAAGAGCGAGGAATGACAGGCGAGGTATCCGCAGACCATCCTTGTGGCCGCGCCGCCGCCTCCGTGCCGGACGCGAGGGACGTCGTCCGGGCCGCGCCGCACCACGAAGGGTTCGCCCGGCACCGGCAGGCGGGAGAGGTCGCTGCCGAGGGCGTGCGCCTCTCCGCCCGGGATGACGACGAGATCTCCCGTCCCGGCGGACACCGGCGCCTGTCCAGCCACGGAGACCTGGCACCGCCCCTCGGTCACCAAGTGGTAGAAGACGACATGCTGGGCATCCGGAAGGTGCTCGATGCACACCTCGACGCCCGCCGGCTCGCCGATGCACCATGGCTCGCCGAACTCGGCGTCCATGAACACGGCGCCGGTGAGCCGGACGATCCTCAGCACGTCGGATAGAGCGTCCAATGGGTCCTCCACGTCGAATCCGGAGTCCAGGGCAAGAGATCCGGAGTCCCGGTCATGGGCGGGCGCGGGGCCGCCGCGGATACTAACACCCGTCACGCGGCCCACCAAGATCAGCCGCATTCACAGCAACGACCTGGAACCCAAGAGGAGAACAGGCATGACCGTGATGGAGCAGCAGGCCGTCAAAGAGCGCTACGAGAAGTGCATCCAGGCGTCGAAGCGAGTCCGCTGGGACATCGACCGCGACGTCATCCGCGGCCGCCGGCTCGACTTCTCCCGGACGTTCCTTCCCGACGCCATCTCCAAGGTCAGCGAGCTCGGCTTCCTCGACGCGGCAGGACGGCGGCAGCTGAGCCAGATACAGGGGCGCACCTATGCCAACATGTTCGGCCTCGTCGAGCGCTTCATCAGCGCCAAGATGCTCGAAGTCAGCCGCGACCACTGGCTCGGCGACCAGACCAAGCTGGAGGCGCTGGTCCGCTTCACGGACGAGGAGCTGAAGCACCAGGAGCTGTTCCGCCGCATCGAGTCCATGGCGGCGGAGGGCATGCCCGAGGGCTATCAGTTCGCTCCGCAGCCCAACGACGTGGCCTCGGTCGTGCTCGGGAAGTCGACCTGGGCCGTGCTCGCGCTCACCTGCCACATCGAGCTCTTCACCCTGGAGCACTACCGCGCCAGCATCGAGCCCGACGCGGACCTCTCGGAACTCTATAAGGACGTGTTCCTGTACCACTGGAAGGAGGAGTCGCAGCACGCCATCCTGGACGAGCTGGAGTGGCGGCGCGAAGATGCAGGCCTCTCGCCGGTGGAGCGCGACCGGGCCGTCGACGACCTGATCGAGCTCGTGGCCGCGGTCGACGGGCTGCTGCAAGCGCAGGCGTCCGCCGACGCGGCGTACTTCGTGAAGATCTCCGGACGGAGCTTCCAGCCCAAAGAGGTGGAGCGGCTCCACGCGGCGGTGCTCGAGTCCTACCGCTGGCAGTACATCGTCTCGGGAGTGGAGAGCCCGCGTTTCATGGGGATCCTCGGCAGCATGATCACATCGGGCCAGGCCGCGCGCGTCCGCGAGGCCCTGGCGCCGATTTTGGGCTGACCACCGGCCGGCGTCGAGGCTCCCTTCCCGGGGGCGGGACGCCGAGGACCCGGCAGCCGATCCCCGTCGGCGGGCATTTCACCTACCGCCTCGTGTTCCCGGATCCGGGCCTGTACCGGTACCACTCGCACATCCGGGAGGACTGACAGAGCCCGTGCGACCCGGGCGTGCTGGTCGCGGTGCACCTTGGGGTCACACCACAGCGGGACATCGTAGGGCTCAGACGGGGCGGGCGACAGAGCGGGGAGTTCCTCGGCCAGGAACTGCTCCAGTGGCAGCCGCCCGGTGCTGCTGTGGCGTCGCCGGCCGTACTCCACGAGGCCTCGGAATCCAACAGATGGCGACCGCCCGTGCTTGGCGGCGCATCGAGGCAAGCCGACTCGCAGCAAGACAGAGAACGCCGAATTGAATAGATTCTCGCGCGAAAGAGGCGTATCGTTGGCGGGATCGGGACTGTTTTCTCGCTTCCCAGAGATGAGGGACGATTATCCCGAGGGAGGCGATCATGGAAGGCCGGAGCATCCGGGCGGGCTTTGCGATCTCGATGCTGGCCTTTGCCGGGCTTTTCGATCAGGGGCCGATCCAGCGTAAGACCCTGCACAATGAGGGGGATCTCGCGCTGGTCGACGCGGCGATCGACGCCGCGGTACACAGCCCCGCCGGGACGTCGATCACCGTTGTTGGCGAGGTCATCTTCAATGGTCCATTCCGGGGCGGCGCGCCGTTCAACGGCCGCGGCACCGCGGTGTTCAACGATGGCTGCAGTCCGGGCGACAGCCCCGCGGTCGTTCCCTTCGAAGGGGGCGTGCGCTTCGGCCCTGCCAGCGCGCTGACGATCGAGCTGGGCGCCACGACGTTCGGGAGCTTCGACCGCCTCGAGATCCAGGCGGGTCTCGAAGCCGGCGGCGCGCTGGTGGTCGTCCTGCTGCCCGGCTTCGCCGGAAACCCGGGCGACAGCTACGAGATCGCCACGGCGGCCGGCATCACGGGAAGCTTCACCTACACGCCCCCGAACGTCGGACAGGGCGTCACGCTGGCGCTCCAGCAGACCTCCACGTCGATCCGGCTCACCGTCGCGGCCGACTGCAACGGGAACAACATCGCCGACGCGGACGAGGTCGCCCAGAACCCCGCGCAGGACTGCGACGGCAACCTTATCCCTGACAGTTGCGACATCTCCGGTGGCGCCAGCGACACCAACGCCAACGGCTATCTCGACACGTGCGAGGTCTGCCTGCTCGACGTGGCCGCGGCCGGGCTGTCGTGGACGCCGCTCGTGGTCGCGGCCGCGTACGACGTGGTCGCCGGAGATCTGGGGACGCTTCACGTGACCGGGGGCGACTTCACCGCCGCCACGGCGGCCTGCCTGAGCGACAACCAGCCGGGCACCGCGCTGCCGTACACAACCGATCCATCTCCGGGCAACGGCATCTGGTTTCTCGTCCGCGGCGTGGCGGGACCGGTCAATCTGTCGTTGGACACATTCGGCCCGAGCCAGGTCGGCTCGCGCGACGCGGAGGTCGCGGCGAGCGCCGCGGCCTGTCCGTAGAGGAGGAGCCGCCATGCGATTCGCGTCTCTGACTCCTCGGTTCCTCGCGGCCCCCATCGCCACGGCCGCGGCACTTCTGGCCCTCCTCACGCCGGCCATCGCCCAGACCTTCAACGGCGACTACGTCGTGGACGACGAGACCAACACCGGACCGCAGGTCTTCAGCAATATCGAGGTTGGGGTCGGCGACACCGGGACATTCAGCGTCTACGATGGCCGGCTCGTACGCTCGACCTCTACCATCATCGTCGCCCGCGCGACGGCGACCTCGGCGATGGGGATCGTCAATGTCTTCGGAAACCACTCGCGCATCGAGGGAGACGTCGATCTGAGGATCGCCTTCAACAACCTGCTCGCCACGCGGACCGCCATCGGGACCCTGAACATCGAGGACGGCGGCCACGTGCGCGCCCTAGTGGTCAGACTCTCCACCGGCAACCAGCCGACCCAGGCGACCGTGAACGTCTCCGGCCCGGGCTCGCTCCTCGAGGTCACCTCCTCCCTGGAGATGAATCAGAGCGCGACCCGCACGTCCACGGTGACCATCGGCACCGGCGGGACCGTGTCGGTCGGCACGACCATCGACGTGTTCACAGGAAGCCCGCAGATCATCCTCGATGGGGGCACGCTGTCGCTCACGGGTCCCTCGGCGGTGCCGGCGGCGGGGATCATCCAGTTCAACAGCGGCGCGTTCCGATTCCGATCGGCCCAGACGCTCAATGGCGCCGCGGGTTTCTATACGACCTACTTCGGCAGCCCGCCCGTGCTGGCCGCCGGGCGCGGCCTGGTGATCGACGGCACGACGACGCTGGCGACGACCCTGCGGATCGACGGCGGCTCGCTGCGCACGGACAGGATCGCCGTCAACCCCGCGTCGGGTTCCCTCCTCCTGCACGGGGGCACGCTCACCCTGACCGGGGATGGGGCGGTGCTCGACAGCGGGGCGGATTTTGGGCCCAGCGTGCTCATTGTGGGCGACGGAGCAGGGGCCGCGGCGCGGCTCGAGATGGACGGCGCGGGAGACGTCCTGCTGGGCCATGCGACGATCGCGGCCGACGGGAGCCTGACCTTTGCAGGCACGACGCTGTTCGTCGACTCGCTGAACAGCGCCGGCCGGGTCACGATCGCCGAGTCCTCGCTGTACACGGGGGCCGGCCTGCTCAACACCGGTTCGCTGGGCCTCGCCGACACGGTGGTCGAAGGGAACGTGGACAGTCCCGCGGGCTCGACGATCGACGTGGCCGGTACGGTGGTCTTCAACGGCGGCTTCACCGGCGCGGCGGCCTTCTATGGCAGCGGCACGGTCGTTTTCAACGGCCCGGTGTCCATTGATTGAGAGGGGCCATAGGATGCGGATCCCTGCGGCGGTCATGGCCACGGCCATCGTGCTCGGCGCGCCGGGTCCGCCCGCCTCGGCGAGCCTGCAGTGCCAGGTCAACAGCGGCGTCGCCACCGTGGACGACGTGACCAACACGGATCCACAGGACTGCGGGATCATGGTGGTGGGGCAGGGCGGCACGGCGACCTTGAACATTCTCGACGGCAGGCTGATCCGGGCGACGCAAACCGTCCACATCTCGCTCAGCGCCTCCGGGACGGGCGCCTCCGACGGGACGGTCAATGTCATGGGCAACTATTCAAGGCTGCAAGGCGAGAGCTCGGTGTACGTCGGCTTTAACCCCGGGACGGGTAACGGCGCTCTGGGGCGGTTGAACATCGGCGCCGGGGGCCTCGTCAGCGCCGCGACGGCTCTTGTACCCCGCCGCGACGGCGTAGGACCCGCCCAGGGTTTCGTGACCATCTCCGGCCCCGGCTCGATGCTCGACGTCGCCGGCAGCCTGACTCTCGGGCAGGGGGACTCCTCCGTGACGATCGGAACAGGGGGAACGCTCTCCCTGGGCAGCTCCATCACCATATCGGGCGGGGGAGTCGCGAATATCTTTCTCGAGGGAGGCACCCTGTCGCTCACGGGCCCCTCGGTTGTGCCGGGGGGCTTTGGTGGCGGAATCGTCGTGTTCAGCAGCGGCGCGTTCCGGTTCCGCTCCAGCCAGACGCTGGACGGCGGGGCCGGCTTCTACACCAACTACCTCGGCAGTCCGCCGGTCCTGCCGGCCGGTCGCGGCCTCATCGTGGACGGCACGACGACACTGGTCACGGCGCTGGCGATCGACGGCGGCTCGCTGCGGACCGGCAGGATCGACGTCGACTCCGCCGGCGGGTCGGTCAGTCTCTCCGGCGGCACGCTCACACTGACCGGCGATCGGGCCGTCCTCGACGACGGCTCGGACTTCGGCCCCGATCCTCTGGTCGTGGGTGACGGCGCCGGTGACCGGGCCCGGCTCGTGCTGCGCAGTCCGGAGACCATGCTGCTCGGTGACGTGACGGTGATGACCGACGGCACGCTGAGCTTCTCCGGGGAGGCCCTGGTGCTCGATTCGCTCGACAACAGCGGCAGCGTAACCGTCGTCGGCGCGACGCTCGATGCCCGAGGTGGCCTCGTCAACACGGGGTCGTTGCGACTGACTGAGGTCGTGGTCGAGGGTGACGTGACGAGCCCTGCCGGATCGAGCGTCGACGTCTCGGGAACAGTCGTCTTCAATGGCTTCTTCAGCGGCGCGGCGGATTTCTACGGCAGCGGCACCGTGATCTTCAACGGCGGCGCCAGCTCCGCCACCCGAATCGACGCCCCCGGCGTCAAGGTCATCTACCGATTCCCGCCAGCCCAGTAAGCCGGGACGCGGGTGCCCGCCGTCCGCGTGACGCCGGTGCCGGAGGAGGGATTCAAACCCTCACAGGGCTTGCGCCCAGGAGACTTTAAGGCGAAGCGGGAATGGCAATGAAATCAGTAACTTACTAACTCGTTGTCCTTTCCCGTTTCCGGAGGTTACGGGGAGCGATCGTATTTTGCGAGGGTTCTGGACACCCAGATGGACGCCTGTTTGGCCACTGGCGCACTGATTCATGCTGACCGAATCGGCAGGCCTGTGGCAAACTGTCCCCGTTCGCCGCGCCAAGCTTCTCGCCCTCGGGACGATTCATGAAGAAGCAGATTCCACACGAAGATCAACTCCTCCAACGGATAACCGTCGACCCGAAGATCTTCGGCGGGAAGCCGATCATTCGCGGGCATCGTCTGGCCGTTGAGCATGTCCTTGGAATGCTCGCCGCGGGCGATCGCCCCGAGACCATTCTCGAGGGCTATCCCTGGCTCGAGGCCGAAGATATCCATGCATGCCTTGTCTACGCCCGCCGACTGGTCGGACACGAACGCGTCGATCCCGCCCTCGGCGGAAGCGCGGCTTGAAGGTCCTCCTGGATTCTTGCCTCCGGGGAGGTGTCTGCAAGGCGTTGTCAGGAGGGGCGGATCCTCATCACGCTCGATAAGGACTTCGGGGAACGCGCGATCGTCCGAGGGCACGCGCACAGCGGCCTCATCCGGCAGTACAGCCGCGAACTCGAGGCCGGCGCGATCATCACTGTTGAGGCTGCTCGCGTCCGCGTGCGACCCCCTGCCCACCCCTGGTAGCGCCGCCAGGACCCGGACCATCGCGCCCGATCGAAGCTGAGGGCGAGAAGGTAAGGCAACATCTTGAGGTTCTGCGCCGACAGGTCGTCACGACGTCTCCGACAACGCCCAGCATGCTCGACGAAGAAGTTCGAACTGTCGCGACCCCGATTGCTCCCGCGGTGCTTGCGCGACAGGGGATTTCAATCAGACCGCACGGCTTCACCCTGCTTTCCTGAAGATCGTGTAACGCTGTTCGAGGAATTCGCGCTTCGGGTGAAGTGAAGGATGGCGCGGGATCGCAATCCTCACACCCTGGAAGCCCTGAAGCCCATGCTTGAGCATCGGTCCATCCTTTTCCTGGAGAACGTCAAGCCGAATCTGGACCGTCAAGTCGGGCCTAATTCCCAGGACGTTGGCATCGAAGGCCGCATGATGCAGCTTGCAGAGCGCCAGCCCGTTGGGTACCACCGGATCGCCCAACGGGTGTCCGTCCGGCAGAATGTGGGCCGCGTCGAGGAACTCGTCGTGACCTAACCGGCAGATGGAGCATTGCTCGCGATACGCCCGCAGGACTCTCTGCCGGAACAACTGCTGGTGCATCCGTTGCCTGGTCAGGCGCGTGACATAGCTGCGCCGGCCCTCCTCCCCGCGGTCCGCCAGAGCGTATTCGGCTGTGGCGATGACGCGGTGATCGTCCATCGCCACGCTGAAGGCGAGAGCCACGGGATCATCTCCGACCACGAAGACCGGCCAGTGGGGCATGTACTTTCCAGGTACCACGCCAAACAAGTAGATCAGAGGTGTGCGGCGGCTCATCGCGAGGCGTAGACCTACGTTGTCCCGGTGTCCCGGGTCTGTTCCACGATAGCGGTATCTGAGCACCCCGCCTTCTTCCATCCCGTCGTCGTAGGGTCGCTCCCGGCCCTCAACGACTGGAACTGTCGTGATGCTGAGGGGAATCTCTGGGAGGATCGCTGGCTTGAAGATCCCTTGCGGGCCAATAAGAGGGACGCGCTGGCCTTCGAAGGTAAAGCCCGTCGCCAAGATGTCCCTTGTGATGACCTCACCATGCAGGTCAACTTGATGTTGGATGAACTGGAAGGCTGCTGCGCGAACCCGACCGTCGAGATCCTGCTCAACCACGGTACACCGTCTCGTTGTGCCACCTGAGTTCGTCGGTGGAGGGCCGGTCAGGGCTCTTTCGAGGAAGATGAAGCTCGAGGCCTTGGAGCGCATAGTAGTCCCTGCCGTTCTCAAACTCCTCACGGATCCTCTTGCTGACTTCAATGCGGTATGCGGGCGTCACTGTGACGTAGCCCTGGTCGAAGAGAGTGTGGAGATCGCGCCGAAGAAGTAGCCCGTTGTCCACGCGGTGCTCGCCCCCCTCACCGTAAGGTCGGATATGAGCTGCCTCGAGGGCCGGCAGGGTCCGTTCGCGGGTGATGGCGCATCGCCGCTCGTACACATCTGTGACTAGAAACCGAAATGCTCCTTGTCCGAGGCGTGGGCGCACCAGAACTGCTTCTCCAAACCGGATTTGGCTTTCTGAGGTCGCGACCGCTGGCGAGTCGGTCTGGATCGGTTGGACGCGCGATCTGATAAGAGCTGTGTGGACTTGCTCCAGCAACCGTCTTCCCGATGCGTTGGAGTCCCCATACGTTGCGCCCCTCACGATGTTGCGGCTCCAATCGGCAGGGGCCGGGATCCATTCGGCCTCGGGAAAGAAGAACGGCTGCTCGAGAACAATGCAGCCGATCGTGTAGTCACCGAAACGATCGGCAGGCCTGCGGCGGTAGAACTCGATGCGCTGTCGCATTTCACGGAGTGAATGGACCCCGTTTGCCTGTCACCGAACACTGATATGCGGCCACCGGGGAACACTTCATAAGCGGCCACTCGAGGTCGCGGGTGGTCAGTATCATCCAGTCGATCCCATCCGTTCAAGTCTCATCTGATGGAGGTCCAGCCGCCGGTCCTGTGGA
>DATEEA010000084.1:0-52138 GCA_035281445.1 Candidatus Polarisedimenticolia bacterium
CCTTCGAGGTCCACGAGGTCCTCTCCCAGGTGAGCGCGGCCGCCCACGCCATCGACGTGTGCCTGGCGGCCCTGCTGGTCAGCCGCGCGGCCGCCCCAGGAGCGGCTCGCCTCGCCCACCGACTGGGCGAGGGTGCAGCGCCCCGACGGAGCCGTCGCCGCGGCCGCCGCGGCGGCCGGAGGATGATGAGGACCGCGGCCGGCCCGCCGCACGACCCGCTCGGGCGCCCCTCCCGCCCCTTCGCGTCCCACCGCCCGCTAGGTCCGGTCCCGGCGGCCGCCGTCGAGCCGCCTCGTGATCTCCTCGTGGCGCGATCGCCCCACCCGGTCCCCATCGAGATCCTCCTCCTCGATGTACTCCTCGAGGTTCTCGATGCGGTTCTGGCTGGTGGGGTGCGTGCTGAGCCAGGTGAGCGCCCGGGGAGTGTCTCCCGCCTGCTCGGCCAGCTTCTCGAAGAAGGTGATCAGGGCCCGGGGATCGTAGCCCGCCTCGGCCGTGTAGCGCGCGCCGTACTCGTCGGCCTCGATCTCCTCGCTGCGGCTGTGCGCGCGGAGGATGCCCGTGCCCGCCAGCGCCGCGGCGAGCTGCTTGAGCATCGAGGCGTCCTGCCCCAGCGCCAGCATGGTGACCGCCTGCAGGCCGTAGGCGTTGACGAGCTGCCGCTCGATGTGCCGTCCGGCGATGTGCCCCGCCTCGTGGGCCATGACGCCGGCCACTTCGGCCTCGTTCTCCGCGGCCAGAAGGAGGCCTGTGTACAGGTACAGGTGCCCGCCCGGCGCGGCGAAGGCGTTGACCGTCTTTGGATCGTCGATGACGTGCACGTGGTAGTCGATCTCCCGGTCCTGCTCGGCCAGGGGGAGGATCCGGGCGGCGATGGAGTCGACGTACTCCTCCACCACCGGATCGTCGAGAAACTCGACGTCCTGCTTCTCCAGCTCCTCGTGGACCTGCTTGCCGAGCTGCTCGGACTGCTCGTCGGAGATGAGCGCCTTGGCCAGGGCGGTCTCGGTGCGGACTCTCTGCTGGGTGGTGCAGCCGGCGAGGACAAACAGCAACAGTGCGGACAGGGCGGCCGTGCGCCCGGGACGGATCGACATCGGGGTCTCCCGACACATTCCCTGACCGCAAACGATCCCAACCATCCGACTGTTGCACATGGTCAGGCACCCCCGCCAGGAGGCGGGACGGGGGAGGGGGCGGGCTCAGCGGCTCTTCTTGAGCGCGTTGAAGGCGTCGGCCAGGGTGGAGAAGCTCCCCGAGCCGGAGCGCGAAACGTCCTTGCGGTAGCGGTCCACGGCGGCCCGCTCCTCCCGCCCCTCGGCCTTGGTCACCGAGAGGCGGATCTTGCGCCCCGCCTGGTCCGCCTCGATCACCTCGGCGGTGATCTCGCTGCCCGCCGGGAACATCTTGCGATGGTCCGAGCCCCGGGCGGTCCCGAGCTCGCTGTTGGGGATCATGCCGGTGCGGCCGGGGCCGATCCTCAGGAAGACCCCGAACTTCTCCACCTTCTCGACCTTGCCGGTGACCACGTCGCCCACCTTGGGCGGGGCCGTGGAGACCTTGGCGCCCACTTCGGTGGCCTCGGCGGCGAGCCCCAGGCCGATCCTGCGCCGCGCCCCGTCCACCTTGAGGACCTGCACCTTCATCTCCTCGCCCGCCCTCACCGCGGCCTGGGAGTCCCCTCCCTTGCGCCCTCGGGAGGCGGACAGTTCGCTGATGTGCAGCAGGCCGTCCAGGCCCGGAGCCAGCTCCAGGAACGCCCCGAACTCCGTCACCCGCACCACCCTGGCCGTCAGCACCTGACCCTCGCTGAAGCGCCTCTCCACGCCGGCCCAGGGGTCGTCCTCCAGCGGCTTGCGGGTCAGGGAAACCTTCCCCTTCTTCTTGTCCAGCCGCAGCACCTGCACGTCGAGGGCCTGGCCCACGGAGAGCACGTCGCGCGGGTTCTCCACGCGGGCATGGGAAATCTCGCTGACGTGCAGCAGACCCTGCACCCCCGGGCCGAGCTCCACGAAGGCGCCGAAGTCCTGGATCGAGGCGATCGTGCCGCGCACCACCGCCCCTTCCTGGAGCCCGGCCCTGAACTCCGCCTCGTGCTGGCGGGCCTCGGCCTCGATGAGCGCGCGGCGCGACAGGATCAGGTTGCGCTTGCGGGGCTCGTAGTCCTTGACGATGAAATCGAAAGTCTTGTTGAAGTAGAGGGTGGGGTCTTCCTGGCGGCGGACGTCGATCTGGGAGAACGGGCAGAAGCCGCGCACTCCGGCCACATGCACCTCGTAGCCACCCTTGATGCTGGCGGTGACGCGCCCTTGCACGGGCATGCGGCTCTTGTGCGCCTCCATCAGCATCTCCCGCACGGCGTCCTTCTGCCGCCCGGCCGGTGTCATCCGCCGCGAGAGTCTCAGGCCCCCCTCGGTGGAGACGACCGTGGCTTCCACCGGATCGCCGACCTTGTGGGAGAAGGTCCCGTCGGGGGAGGCCAGCTCCGATCGGGCGATGGCCGCCTCGCTCTTGCCCCCGACGTCCACCAGGACGTCGGTGTCCCCGATCTGGACGATGGTCCCGCGCACCGTCTGGCCGCGCGCGTGCTGCGACGCTTCGGAGGAGGCGGCGAGGAGCCTGGCGAACTCATCCTGCCCGATGGGCGGCTGGCCGGGCGCGGGCGCGGACTCCTTGGGATCGTGTTGATCGGGCACTTCAGCTCTCTCCGGGTCCTGCGGATTCTACCATCCCGGCCGCGCGATTGACACCGTTTCCGCGTGGATGGTAGATTGGCGGCCCTTTTCAACGTAGCGCCCTGCTGATGCCTCATAACGGGGACGACGTGGCTTCCCTCGACACCGCCGGGTTCCGGAAGATCACCCTGCCCACCACGGGTGAGCGGATCACCCTCTCCGGCCGCCGGCTCGTGGTTCCCGATCATCCCATCATCCCCTTCATCGAGGGGGACGGCGTGGGGCCCGACATCTGGGCGGCCGCCGTGCGGGTGCTGGAGGCGGCCATCGCCCGATCGTACGAAGGCCGCCGCTCCATCGTCTGGTTCGAGATCTTCGCCGGAGAGAAGGCCAAGCAGCGCTACGGCGAGCTGCTGCCGCACGACACGCTGGAGGCGGTCCGCCGGTGCCTGGTGGCCATCAAGGGGCCGCTGACGACGCCCATCGGCGGGGGGTTCCGCAGCCTCAACGTGGCCATCCGGCAGGAGATGAGCCTGTACGCCTGCATCCGCCCGGTGCGCTACTTCAAGGGGGTGGGAAGCCCCGTGCGCCACCCCGACAAGGTGGACCTGGTCATCTTCAGGGAGAACACCGAGGACGTCTACGCCGGCATCGAGTGGCGCAAGGGCTCCGACGGTGCCAAGCGGGTGCTCGCCCTGCTGGCCGAGCTGGGGCACGAGCTCGGCCCCGACTGCGCCATCGGCATCAAGCCGATCAGCCAGGGGGCCTCGCAGCGGCTGGTCCGCAGGGCCATCCAGTACGCGCTGGATCGAGGCAAGCCGAGCGTCACCCTGGTGCACAAGGGCAACATCATGAAGTACACCGAGGGCGCGTTCCGCGACTGGGGGTACCAGGTCGCGGAGAAGGAGTTCGGCTCCGAGACGATCACCGAAGAGCAGGTCAACGAGCGCCACGGCGGCAGGATCCCGGCGGCGCGCATCCTGATCAAGGACCGCATCGCCGACGCCATGTTCCAGCAGCTCCTGCTGCGCCCGCAGGAGTACAGCGTGCTGGCCACTCCCAACCTCAACGGCGACTACCTCTCGGACGCGGCGGCGGCGCAGGTCGGGGGGCTGGGCATGGCCCCGGGAGCCAACGTCAACGACCAGATCGCCTTCTTCGAGGCCACCCATGGCTCGGCGCCCAAGTATGCCGGCCAGGACAAGGTGAACCCCGGCTCGGTCATCCTGTCCGGAGTCATGATGCTGGAGCACATGGGCTGGCAGGAGGCGGCCGACCGCATCGTGAGGGGCATCCAGGAGGCCATCCTGGCGGGACGCGTGACCTACGACCTGGCCAGGCAGATGGAGGGAGCCACCGAGGTCTCGTGCTCCCGTTTCGCGGACGAGATCATCGCGCGGATGTAGCGCGGCCGGAGAGGGGATGAGGTTCAAGGTCACCGTCGTGGGATCGGGCAACGTGGGGGCCACCGCGGCGCAGCGCATCGTCGAGAAGGGCTACGCCGACGTCGTCCTGGTGGACATCGTCGAGGGCGTGCCTCAGGGCAAGGCGCTCGACCTGATGGAGGCCGGGCCGATCGAGGGGTACGACGGCGCGGTGATCGGCTCCAACCGCTACGACGAGACGGCCGGCAGCGACGTGGTGGTGGTGACCGCGGGCCTTCCCCGCAAGCCGGGGATGAGCCGGGACGATCTCCTCATGAAGAACTACGAGATCGTCAAGGGGGTCACCCAGCAGGTGGCGAAGTTCTCCCCCCGCTGCATCATGGTCATCGTGAGCAACCCGCTGGATGCCATGGCCCAGGTGGCCCTGAGGGTCAGCGGCTTCCCCCGCGAGCGGGTCATCGGCATGGCCGGGGTGCTCGACTCCGCCCGCTTCCGCACCTTCATCGCCATGGAGCTGGGCGTCTCCATGGACAGCGTTCAGGCGCTGGTCATGGGAGGGCACGGCGACACCATGGTGCCGCTGCCGCGGTTCTCCACCGTGGCCGGCGTTCCCATCACCGAGCTCCTCCCGCGCGAGCGCATCGAGGCGCTGGTGCAGCGCACCCGCGACGGAGGGGCCGAGATCGTGGCCTTCCTCAAGACCGGGAGCGCCTACTACGCGCCCTCGTCGGCGGTGGTGGAGATGGTGGACAGCATCCTGATGGATCGGCGCAAGGTCCTCCCCTGCGCCGCCTACCTGCAAGGGGAGTACGGCCTGCGCGACCTGTTCGTGGGTGTCCCGGTGAAGCTGGGCTCGAAGGGGATCGAGCAGATCCTCGAGCTGAAGCTGACCGAGCCGGAGCGCGCCATGCTCCAGAAATCGGCCGACTCGGTGGCCGAGCTGGTCAAGGTGATGGGGATCTGATCCTCGGGGTTCCCCCGCATTGACCATTATCGGAAGACGCCGATACAATCGGTCCCATGCCTGGGGCCGGTCTTCACCACCCTCTTCTCCATCGGACTTCGGGTACGCGGCCTCCGGCAGGGAGCCCGACGACGCCCGCGGCCCGCTCGTTCTGGCGACACAATGGCAGGAGATAGAAGGCGGCTTCGCCTTGTCCCGCAGGCTGGAGATCGACACCGTCACGTGGCCGGCCGCCGAGTGCGAAGGGCTCAGGAGGTTTTTCGCGACGGTGCAGGAGCACGATGTCCGGACAGTCGTCCTTCAAAGGAGTGGCACGCCATGATCCGCCCCGCTGTGGTCCTCTCGCTGTCGCTGGCCTCGGGCGCCGCCTGGAGCTGGGCGTCTCCCATCGATCCCAAGCACCTGGCGATCGCCGACTGTCCACAGGAGCCGGGATGTCCGGCCATGGTGCTGCTCGACCACTCGGAGCTGGACAACGAAGCCCACCGATCCAAGTACTCGGTCCGGCGGCTCCTCAAGCTGTTCACGGCGGAAGGGATCGAGCGTTTCTCCGATGTCACCACGCCAACCAGCATCGGCGGCTGGGAGGTGCGCAACCTGCGCGGCAGGACGGTGCTGCCGGACGGTACGGAGCATGAGCTCAAGCAGGACAACATCTTCGTGAAGACGCTCCGCGTCGGCAAGCGCTGGTCGAAGACCAAGAGCGCGACGTTTCCCGGCGTCGTGCCCGGAGCGATCATCGAATACTCCTACGACGTCCTGACCGAGCCAGGCAGCATCATGACCGAGGTGGCCTGGGAGCCGCAGGAGGCGATCCCCGTGCTGAAGAGCCGGTTCCTCCTGAAGGAGGGGAAGTACCCGCTCACGTGGAGACGCGGAGGGACGGGGGCCATCACCGTCGAAGAGACCCGTCCATACAAGAACGTGCGCAGCTTCACCGCCAGCGACGTCCCCTCGCTGCCTCGCGAGCCGCTCGGCCCGCCGGGGGCTGCTCTCCGGGTCAGGCTGCTCTTCGGGCTCCCCGATCTGCAGTCGAGCTGGCTGGGAGTGCTGGCGGGACGCGTGGCGGGGAGGACGGGAGGATTCATCCACGATGCCCCCGGGGTGGCGGCCAAGGTCGCGGAGCTGGTGAAGCCGGGGGCGGTGCCGCTGGACAAGGTGAAGGCGATCTACGCCTTCGTGCAGGAATCCATCGGAACGGAGGAGATGAGGGCAGGGGACGCTGGTCAGTCGCAGGCCGGCGAGGCAAAGCACGCCGGGGACGTTCTGGCCCGCGGGTACGGGGACGAGTTCGAGCGCACCATGCTGTTCCTGGCCATGGTCCGCGAGGCCGGCCTGGAGCACGGCATCATGCTCGCGTCGGGGCGCTTCAGCAGCGCGTTCGACCCCAACCTGCCCGACGAGGATCAGCTCGACTCGTACGCCGCGGCGGTGAAAGTCGGCGCGGGATGGACCTTCTACGATCCCGCGGCCCGCCACTGTCCTTTCGGGATGATCTCCGCGGAGAAGGAGGGCGGCCGCGCGGCCAACGCCGTGCTCGTCAATCCGATGAAGGGAGCCGGCGCGGCCAAGGAAGGGCTGATGTCCGGCCTGGTGGTGAAGACCAACGCTCCTTCTCCCTACGCCATAGCCAGCGTGCCGTTCTCGGCGTCGTCGCGCAACGTCCTCACCCGGCATGCGGCGATCCGCGTCCTGGCCGACGCGACGATGGAAGCGGAAGTGTCGGAGAAGGGGAGCGGGCTGGTGGACCTGGGGTACCGGGAGCGATATGAATCGCTCTCCGCGGAGGACCGGGAGTCCGCGTTCCGATCGTGGCTGCAAGCAAGCGTTCCGTCCGCGGAGCTGACGTCCGTGGAGCTCAAGGACCTCGAATCGTTCAAGGGCCCTGCCGCCATCAGCTACACGTTCCGGCTGCCGGGTCAGGGAGGCGGCGGCGACCGCCTCATCATGGCGGCCTCACTGTTCCAGACACCGGAGGGTCAGGCGCTGCTGTCGGCAGAGGCGAGACGGACGCCGATTCATTTCCGCCACAGTCAGCGGACCGAGCAGAAGCTCACCTTCACCCTGCCTGACGGGTTCGAGGCCGAGGATCTCCCCGCGCCGGTCGTCGTCCGCGACCCGCCGCTGTTCTTCTCGCTCTCCTACGCGCTCGATGAGGGACGCCTCGTCCTCAACCGGCGGCTGGACATCGACCAGCCTGTCTGGCAGCCGTCCGAAGCCGGCAGGCTCAGGGACTTCTTTTCCAGGATCAGGGATGCGGACAGCACGCCGCTCGTGCTCCGCAAGGGGGGCGCGTGAAGTCCGCTGGTGTCGCCGCCGCCGGGCTCTTCTTCACCGCGGCAGCCCTGGCGGCCGAGGAGCCCGGATGGCTGGAGACGGCGCGTGGCCGCGGTGCGGGAGAGGCGGCCGGACGGCACGAGGTCGTCGTCCTGTTCGAGGAGAGGATGGTGGACGTCGGGCGCTCGGAACGCAAGGAGCGCGTCCGGGAGGCCGTCCGGATCATGAAGCCGGGTGCCCGAGGGTCGGCCCTGGCCGCGGCTCAGGGCGCGGGCGATCAGTTCAAGCTGGTCGGGGCATGGAAGGTCCGGCCCGACGGCGAAGTGACGGCCTACGACAAGAAGGCCATCATGCAGGCGGACGCCGACGCCTCGTACGAGTTCAGCATGTCGAAGGTCAACCTGTTCATCGCTCCGCAGACCCGCGCCGGCGATGTCATCGCCTGGGAGTACCTCTCGCAGTCCGAGCCGGAGGCCCACGAGACGACCTGGGTGTTCGGGGGAGAGAAGCCGACCCTTCGCTCGCGCTTCGGCTTCCGGCTCCCGCCGGACTGGACCTCGCGCACCGTTCTGCGCAACGCCGAGCTGACCGCGGTGAAGGACGACGAGGGTTTCACCGTCTGGGAGATGATCGATGTCCCGGCGCTTCCGGACGAGCCTATGATGCTTCCGGCGGTGGAGCTGTCCCCCAGCATGACGGTGGCCTACGGGCCGCCGGAGACGGTCAAGAGGAGCGACCGACGATTCGACACATGGGAGAAGGTCGCGGCCTGGTACGCTGCGGTGGCCGGACCGCAGATCGTCTCCGACCACGCCTCCGTGCGATCGACCGCCGCCGGCCTGGCCTCAGGGTCCGCATCGCGCCGCGAGGCGATCGAGGCGGTGGCCCGGTTCGCGCAGGGCATCCGCTACCTGAACACCGCCGTGGGGCGCAGCGTCGCGGAGCCGCATCCGGCACCTCTCGTCCTGCAGAACCGTTATGGAGACTGCGAGGACAAGGCGATTCTGATGATGGCGCTGCTGCGCGCCCTCGGCGTTGAGGCGCACCCCGTCCTGGCGCTCACCAGCAGGGCGGGGAGGGTGGATCCAGGGTTCCCCGGCTTGCACTCGTTCAATCACGCCATCGTGGCCGTGGCGCAGCCGGAGGGTGTCTCGCTGCCCGGGTCCATCGACGGGGGGGCTCTCGGGCCCCTGGTCCTCTTCGATCCGACTGACGCCCACACCGGCTTCGGGGACATCCCGGAATACTTGCAGGGGACCCTGGCGCTGCTGGCCCATCCCACAGGCGGCCGGCTGGTGGCGGTTCCCGAGCTCTCTCCGGACGCCAGCCTGCGCGCGGCCGAGGTGGCGGCGCGCTTCTCGCCCGAGGGAGGGCTGGAGGTCGAGGCGCTCATCCGCTACGAGGGACAGTACGCCTCGCATCGGCGCGCCCACTATGGGTCGGTCCGGGGAGAGCGCCGCTCACAGGAACTCGCCGCAGCCATCGCCTCGCGCCACGGCAAGGCGGCCGTCACGAGCTTTGAGGTCCGCGGAGCGGAGACGCCCGGAGCTCCGGTGGAGCTGCAGTACACGGCGCGCCTCGAGCAGCCGGGCAGGGAGACCTCGGGTCTGCGGACTCTCCCTGCGGGGATCCTGCTGACGACGCGTGCGGAGCGCCTGGCAGCGGGGAAGAGGATCACCCCGCTCCGCATCCCGGTGGGCTACCGGGAGGCGCACCGTCTGACGCTCTCGATCCCGGCAGGCTGGCGGCTGGCCTCGGAGCCCCCGGACGTCACTTCGCACAGCGACGTGGGACGCTACGCCCTCGCCGGGAGGCTGGAAGAGGGACGGCTGATCCTCGAGAGGCATCTGACCGTCTCCGCGGCCACCGTCGCGCCGGAGGGGTACGCCGCCGTGCAGCGGTTCTTCGACGACGTGGCCAAGGGGGACAGCGCCGGCATCGTGCTCGAGAGGACGGCGCCTTGAGGGTCCGTCCGCCGGCGCGGACGATCCTCCAGGAGGACGTGGGAGCTCTACGCGCCGCTCGATGACGCGCCGCGCCGCGTGGTGACCCTGCGCCGGAAACGGTCAGGGGGCGCAGGTGCTCTGGGCCGGGCTGCGCTCGGCGCCTCCGGAGGAGGATCCCGAGGTCCCCTCGGCGCCGAAGGCCGTGCCGGTGACCAGGAAGTAGAGGTCCCCGGGGGGGAGTGACCCCGCCGCCGCCGACAGCCCGCAGGCCGTCCCGTCGCAGGTCATGGACGAGCCGACACCGGCGCACGACAGCGGTCCGGCTCCGTGCGAGTAGAAGCTCCCCAGCGATCCGGCGTAGAGGTTGTACTGGAAGCCAGGCCCTCGATCCTCCCAGGTGAAGTCGAACAGGCCCCCCGACGGCTCGGTCACGTGCAGCGGGACCGCCGCGGCCGGCGCCGAGACCTCGGACACGGCGCAGCCGTCCGGCTGCGGATCGCCGGGTCCGGCCGCGTCGGCGACGTGGGTGATCGACACTTGATCCACGTAGATCCCCTCGCGGTGGTCGCCGTCGTCGGAGCCGTAGTTGATCTCGATCCGGATGTCCCGTCCTCCGTAGGGGGACAGGTCGAAGGTCACCGTGGAGAAGCCTCCCAGCAGCCCGGCCCATCCGAGCTCGCCGGGGTTGTGGCAGGTCCCCACCTGCACGTTGCCGCCGGCGTTGTAGGCGGTCCCGGCCGACGGGCTGATCACGCTGTGCACTCCGGTGGCTTGATCGATCACGTGCACGTTGGCGCGGTCGTACCATTGATCGCTGAAGGGCTCGATCATGGCGAACAGGCTGAAGGTGAGGGTGGACGGCATCCCGGGCTGGACCAGCAGCGGCGGCGAGGTCAGCTTGGCGCAGGTGCTCCCCTGGGCGGTGGTCCCCGCCCTGGCGCTCTGCGTCCCGGCCGCCGCGCGGGCCGAGGAGAGCACGAACTGCTGCGAGCTCCACCCTTCAAAGGACCCCTCGAAGCCGTAGCTGCGCGTGCCGAAGATGTGGGGGTCGTTCTCCGCGTCCACCACGATCGCGGCGACGTGCGGCGCGGCGTTGGAGGGCGCGTCGGCGGTCAAGGTGAACGGCACGCCGTCCATCGAAGCTCCGCCGAGGCTGAAGCTGAACTGGCACACTCCCACGGCGCCTCCCGCCAGGCCCGGCAGCGAGCAGACGGCCGGGTCGGGGACGAGGGTGACCCCGGGGTGCGGGCTCTCGGCGAGGGCGGTCACTGCGCCCGAGGCCGTGGTGCCGGCGTTGCGCACCTGGTAGGACACTGTGGTCGTCTCGCAGTTGTCGGCGATGCCGTCGGCGTCCCCTCCCGAGGAGACGATCTGAGCGCTCCCGGGCACCACCTCCACGAAGGAGGAGGCTTTCGGCGCGCAATCAACCGAGCCGTCGAGCGTCACGCTGAACCGCTCCGCCCAGCATCCCTGATCGCCGGTCATGGAGAGGGTGAACGGGATCGACGTGCCGCAGGGGATCGCGGGGCTGGCGTAGAGGTGGAACGAGCCGGCGCCGGGCGCCGTGCCGCCGGCCGGGACGGCACCGAAGGAGACCGGGCCGGGCGCGAGGACCGGCGCCTGCGGCGACGTGGCGCTTGCCGTCGCGCTCACCCCCGTGGCCGGGGCGGCGCCGCCTGTCTCGCGCAGGGTGACCTGCACGGCGATGGTCTCGCCGGGCTCGATCCGGCCGTCGTTGTCGGAGCCCGGTCCTTCCTGGGCCGCGGCCGACTGGATGGTCAGTTCGGGATCGGTGAAGGTGAAGGGGACGACGTTCATCCCGGGAGAGACCTCGGCGCATCCTGACCGGCGCACGGCGGCCACCAGGTACCGGTAGGCCACCCCGGGCTCGATGCCCACGTCCACGAAGGGTCCTTCCGCCAGGTCGCGGGCCAGGGGCACGAAGCCGTCCCCCGCGCGCGTGTTGCGGTACACGTCGAAGACGGTGGCCCCTCCGGCCGGCACCCACTCCACGAGCGCGGCCGGAAGGCCCGTGGCGGCGTCGCGATCGGCGGTCACGGTGACCGCGGGGTCGGCCAGCGGCGGGCAGGCCGGCGCGTCGGTCACCAGCACGCTCTCGGTCAGACCGTGGTGGGCCAGCGCGGGGTTGTAGTAGGCGGCGCGCGGCGTGCCGTTGGCGAGGTTGGCGTCGTCGTCGTCCACCAGCGCCACGGCGTCGTACACGCTCACCCCCGCGTGGGCCGGGTTGAAGACCTGCATCGGGGGCCCGCCCGCCAGCAGGAGGCGCTCCAGGGACCACCGGGCCTGCTCGGGCGGCAGCGCCGGGTTGCCCGCAGCGAACGGCAGCCCCGTGATGTCGTCGGCCCCCGCCAGCAGGTTGCGCAGCAGGTGCACGCTCGCCTGGCCGATGATCTCGCCGGAGCAGTGCACTCCGCCGCTGCAGTTGTTCACGGCGACGGTGAGCGTGGCGCAGGTGGAGCACTGCGCCGGAGTGAGGGGATGGTCGACGCGTCCCGGGGACTTCTCGTCGATGTCGCGCACGCCGCTGCAGACCGAGGTCGGCCCGCCGGTCACCCGGAACGACTCTCCCACGCAGGCGTCGCCGCCGATCAGCAGGGCCATCAGATCCCCCTTCCACTCGCTGAGGCCCCCGTTGGTGATCGTGTTGCCGTCGAAGCGATCCCAGGTGTGGCCGAGCTCGTGGTACACCACGTCGCGGATCTCGGCCGTGTTGCGGCAGTTGCCGCCCGCGGCGAAGAATCCCAGCATCGAGGCGTTGGAGAACGCGTTGCAGGTGTCGGCCAGGTTGGAGAAGCTGTCGATCTCTTCGAAGAAGGCGTTGTCCCACTTGGCCAGGAACAACCTCATCTGCTGGAGGTGGAAGTAGGCCGCGCGGTCGGCGGGGGTGGAGGCGCCGTTGCCGAACACCGGAGGAAAGGAGCTGGCGCCTCCCGTGCCGAAATCGATCGTCCCGGAGGGGGCCGCCGAAGCCGTGGGCTCGGCCGGCAGGGTGCAGTTGTCGCAGTGCTGGCGGAAGAAGAGGCCTCCCAGCCCGTTGGAAGCCGGCCCGCCGGGATAAGGGTAGCGGCCGTTGATCGATCCCGGCACCAGCGTTCCGCCGGCGTTCACGATGGGGAAGGGCATCTGGCGGACCACCTCGGGGTCGTCCGCCCGGTTGGGCCTCACTCCGCCGATCACCTTGCCCTGAGCCTGGGCCGGGTCCGCGGAGCAGGCTCCGATGTTCTGCGACTCGGGGAAGAACGCCAGCACCGTGCCGTCCCGGGCGTCCACCCAGGCCTGGTGCGCCTGGTGGGCCGGCGCCTCCGGTGGATTCACCGAGAGCATCCAGATCAGATGATGCCGCAGGCGCCCCGCGCCGCGCGATAGGCCGGCCACCGGATAGAAGGCGAGCGAGGCCTCCCCGCGCGCGGCCAGCTCGACCCCGGCGTGGGCCGAGGCCGCCGCCACGGCGGCCGCCGGATCGATGGTGGGGACGGAGGAGGCGGTCACCGGCCCCATGGCCCGGGCCGCGATGAGCACCACCTTGCCGTCGCGGATCCCCAGCGTCACGCCGGCGCCCAGCACCGGCAGGCCGTCCTTCTCCAGGCCGGTTCGCGAGAACCAGGCGCCGGTCGTGCCCAGCGGCCGGGGGCCCTCCGGGTCGTGGACCAGCCTGGTCCCGGATGTCTCGAGCCCGGGGGTGAAGAGCCCCGCGTGGCGGCCGAGGAACCGGCGCACGGCGTCGGCCCGATCCGGCGCATGATCGCTCCACTCCTTCATCGGGATCCCGTCGCCCACGGCGCGGTCGAGGCTTCCCGTGGCGGGGTCGATGGTCCCTTTCCAGTCGGGCCTTCCCCGCTGGAAGGCGCGCCATCCGGCGTGCGCGCTCCGCAGGGCGGACTGGCCGGGCTCGAGTTGGGGGACCTCGATCTCCGCTGGGTGGATCACCCTGTCGTGCGGCGGGGGCCACCCGTCCGCTCCTGGACGCCGGGGCTGCACCGCGCCGGCGGGCGCCGCCAGGAAGCAGCCGAGCAGGCAAAGGGCCAGGGCCAGGGTGGGCCGCCGGGCGGCGCCAAGAACGTTCGAGGAGGTCATCGAGGGCTCCTGGGGCATGCCGGGTCCCGCCCCGGTACGAGACCTTAATATACGCCTCATCCCGGCCGCCCGGCGACCCCTCCTGTGGCACAATCGGGCGCATGGAGCGACACCAGGCCCTGGGGGCCGTTCCCAAGACCGAGCTTCACCAGCACGTGGACGGCTCCATCCCGGTGCCGGTGATCTGGCGGCTGATGGTCGAGCACAAGCTCAACCCCGTGGCCACCATGCCCGAAATGGAGCGTCTGCTGGTCATCCAGCAGGAGGAAGAGGGCTCCCTGCTCAAGTACCTGGACAAGTTCCATTACCCTCTCTGGATCACCCAGTTCTACGAGAACATCGTGGACGTCACGCAGGCCATCGTGCGCGAGGCGGCGCGCCACAACGTGACGCTGCTGGAGCTGCGCTACTCGCCGATCATCCACACATACGCCGGCCTCACCCTGCGCCAGGCCATCCGCTCGGTGCTCACGGGCATGAACCGCGCGGTGGCCGGCACGGCCATGAGAGTGGGGCTGACCATCATCGCCATGCGGCATCACGGCCCGCACATCGCCAAGATCCTGGCCAGGCAGGCGATCTCCGAGTCGCAGGAGTTCCATCACAACAGCGGGGTGATCGGGTTCGACATCGCGGGGGCGGAGAAGGGCAACCCGCCGCGCCTGTTCGCCGAGGCCTACGCCATCGCCCGCAAAGGAGGACTTGGGCTCACCGCCCACGTCGGCGAGGACGAAGGGCCGGAGATGGTCTGGCACGCCGTGGATGTCCTGGGGGTGAGCCGCGTGGGGCACGCCTGCTCGGCGGTGAAGGACCGCGAGCTGATGCGCAGGCTGGCCCGCGACAGGATCCTGGTGGAGTGCTGCGTGACCTCCAATTACCAGACCGGCGCCGTGGCCCGCGGCAGCCGGCCCTCGATCTTCGACTTCCTGGAGGCCGGGGTCCCCGTGGCCATCTGCACAGACAACACCACCGTCTCGGGGACCGACCAGCACCGCGAGAACGAGATCCTGGCGCGCGATCTGCCGCTGGAGCAGCTCGAGGAGATCCACCGGGCCGCGCGCCGGCACTCGTTCATCAGGAACGTCTGACCCGCCACCGCCTCAGCGCTTGCCGTCCCCCGACGCCGGCGCGCTCTCCGGCTTGGCGAACAGCGCCGCGTCCACCGGGGGGTTCACCTCGATCCGCTCCACGACCGCCGACTGCTGCACCTCTCCGTCGAGCAGCGTCTCGTTCTTGTGCGGCAGCGTCAGCCCGGCCACCTGGCGGAAGTCGGAGTACCGGACGGTGAACTCCGCCGGCCCCGCCGGTCCCTGCCCCCGGTAGGCCTGCCGCAGCACGCGGCCGCTGGCCGGGTCGACCCACAGGCGCACCTCGTCTTCGCCCAGAGCGGCCAGCAGGATCTCCGCCTGGGTGCCGTCCACGCCCTCGGTCCCGGCGTGCTGCACCTTCAGGGAGGCGTCGGCCCGGTGCTGGGCCAGCACCAGGGCCTGCCGCCTGAGCGAGCGGGCCATGTCGGCGCGCCGGGAGTCGGGAAGAGGCTGGGCGCCGGCCATCCCCGGCATCACCATGAATCCGTCCTGGCCCGCCAGCACGGTCACCATCCGCCCCATCGGCGTGTCGAGCTCCTGCCGCAGGCGATCGGGCAGGGACACGGTGGCCACCACCTTCAGGTTCATCTCCCCCTGGGGGGTCTTGGCGGTCATGCTGGAGGTGATGCGGGTGGCCTTCACCGCGTCCACGGCCGCCGCACCGCCCAGCCCGGACACGATCTTGTCCAGCAGGGCGCGTCCCCGGGCCACGCTCTCCTTGGTGGCAGCCGGCGCGGCGGCCGCCTTCGGCTCGGGGATGGAGATGTCCAGGCGGGTCACCTTGCCGAACGACTCCAGCGGGCGGTCGTGTCCCTTGGACGGGCCCACCACCAGGATGGCGAGCTGGTCCTTGTGCACGTACCTGGCCGCCGCCCTGGCCACGTCCGCCGCGGACACCTTCTCGATGTTCTCCCTGTAGCGGGCCAGGTAGTCGGCGGGGAACCCGAAGTAGGCGTAGGTGATCTGCTGGTTCAGGATCTGCGATCGGGAGGCGAAGTTGAAGACGAAGGAGTTGAGGATCGACTCCTTGGCCCGCTTGATCTCCGCCTCGCTCGGAGGGTTCTTGACGATGGCGTCGATCTCCTCGAGCAGCGCGTCGAGGCCCGCGGCCGTGGTCTCGGTCTTGGTGGTCATGAACGTGTTGAAGGTGCCAGGGTAATCATAGTTGGCACGCACCCCGCCGTTGACGGTGTAGGCGAGGCCCTTGCGCGAGCGGACGTTGCTGAACAGACGCGCGGCGAAGGAGCCGCCGTACGTCTCGTTGAGCACTTCCACGGCGAAGAAGTCGGGGTTGTCGCGCTGGATCCCGAGGTGCCCCATCACGATGTTGGACTGGGTCATGTCCTCTTTCTGGATCCAGCGGATGCCGGGGGAGACCTTGGCCTGGATCGCCGCCGCCGGATCGCCGGCCGCCGGCCCCTTGGGCCAGTCCTTGAACAGGTCGCGCAGCGTGGCGGCCATCTGCTTCGCGCTGAAGTCCCCCACCACCCCCAGGATGATCCGGTTGGGCTGCACGTGCTTCCTGTGATGCGCCACGAGATCGTCGCGGGTGATGGCGTCCACCGTGGCGTACTCCGGCACCACGGCGTAAGGGCTGGAGTCGCCGTAGATCAGCTTGTTGAACTCCCGGAAGACGATCTGCTGGGGGTTGTCGTTGCGGCGGGCGATGCCGGCGCGCACGGCGGTCTTGGCGATGGTGATCTTGTCCTCGGCGAAGACCGGCTCGCGCAGGATCTCGGCGAAGACCTTCGCCACCTCGGGGAAGTCCTGGGAGAGGCAGCTCATGTTGGCGAACCCGGAATCGGGGCCGACGCCGGTCTCGATCTCCGCGGCCCTGGACTCCAGGAAGTCATCGAGCTGATCCCCGGTCATCCGCCTGGTGCCTCCGGTGCGCAGGACCTGGCCGAAGATGGTCCCCAGGCCGGCCTTGCCGGGAGGGTCCAGGCGCGTGCCGGTGCGGATCCGGGCGAAGGCTTCGATCAGAGGGAGCTCGTGGTCCTCCATCAGCATCACCACCATGCCGTTGGGCAGGGTGATCCTCTCCGGCTCGGGCACGGAGAAGGGACGCATCGGGGGGTGCTGGATCTGACGATGGTCCTTGACCTGGGCGGCCGCGGGGAGGGCGGAGGCGATCGCGGCGGCCAGGACGGCCCCCGCGAAGGACGCCGTGATGGTGCGGTGTCGGTGCGTCATGTCGTCTCTCCTACTGGCCCGGCTGGTCGGCCGGCCGGCCCTGCGCCGCCTGGGTCTCGATCATCCCGACGGTGCGGTTGGTGTCCACGAACGTCTCGTTGGCCACCCGGCGGATGTCGGCCTTGGTGACCTTGTCGATCTTCTCCACCCAGTTGAACAGCTCGCGCCAGTCCCCGAACACCGTCTGGTACTCGGCCAGGTTCATGGCCAGTCCGCCGTTGCTGTCCAGGCTGCGGATCAGGGCGGCCTTGGCGCGCGTCTTCACCATGGCCAGCTCGTCGTCGGAGATCTCCTCCTTCTTGAGGCGCTCCAGCTCGGCCCGGATGGCGTCGCGGATCTCCTCGTTGGTGTGCCCGGGGGAGGGGACGGCGAACAGGATGAACAGGTTGGGGTAGCGGTCCCCCGGGTATCCCGACAGCGCCTGCGCCGCCACGGCGATCTGCTTGTCGCGCACCAGGCTGCGGTACAGGCGCGACGTCCGGCCGTTGCTGAGCACGTCGGTGATGGCGTCGAAGACCGGCTCGTCCGGATGGGTGGCCGCCCCTTTGTGGTACCCCTCGGCGTAGATGGGCTGCGATGGGTCGGGGAGCTTCACCATCCTCTCGGATTTCTGCGGCGGCTCCACCGTGCGCACGGGCGGAGGCGGGTCCCCCTTGGGGATGCGGCCGAAGTACTTCTCCAGCACCGGGATGATCTCGGCGGCCTTCACGTCCCCCACCACCGAAGTGACCATGTTGGAGGGGACGTAGTAGGTCTTGTAGAAGCGCTCGGCGTCCTCGCGGGTGAAGGAGTCCAGGTCGCTCATGTGCCCGACCACCGGCTGGCCGAAGGGGTGGGCGATGAAGGCGGCCGCGGTGAATTGCTCCAGCAGCCGCCCCAGCGGCTGGCTCTCGGTGCGCAGCCGGCGCTCTTCCTTGACCACGTCGCGCTCCTTGTAGAACTCCCGGAACACGGGGTTGAGGAACCGCTCGGACTCCAGGTAGGCCCACAGCTCCGTCTTGTTGGAGGGGAGCGAGTAGAAATAGACGGTGGAGTCGGCGCTGGTCCCCGCGTTGAGCCCCACGCCTCCTTCGCGGTCCACGATCTCGCCGAACTCGTTCTTCACGATGAACTGGTCGGCTTCCTCCTGGACATCCTTCCAGGCTTTCTCCAGGCTCTTGACCTTCTCCGGGTCGGGCGACGGCTTCCGTCGCTCGGCGTCGAAGGCCATGTAGGCGCGATCGACCTTGTCCAGGACCTGCTTTTCCTTCTCGAAGTCCCGGGTGCCGATGTGGGGTGTCCCCTTGAACGCCATGTGCTCGAACATGTGAGCCATGCCGGTGATCCCCGGGACCTCCTGCGCCGACCCGACGTTGACGTGCGTGGCGAACGAGAAGACGGGGGCGACGGGGCGCTCGTAGATGATGAAGGTCCAGCCGTTGGCCAGCGTGTGCACGGTCACTTTCTTTTCGAGCTGCGGGATGTCCTGGGCCCCCGCGGAGGGTGGCGCCAGCAGGAAGACGGCGGCCACCAGGGCCGCGGGGACGAGGAGCACGTGGCGTTTCATGGTCACCTCGACGGAGGGGTGTTGACGGATTCTGTCTGGAGTCAGGCGCCTATTCTACGACAATCGGGAGGGCGCGTCGCGGAGGGAGGGGAGGGGGCGGGGGCGGGTCAACGGTCGTCGCGGCCGGGGCCCGCGAAGTATTCCTCCAGCCGCCGGATGCAGCGGGCCATGGCCTGGGCCGGGCTGCGGCCGGTGACCGCCTCGTTGAGGTGGAATCGCATGATGAGGCCGTAGGTGCCGTCCTGGCGCCTGAGGAACGGAAACGCCTGGTAGCGCCGCTCGCCCACCAGATCGCAGAAGATGTCCACCCGCCGCCCGGCCATGTTCAGGCAGACCCTGTCGGCCGCGTGGACCGGGGCGCCCGCGGGCAGGTCCAGGAACTCCAGCGCCCGGCCGATGGCCTCCCCTTCGGCCGCGGCGGGGAGGGCCCCCGTCCCCCGGAAGACGCGCACGTCGTGACGGTCGTCGAACGGGTCCATCAGGAACACCAGGCACCGGTACCGGCCGTCCCTCGCCGTGGCGGTGTGCGAGACGATCTCGTGCCCCTTGATCCGGAGCTGGCGGGTGTCCTGGGTCATGACCGGGAAGAATATGCGGGCCGGCTGGAGCGCCCGCAAACCGAACGAACCGTTACCGGTGGCGGCCTATCCCGCCATGCGGGATGGCTGGCGGCTATCGGCCCCCCTGGCGGCCGGGGAGCCTGGCGTCCTGGGCCGGGGCCGGGGCGTCCAGGTCCGGAAGTTCCGATTCCACCATGGCGGAACAGAGCCGGTCGATGCCGCGCCGCACCTTCCAGACGTCGGAGTCCCGTCCGGCGTTCACCAGGATGGCGAAGGCGAGCGCCTTGCCTTGCTGGGTGAAGGCATATCCCGACAGCGACGACACCCCGTTGAGATGGCCCGTCTTGGCCCGGATGCGCCGCTGGGCCGGGCCTCCCACCATCCTGCGGTCGAGGGTGCCGTCCACCCCGCCGATGGGAAGCGATGTGATGAACTCGAAGGACGACTCGAAATCACGGTACATGGCCAGCAGCACGGCGGTGAGCGACGAGGCGGTCAGGCGGTCGGCGTGGGAGAGCCCCGATCCGTCGGCCAGCACCAGCCCGCGGGTCTCCGCCCCCAGCCCCTCCAGGAAGGACAGCACCGCGGAGGCCCCCTTCTCGGAGGTCCCCGGGGGCCCGGCCGTCTCGGCGCCCAGGGTCTTGAGGAAGCTCTCGGCCATGTAGTTGTTGCTGAACTTGTTCATGATGCGCACGAGGTCGGAGAGCGGCTTGGACTCGTGCTCGTAGATCCTCACCGCGGTGGGGGGCGCGGCCCCGCGGCGGCTCGGCCCTTTGATGACGATCCCTTCCTTGGAGGCGGCCTCGCGGAAGGCGGCCAGGGCGTAGAGGGTGGGCTGCTCCACCGAGCGGTACGAGACGCTGGGGGCCGATCGGCTGGAGATGTGGCCGTCCACGATGATGGTGTTCTGCGTGCCGTCGAACTGCCGCCCGACCCTCAGGTTCGAGCTGGCCCCCCGGGTCAGCGCCCGGTTGGACACCTTGAAGAAGGACGAGAACGGTGTGAGCACCACGTCGGGCGCCGCCCCCTCCCGGCCGGGCCGGACGACGATGGTGACCGCGCTGAAATCGGCCGACAACGCCGACACCGGAGCGTTGTAGAAGGCGTCCTCGGAGGGGGAAGGCCAGCCTTCGGGGCGGTCGCGCGAGTCGAAGTAGGAGTCGTCGCCGACCAGGTCCCCCTCGATCCGGTCGATTCCCCGGGCCTTCATCTCCCGGGCCATCAGCCACCACTGGTCGCCGGACAGGCCGGGGGAGCCGAATCCCTTGATGTACAGGTCGCCGGCCAGCACCCCGCCCGAGGGGCGTGCGGTGGCCAGGAAGACGGTGCTGAAGACGTATTCGGGCCTCAGCAGCGAGAGCGCCGCGGCCGAGGTCATGACCTTCATGTTGGAGGCGGGCTTGAGCGGGAGGTCGGGGTTGTGGTCGAACACCACCCTGCCGGTGTCGGCTTCCACCACCCGCATGCCGACCTGCGAACGGCCCAGGTCCCCGCCCGCCAGGACCCCGTGCAGGGAGGAGGCCAGGGAATGGGCCCCCACGGCCGGTTTCGACGGGGCGGCGGTGGCCGCCCCGGCGCAGAGCACGGCTGCCGCTGTGAGGGCCGAACGCAAGGTGAAAGGTCGCACGTCATCGCTCCCGACAGGGCGGAAGCATAATCGAGCGAACGCCTTCAGTCAAAACGGTGGAGCGTGTCCTGGCCCAGGAAGTGATCCAGGTGGTGCGCCTGGTTCTCGTGGTGGATGAGGCGCTCCCTGAGCAGATGCGCCGTCCCCTGATCGGCTCCCTTGTCGGCCAGGATGGCGTGCTGCCTCAGGTCCTTGATCAGGGCCGCCTCGGCCGCCAGATCCCGCTCCAGGCTGGAGCGGATGTCGAAATGCCCCTCCTCCTCGAAGGTGAAGGCGGCCTCCTTCTGCTGGCCGGCCGGCGACGAGAGCGGCACGCCGCCCAGGGCGGTGATCCGCTCGGCCAGCAGGTCGCTGGTCTCCAGCGCCCCTTTGGCCTGCTCGTCGAGGAAGAGGTGCAGGTCCCGGAACTGAGGCCCGATCACCAGCCAGTGGTGCTTCTTGTACTGGTGGTAGAGGGTGTAGGCGGTGGCCAGATCCTTGTTCAGGGCCTGGACGATCCCGGTGACCGCCTGACGATCCAGTCCGATCGGATTGGACTCCACCTGGCCGAACGCCTGGATGCTCTGAGCCTTCGTGGTCGTGGCGCCCATGGGTTCTCCTTGTCGAGGTCATGAGGGATGCGGACCGCACCAGTTTAGCGCAGGCGTTTCCCCGCCGGGCGGTCCCGGCCGCGCCGCCCGGGCCGGCGTTGACAACCGCGGGGCGCCCCGTGTAGCGTCATGCCCACATGCTCATCTACGCGGCCATCGGGGCCTTCGGGTTCCTCTTCCTCCTGGTCATGCTCTTCGTGGGAGAGATCTTCGGGGGGGACCACGACCTGGGAGGGGACCACGATCTCGACCACGCCGACGCCGACGGCGCGGGAGGGCCCAGCGTCCTCAGCGCCCGGGTCATGGCCTCCTTCCTGACGGCCTTCGGCGTGGGCGGGGCCGTGGGGCGCTACTATGGCTTCGGCCATCCGGCGGCCTCCGGGATGGGGGTGGCGGCAGGGGTGGTCATGGCGGGGTTGGTCTTCCAGTTCGCCAAGATCCTCTACGGGCAGCAGGCGTCGAGCGAGGTGAGGATGGCCGGGCTGGTCGGCAGGACGGGCGAGGTCACGGTGGCCATCCCGCCGGAGGGGGTGGGCCAGGTGGCGCTCACCTACGGCGGCGAGAGGACCGAGCACATCGCGCGCTCCTCCGACGGCGGGGCGGTGCCGCGAGGCGCCGAGGTCACCATCAAGGGCCTGCGCGGGGAGACGGTGGTGGTGGAACGCACGGGGGCGGCGGCGCCGGGAGGGGTGCGATGAGCCTGCTGGGATTCCAGTTCTCCGCGATCACGGTGGCGCTGATGGTGCTCCTGGCGCTGCTGGGGCTGCTCGCGGCCATGGCGCTGTTCGCGCGCAACTACATCAAGGTGCCGCCGTCGGAGGTGGCCATCTTCTACGGGCGCAAGCACACCATCTTCGACGAGAAGGGCAACCGCTCCACGGTCGGCTTCCGCGTGGTGAGGGGAGGCGCCGCGCTCCGCGTGCCGGTGCTGGAGAAGGTCGCCTACCTGTCCCTCAACGTCATCTCCATCCCGCTGCGCATCCAGCGTGCCTACACCAAGGAAGGGGTTCCGGTCACGGTGGAGGCCGTGGCCAACGTCAAGATCGCCGGCGACGACCTGTCCCTGCGGGGGGCCGCGGAGCGGTTCCTGGGGATGACCACGGAGGAGATCAAGGGGGTCATCTTCCAGACGCTGGAGGGTCACCTGCGCGCCATCCTGGGCACGCTGACGGTGGAGGAGATCAACGCCGACCGGCAGGCCTTCGCCCAGAAGATGACCGACGAGGCGGCGGTCGACCTCAAGAAGATGGGCGTCAACATCGACATCCTGACCATCCAGCAGATCAGCGACGAGCAGGGGTACCTCGACGCCCTGGGCAAGAAGCGCACCGCGGAGGTCAAGCGCGACGCCATCATCGGCGAGGCTCTGGCCCAGCGCGACGCCACCATCGAGTCGGCGCTCGCCGATCAGGAAGGCAAGACCAAGCGGTACGAGGCCGACGTGGCCATCGCCCTGGCGCTGCGGGACAAGGAGGCCCGCCAGGCGGAGTTCGACGCCGCCGTGCGGGCCAAGCAGGCCGAGTCCGAGCAGGCCGGCCCCCTGGCCACGGCCATCGCCCGCCAGAGGGTCACCGAGCAGGAGACCCGCATCGATCAAGTGCGCAAGCAGCAGGAGGTGCTGGTCCAGGAGCAGGAAGCGGCGCGCCGGGAGAAGGAGCTCCTGGCCACCGTCGTCCGCCCGGCGGAGGCCGAGCGCCAGGCGGCCATCCTGCGCGCCGAGGGAGAGAAGCAGGCGGCCATCATCCGGGCCGAGGCCACGCAGAAGGAGCTGGAGTTCGAGGGCGCGGGCGAGGCGGCCAAGATCGAGAGGGTGGGCCGGGCGGAGGCGGCCAAGGTGCTGGCCGTGGGCGAGGCCGAGGCCGAGGTGGTCAAGAGGAAGCTGCTGGCCGAAGCGGAAGGGCTTCAGAAGAAGGCCGAGGCCTGGAAGAACTTCAACGAGGCGGCCGTCCTCAACATGATCGTGGACAAGATGCCGGAGCTGGCCCAGGCCTTCGCCACTCAGCTCGCCGGGATCGACAAGATCAACATCATCGAGATGGGCAACGGCAACGGTTCCGCGGGCGGCGTGGGGAAGGTGATGGGGACGGTGGGAGGGGGCATGACCGCCATGCTGGCCATGCTGAAGGACCAGTTCGGCATCGACATCGCCCGGCTCATGCAGGCGCGAACCGAGGCCGCGGCGCAGGACGCCGAGCGCCGGATCGAGAAGGGCTGAGCCGCCGTGCCCGCCGTCCAGACCGGGACCGAGCTGTACGCCAGCACGCTGTCCTGGGACCCCACCCGCCCCCCGGCGACCATCCTGTGCTGCGTGGATGGGCGCTGGTTCCACCACATGCAGGAGTTCGTGCAGACGCGGCTGGGGGCCGGCAGGCGGACCGACTTCCTGGCCGTCCCCGGCGGGGTCGAGCCGCTCACCCTGTTCGACCTGATCCCCAAGGATTTCAACTTCTTCCGGCGCCGCATCCAGGCCCTGGTGAAGGCGCACGGGACCACGCGGCTCATCGCCATCGCCCACCAGGACTGCGCCTGGTACAAGGAGCTGAAGCTGGGGCCGTTCACCCTCGACCTGCGCCAGCGGCAGCTCAAGGACCTCCGCCGGGCCGCCTCCAAGCTCAAGGACATGTTCCCGGACGTGGCCGTGGAGACCTACTACGCCCGGCTGTCCGGGGAGCAACCTCCCAGGGTCGTCTTCGAGACAGTCTGAACGGCCAGGCAACCTCCGGGGGGGACCCTTCGTAGTTGACCTGTGCGCGGCCGGTGAGGCCGCGGCCATCACACCTGACAGGGGGAACGACATGCTCGGTGTCCGTCGCAAGCGACTGCTCTTCGCGGCCGCCCTCGGCCTGCTCGCCGCCGCGGCGGTGGCCGTGCTGCTCCTGAAGGGGCCGAAGACCGCCCCCGCATCCGATGCCGCGGCCGCTCCCGCGGCCTCCCCCTCGGGGGACGCCGCGCCGGCCAGCACCACCGCCCCGGCTCCGCCGGGCGAAGGTGAGAAGAAGAACGGGACCAAGGCGCCGGTCCCCGTGAACGTCGCTGCCGTGGTGTCCGGGAGCGTTTCGAGCTACATCAGCACCACCGCCAACCTGGTGTCGGAGAACGACGTGAAGGTCCTGGCCGAGGCGGAGGGGCGCGTGGCGGCCCTCAACGTCGAGGAGGGGGACCGGGTGGCCAGGGGGCAGGTGCTGGCCACCCTGGTGCGCGACGACGCCGAGATCGCCCTCAAGAAAGCGGAGCTCAGGGAGACCAACGCCCGTCTGGCGCACGAGCGCGCGATCAAGGCGCTGGAGCAGGACCTCCTGAGCCGGGAGGACTTCGACAAGCTCACCATGGAGAGAGAGGTGGCGCAGCAGGAGCTGGCCGAGGCGCGCTGGAAGCTGGAGAAGACCACCATCCGCGCCCCGTTCGCCGGGCGCGTCACCGAGCGCATCATCCGGCTGGGGCAGCACGTCCGCCCCCCCGAGCACCTGTTCAGCGTGGCCGATTTCGACCCGCTCATCGCCCGCATCTACCTGCCCGAGAAGGACGTCCTCGGGCTGGACGAAGGGCGAGAGGTCCGCATCACCATGAAGGCCAGCGAGGCGGTGCAGTTCGCCGGGCGGGTGCGGCAGATCAGCCCGGTGGTGGACACCGGCACGGGCACGGTGAAGGTCACCGTGGAGGCGGTGCGTCCCCCCGCCGACGTCCGGCCGGGGGCCTTCGTGACCATCGACATCGTGCGCGAGACGCACCCTCGGGCCACGCTGGTCCCGAGGCTGGCCGTGGTGCGCGAGCTGCAAGAGGCTCACATCTTCGTGGCGGAAGGGGAGGTCGCGCGCAAGCGGATCATCACCCTCGGGCTGGAGGAAGGGGAGCACGTCGAGGTGCTGGCGGGGGCCACTGCCGGCGAGCAGGTGATCGTGGCCGGCCAGGGGGGGCTGAAGGACGGCTCGCCCATCAAGGTCCTCCCGGCCACCGAGGCCTCCGACCTGGCCATCGCCGCCGGCCGCCCGACGCACGGCTGAGGTCCCTCCCATGGGCCTGATCGAGTTCTCGCTCAAGCGGCGCGTCACGGTCTCCATGATCGCCGTGGCGCTGATCGTGTTCGGGATGGTGGCCTTCACCCGGCTGCCGATCAATCTCCTCCCCGACATCTCCTACCCCAGCCTCACCGTGGAGACGCGCTTCCCGGGTGCCGCCCCGGCCGAGGTGGAGTCGCTGGTCAGCCGCCCCGTGGAGGAGGCGGTCGGGGTGGTGGCCGGCGTCACCCGCATCACGTCGGTGTCCCGCCCGGGGCTGTCGCAGGTGACGCTGGAGTTCGGATGGGGCCGAAGCATGGACTTCGCGTCCATCGACGTGCGGGAGAAGCTGGACCTGGTGGTGCTCCCGCGCGAGGCGGCCAAGCCTGTGGTGCTGCGGTTCGACCCGGCCAACGATCCGGTGGTGCGGCTGTACGTCACCGGAGGCCAGGACCTCTACCAGCTCCGCTACGTGGCCGAGGAGGTGATCAAGAAGGACCTCGAGTCCACCGAGGGGGTGGCCGCCATCAAGGTCAACGGCGGCTACGAGGAGGAGATCCAGGTCAGGGTGGACGAGGGGAAGCTGGCGCTGCTGGGAGTGTCCATTCAGGACGTCAACGCCAAGCTGCAGCGGGAGAACATCAACCAGGCGGGGGGAAGCCTCTACGAGTCCGAGGCCCGCTACCTGGTGCGGGCCCGCAACGAGTTCCAGGGACTGCGGGACATCATGGACACCATCCTGGTGTCCAAGGACGGCCGCAACGTTCTGATGTCCGACGTGGCCGAGGTGGTGCGCAGCCACAAGCAGCGCGAGGTGGTGACCCGGTTCGGCGGCAAGGAGGCGGTGGAGCTGGCGCTCTACAAGGAAGGGGACGCCAACACCGTCAAGGTGGCCCGCGCCGTCGCCGCCCGGCTGGAGCGTGTGCGCAAGGAGCTCCCCGAAGGGATCGGCGTGCAGACCGGCGCCGATCAGGCCCGCTTCATCCAGTCGTCGATCGACGAGGTGATCGGCAATGCCATCCTGGGCGGGGCCATCGCCATCGTGGTGCTGCTGTTCTTCCTGAAGGACATCCGGAGCACGTTCATCATCGGACTGTCCATCCCCATCTCCATCGTGGCCACCTTCTTCCTGATGTACCAGACAGGGACCAGCCTCAACGTCATGTCGCTGGGCGGCCTGGCCCTGGGCGTGGGGATGCTCGTGGACAACGCCATCGTGGTGCTGGAGGCGATCTACAAGAGGCGCGAGCGGGGCTCCACGGGCCTGGCCGCCGCGCTGGAGGGGGCGTCGGAAGTCGGACGCGCCGTGGTCGCCTCGACACTCACCACCATCGCCGTCTTCGTGCCGGTGGTGTTCGTGGAAGGGGTGGCCGCCCAGCTCTTCAGGGACCAGGCCCTGACCGTGTCGTTCTCTCTCATCGCCTCGCTGGCCGTGTCGCTCACCCTCATCCCCATGCTGGCGGTGATCACCGGCATCGGCCCGGCGCAGGCGGCGTCGCCGGCCCGCCCGGCCGCCGGGAGAGGCCGCTGGTACCACCGGGCCGGCCGGGGCGCCTTCGTGACCGGGCCTTCCGCCGCGCTGTTCGCGGTGCGCTGGGTCCTCGAGCGGCTCACCGCCATCGCCGCCTTCCTCCTCTCCCCGCTGTCGAGGGTCTTCGACGCGGCGCTGTCGGCCTTGCTGCGGGCCTACCCCGGGGTGCTGATCGCGGCGTTGAAGGCGAGGTGGGCGGTGCTGGCGGTGTCGCTCCTGGCCTTCGCCGGGGCGGCGGGGGTGGCCAGGCAGCTCGGGCTGGACCTCATCCCTTCCTTCACCCAGGGCGAGTTCAGCTTCATGGTGGAGCTGCCGGAAGGAACTCCCCTGGAGGCGACCGACCGCTTCGTGCAGGACCTCCAGTCCCTGCTGGAGGGCCGGAGCGACGTGGACGCCTACTCCAGCCTGGCGGGAGGGGCGGGGCTGTCGCTCACCAGCACGGGGACCGAAGGGGAGAACGTGGCCCGCTTGCAGGTGAGGATGAAGCCGGGCACGACGGGGGATGACGAGGAGGCGGTGGTGAGGCTGCTGCGGGCGCGTCTGGAGGCGTCCCGGCTGGCCCGCTTCAAGTTCGAGCGCCCGTCGTACTTCACCTTCCGGACCCCCATCGAGGTCGAGGTGTACGGCGACCAGCTCGAGCAGCTCCAGGCCAGCGCGCACGCGCTGGCGCGGCGGCTCGATGGGATCGACGGGCTGGTGGACGTCAAGTCTTCCCTGGAGGCGGGCAACCCGGAGCTGCAAGTCGCCTTCCAGCGCGAGCAGCTCTCCCGGCTGGGGCTGGACCTCTCGCAGGTGGCGGCGACCATCCGCAACAAGGTCCAGGGAGAAGTGGCCACCCGGTTCCTTCAAGGGGATCGCGAGATCGACATCCTGGTCCGGTCGGTGGAGGTGGGGCAGGCCACCGTGGCCGACGTCAACGACCTGATCGTCGGGCAGAAGGACGGCGTTCCCATCTTCCTCAAGTCCGTGGCCGCGGTGAGCCTGGCCAGCGGGCCCAGCGAGATCCGGCGCATCGGCCAGAAGCGCGCCGCGGTCATCTCCGGCAACCTGGCCGGGCGCGACATGGGAGCGGTGGCGGCCGATGTCCGATCGGCCCTGCGCGAGACGCCACTTCCCGTGGAGGTCACCGCCGGGCTGAGCGGGCAGGAAGAGGAGATGCAGACGTCGTTCCGCTCGCTTCTCCTGGCCATGGGACTGGCCATCTTCCTCGTGTACCTGGTGATGGCTTCGGAGTTCGAGTCGATCCTCCATCCCTTCGTGGTCATGTTCACCGTGCCGCTGGGGGCCATCGGCGCGGTGGCCGCCCTGGGATTGACCGGGCACACGGTGAACGTGGTGGCCCTGATCGGCGCGGTGATGCTGGCGGGCATCGTGGTGAACAACGCCATCGTGCTCATCGACGCCATCAACCAGCTCCGGGAAAGGGGCTTGCCGCGGCGCGAGGCTCTGGTGCAGGCGGGCCTGGATCGGATGCGTCCCATCCTGATGACCTCCTCCACGACCATCCTGGGCCTGCTGCCCATGGCGCTGGGGCTGGGGGAAGGGGCCGAGCTGAGGGCGCCGCTGGCGGTCACCGTCATCGGCGGCCTGACCGTGGCCACGATCCTGACCTTGTTCGTGATCCCGGTCGTCTACACGCTGTTCGACAGGAAGGTCTACGCGTCGGACGGGGCAGGCGCCCTCCAGACGGCCGCGCCTCCCGCCGCGGCGCCCGCGGTGGTCGGGGCACCGGTCCTGGAGACCGCGGAATGAACCTTCCTCGCCTGGCCGTGGAGAGACCCGTCACCACGCTGATGGCGCTGGTGAGCGTGCTGGTGCTGGGGGGCCTCGCCCTGGCGCGCCTTCCGCTGGCCTTCCTGCCGACGCTCGACGCCCCCTTCATCGGGGTGGTCATCCCCTACCCCAACTCCAACCCCACGCAGATCGAGAAGGAGATCACCAAGCCGGTCGAGGAGATGCTCTCCACGCTGGCCGGCGTGAAGAAGCTCCGCGCCACCTCCACGGCCGACACCGCCGAGTTCCAGATGGAGTTCTCGTGGGGCCAGGACCTGGACATCGTGCGCATGCAGGTCAGCGAGAAGATGGACCAGGTCACGCCGGCGCTTCCCGCGGGGATCGGCGAAGTCCAGATCTTCTCCTTCAACACCAACGACATCCCGGTGGTGGAGGCCCGCATCTCCGCGGCGGGGGTGGACCTGTCGCGCCACTACGAGCTGATCGAGACCAGGGTGCTCAACCGGATCCGCCGCGTCCCGGGAGTGGCCAGGGTGGACATCAACGGCGTGGCGCCGCGCGAGATCTCGATCGATCTGGTGCTGGACAAGGTCAAGGAGCACGGGGTGGACGTCAGCGCGCTCATCCAGAAGATGCGCGGGGCGTCGGCCAACATGGTGCTGGGGCAGGTCAGCCAGGATGGGCTGCGCTACACGGCGCGGGCCATCGGAGCCTTCGACTCGGTGGACTCCATCAGCGGCCTGGTGGTCAACGACCGGGGTCTGCGTCTCTCGGACATCGCCGAGATCCGGTACGAGGAGCCTCCCATCCCCTTCGGGCGGCACCTCGATGGGCAGTACGCGGTGGCCCTCGACGTGTTCAAGGAGTCCACGGCCAACACCGTGGACGTCGTCCGCGCCGTGATGAAGGTGATCCAGCAGGACATCGACGCCGACCCCCTGCTGCAAGGGATCAAGCTCTTCGTGTTCCAGGATCAGGCCAAGGAGATCACCCAGGGGATCGACGGCCTCAAGAGCGCCGGCGCCATGGGCGCGGCCATGGCCGTGGTCATCCTCTACTTCTTCCTGCGGCGTCTCGACGCCACCGTCATCGTGTCGCTGTCCATCCCGTTCTCCATCGTGGCCGCCTGCGGGGTCATGTACTTCATGGGCAAGACGCTCAACATCCTGTCCATGATGGGACTGATGCTCGGGGTGGGGATGCTGGTGGACAACGCCATCGTGGTGCTGGAGTCCATCGATCGGCGCAACCGGACGGATCCCGACCCCAGGAGGTCGGCGCTCCTGGGCGGGCGCGACGTGGCCATGGCCGTGACCTCGTCCACCCTGACCACGGTGATCGTCTTCCTTCCTCTGATCGTCGGATCGGGGACCGAGCTGACCACGTGGCTGGGCGAGGTGGGGCTGACCATCTCGGTCTCGCTGGCCTGCTCGCTGTTCTCGTCGCTCACCCTCATCCCGCTGGTGTCCGCGCACTTTCTGAAGCGGCGGACGGCTCCCGAGGTCAGTCCGGTGAGCTGGCTGGAGGATCGCTATTGCCGGGCGCTGTCATGGACGCTGCGCCACAAGGTCTGGACGGCTCTCATCGTGGTCGTGGGGCTGGCCGCAGGGTTCGTCCCCTTCTTCACCGGGCTGGTGGAGCAGGGGATGTTCTCGGCGACGGTGAACCGCCGGCTGAGGCTGGCCTACGAGTTCTCGGACTTCGTGTACAAGTCGGACGCCGAGCGAGCCGTCAACCAGGTCGAGAGCTACCTCCAGTCCAACAAGGACCGCTTCATGATCAGCTCGGTCTACAGCTTCTACACGGAGAACGAGGCGGGCACCACGATGGTCCTGACCCGGGAGGACCTGGGGGACGACGACATCAAGGAGCTGCGCAAGACGATCCGCGAGGGGCTCCCGCAGGTGCCGGGGGCCAGGATCTTCTTCTACGAGGACGCCGAGCAGGGAGGCGACAACACGTACTTCGCCGTGAAGTTCTTCGGCCAGGACAGCACCGTCCTGCGCGCCCTGTCCGAGGAGGCCGAGCGACGGCTGGAGACGGTCGGAGGGATCGAGGACATCTCCACGTCGCTGAGCCGCGGCCGGCGCGAAATCCAGGTGGTGGTGGACCGGCACAAGGCTCTGCGGCACGGTCTGACCGCGCAGGACATCTCGCAGGTCTTCTCCTTCACCCTGGGCGGCCTGCGGCTGCAGCGCTTCAACGCGGGGGACCGGGAGGTGGAGACCTGGCTCGCCCTGCGTCTCGAGGACAGGGAGAACCTCGAGGACCTGAGGAAGCTCCAGGTCGCTTCGGCGGCCGGCCGGCCGGTCTTGCTGGGCGACATCGCCGACTTCCAGATCGTGAGACGGGCGCAGGAGATAACCCGCGAGAACCGGAAGGTGCGCGTGGCCGTGTACGCCACCTACGAAGGCAAGGAATGGCCCAAGACCAGGGAGCAGATCGCTTCGCTCATGAACGCCTTCGAGATGCCCCCCGGGTACTCCTGGTCGTGGGACGACCGGATCCTGGAGCAGGGGGAGGAAAACGCCCAGATGGGCATCAACTTCCTCCTGGCCCTGATCCTCGTGTACATCGTGATGGCCTCGCTGTTCGAGTCGCTGGCGCAGCCGTTCGCCATTCTCTTCTCCATCCCCTTCTCCATCGCCGGGGCGGCCTGGATGCTGGCCCTCACCGGCACGCCCTTCAACCTGATGGCCCAGATAGGGCTGCTCATCCTGATCGGCATCGTGGTGAACAACGGGATCGTGCTGCTCGATCACATGAACCAGCTCCGCGCGGCCGGACTGACCCGCGACCAGTCGATCGTGCAGGCGGGGAGGGACCGCCTGCGGGCCATCCTCATGACCGCCACCACCACCGTGGTCGGCCTCATCCCGCTGGCCATCGGCGGCACCAAGGTGGGAGGGATCTACTACTACCCGCTGGCCAGGACGGTCATGGGAGGTCTCATCTCCTCCACCGTCCTGACGCTGCTGGTCCTGCCCTACATCACCATCGGGGTGGAGGGCCTGGCCGCCTGGATGCGCAACCTCTGGCGATCGTCCAACCCCTCGCCTGGCCCCGCGCCCGCCTCCGCCCAGGCGGACGAGTGCGCCGGTCTCCCCCAGACGACCTGAGGCTCCGATCGGACTAGGGCTTGGCCGCTGCCGTCCGGGTCTCGCGCTGCGAGGCCGGGCCGACGTGCTTCTTGAACCAGCTCAGCAGATAGAGCTGCGTGCGCATGAAGTTGGACGGTTTGGACCCCGTGCCGTGGTACTCGCCGTTGAACCGCACCATGGCCGTGGGGACGTTGAGAGCCTTGAGCGCCTGGTAGTACTCCTCGGTCTGCCCCATCGGCGTGCGCAGGTCCAGCTCCCCGGTCATCAGCAGCGTGGGGGTCTTGACCTTGGCCACGTGCATGAGGGGGGAGTGCTCCAGCCACTTGGAGGGGTTCTCCCAGAAGTGGCCGCGGAAGCGGTAGTACCCCCACGAGGTGATGTCGGTGGTCCCGGCGAAGCTGATCCAGTTGATCACCGGCGCCCGCACGGCGGCGGCCGCGAAGCGGTCGGTGTGGCCGATGATCCAGCTGGACAGCACGCCGCCGCCGCTGATCCCGGTCACGTACATGCGATCGGTGTCCACGACGCCGCGGGAGATCACGGCGTCCACGCCGGCCATCAGGTCGTCGAAGTCGACACTGGGGTAGCCGTCGTCGATGGCGTTGCCGAACTCCGTGCCGTAGCCGGTGCTGCCCCTGGGGTTGGTGTACAGCACGAGGTAGCCGTTGGCGGCCAGGTTCTGGAAGGAGTAGCTGAAGGCCACGCTGTACATGGCGTGCGGCCCTCCGTGGATGTGCAGGACCAGCGGGTAACGCCGCGAGGGATCGAAGGCCGGCGGCTTGACCAGCCATCCCTGGACCTTCGTGCCGCCCGTGGAGTCGTACCAGATCTCCTCCACTTCGCCGATGAGCTTGCCCGCCAGCACGTCGTCGTTGACGCGCGTGAGCTGCGCGATGTCGCGGGGCTTGGAGAGCGGCACGCGGACGATGTCCCCCGGCTTGTCCGGGGCCGTCCTGACGGCGAAGGCCTGGCCGTCGCGGGCGATCGAGCCGAGCGTCAGGATGTGGGCCCCGGCGGTCACCCGCCGCGCCGGCCCCTGCAACGGAGCGAAGTGGATGTTGCGGCTCCCCTCGTCGTCGGCGTTGAAGTAGACCCCCGAGCCGTCGTGGGCCCAGCGGAGGTTCTCAGGGTCGCGGTCCAGCCCGCCGGAGAGGACCCGCGACGCGCCTCCGTCGCGCCCGATCACGTGCAGATCCTCGGCGCGGTAGGTCTGCGGGCTCCATGGGTACCCGGTGTAGGCGATCAGCCTGCCGTCGGGGGAGACGGCCGGGCTGCTCCAGGGACCTTTCTCGCGCGTGATCTGCCGGACGTCTCGCGTCCGCACGTCCACCGCGTAGATGTGCGAGACCAGGTAGCGCTCCAGGTCCGCCTCTTCGCGCAGCGCGTCGAAGACGATCTCCTTGCCGTCGGGAGTCCAGTCCAGACCGACGTTGCCGGCGATCCCCACCGGCCGGGCGCCGACGTTCCAGTCCCCCTGGGTGAGCTGCCGGGGCGTCCCGCCATCGGCGGAGACCACGAACAGGTGGACGAAGCCGTCCTTCATGAATCCCTGGCGGTCCTGCCGGTAGTGGGTGGTCTCGATGACGCGCGGCGCCTCCGTCCAGGCGGCCCCCTTGGGAGCGGCCGGGAGATCGATGGTCCAGGACGGCTTGCGGGGGGTCACCATGGTGAAGGCGAGGAGCTTGCCGTCCGGGCTCCAGTCGATGTTGGCCGGCGCCTCGTTCACGCGGGTGATCTGGGATGTGGCCCCCTCCGCGTCCATCCAGCGCACGAAGATCTGCTTGCCGGAAGGAGCGCCGTCCGCGATGTAGGCGATGCGCGTGCCGTCGGGGGACCAGCGCGCGCCGGCCCCCTGGGCCAGGAACCGGTTGCGGGTGCCGTCGCTGCGCATCACCCAGAGGGCCGATTCCCACGAGTCGGTGATCTGGTTCACCCACTCCCGCGTGTACACCACGTGGGTGCCGTCGGGCGAGACCTGCGGCTGCCCGACGCTCTCCCATTCCAGATAGTGATCGACGGTGAGCCGTGTGGCGGCCGGCGTCTCCTGCGCCGGGGCCGGGGCGGCATGGGCCGCCAGCGCCAGCGACAGGATGGCCGGGACCGGACGCAAGCGTGACATGAAGGCCTCCTCTGTGAATGGGTGACGGCTGTCGTGATGGGCCGAGGCTACTCCCGTCCCTGGCCGCCTGTCCAGGGCCGGGCGCGGGCCGCCGGGCGCCGCGTGCTAGACTCCCGCCCCTCGTGACCACCTCCACCCCCTCTCGTCCCGGGCGCCCCGCCCGCTCTGCGCTTCTCCAGTCGCTGCGCGAGGCGATCGGCGGGTCGCCGCGCGACCACACCGAGGGAAGCATCGGCAAAGCGGTCGCGCTCCTGTCCATCCCCATGGTCCTGGAGATGTCCATGGAGTCGCTGTTCGGCATCGTGGACGTCTTCTTCGTCGGCCGGCTCGGCGCCGACGCGGTGGCCACCGTGGGCGTCACCGAGTCCCTGCTGACCCTCATCTTCGGCGTGGCCATCGGCCTGTGCATGGCCACGACGGCGATGGTGGCCCGGCGCATCGGCGAAAAGGACCGGGAGGCCGCCTGCAACGCCGCGGTGCAAGCCATCGCCCTGGGTGTGGTGGTGTCGCTTCCCATGGCCGTGGCCGGCGCCTTCTTCTCCCGGGAGCTCCTCGGCCTGATGGGCGCCCCGGCCGGAGTGATCGAGGAGGGATGGGGCTACACCGCGGTCATGCTGGGGGGCAACGCCTCCATCCTGATGCTCTTTCTGATCAACGCCGTCTTCCGCGGGGCGGGGGACGCGTCGCTCGCCATGCGGTCCCTCTGGTTGGCCAACATCGTCAACATCATCCTGGATCCCTGCCTGATCTTCGGGCTGGGGCCGTTCCCGGAGATGGGCCTGACCGGTGCGGCGGTGGCCACGACCATCGGCCGCAGCATGGGCGTGGCCTACCAGGTCCGCGCCCTCCTGTCGGGCAAGGGGCGCATCGCCCTGCGGCGAGAGCACCTGGTGCTTCAGCCGGCGATCATGATGAAGCTGGCCCGGGTCTCGGTCGGCGGGATCCTCCAGATGCTCATCGCCACGGCGAGCTGGCTGGGCCTGGTGCGCCTGCTCACGCCGTTCGGCAGCGCCGCGCTGGCCGGCTACACCATCGCCCTGCGGATCATCATCGTGGCGCTGCTCCCATCGTGGGGGATGAGCAACGCGGCGGCCACGCTGGTGGGGCAGAACCTGGGTGCGGGCAAGCCGGACCGCGCGGAGACGTCGGTCTGGCTGACCGGCTTCTACAACATGGTCTTCCTGGGTGCGGTGGCGGTCGTGTTCATCGTGATGGCCGAGCCGCTGATCCGCGTCTTCACCGACGATCCCGCCGTGGTGCCGTTCGGGGTGGACTGCCTGCGCTACGTCAGCTACGGCTACGTCTTCTACGCCTACGGGATGGTGATGGTGCAGGCCTTCAACGGCGCCGGGGACACGCTGACCCCCACGTGGATCAACCTGTTCTGCTACTGGCTCTGGCAGATCCCGCTGGCCTACGTGCTGTCGCGCTGGACGGAGCTGGGCGCCACCGGCGTCTTTCTGGCCATCACCATCTCGGAGTCGACCACCGCCGCCGTCGGCATGCTGGTGTTCAGGAGGGGACGCTGGAAGCGCAGCGCCATCTGAAGCGCCGCGCTTCCAGACCCTCCTCGCCGCCTCTACGGGCAGCTGATGCCGGCGATCGGCGTCCCTCCCGAGCTGAAGCCGAGCGGCCCCTCTGGGATGGGGCATCCGTTCTGGGCCCTCGACAGGTACGACCAGAACAGGCCCACCGCGGGCGCGCCGGGCTCGGCCGCCTTGGTGTCGGATCCATCGTCGGACTCGTGGCAGATCGTGCCCAGGATGAAGTCGTCCGGCGCGTCGGCCCTCAGCACGTCATGGACCAGCGCCACCCCTCCCGGCGCCAGCGGCGGATCCCACTCGAACACCACGGCGTCGTTCCAGCGCAGGTTGATCGCCTCGCCGGGCGTGTCCCAGTAGAGCGGATCGAAGTCGTTGCAGTCGTTGAAGTACGTCACGCCGTCACCGTCGTAGTCGGGCGTGCCGCAGTGGTTGAAGCCGCCGGGGGTGGGAGGGAGCGCGAGGTGCGTGAGCGTGCCCCTCGGGATCCCCGAGGCGTTGGGGCATCGCTGGCTGGAGTCGAGCTCCGGCCCTCCCAGCCCGGAGGCCTCGTCCACCTGGGGCTGTCCCGGCGTCAAGGGGTCGAGCAGCCCAGGCTCGAACGGATCCGCGGTGGCGTAGACCACCGCGTCCACGATCACCGGGCCATCGAAGGGGGTGGTGGCCGGAGTCCCCGGCGGGACCGACAGCGGGTCCGTGTCCAGCAGCGCCACAGCGTCGGCTCCGTCGTCCAGGGCCCCGTCGGCGAAGTGGATGGCGGCGGCCGGCACCCCGGGGTTGCCCACCACGAAATAGCCCGCGGCGTCGGTGGCGAAGCCCGACAGGTCGATGGCCGCCACGTGGGGCGGGAGGCTGTACGAGGCCAGCGTCGCTCCGTCGTAGAAAGCCAGCACGAACCCGTCGAGCCGCGTGTTGCCGAAGCCCCCGTCGTAGATCTCGATGAACTCCAGGTTGTCCAGGGCCCCCGGCGTGTCGGCGTCCACCTCGTTGATCAGGAGCGGCCCGGTGCGCGCTTCGACGGAACCGATGTCGCACTGGCGGATGCCGTCGCCGTCTCCGTCGGCCGGCCGCACGAAATGCCTCTGATCGATGTTGACCAGATCGCCGGCGAAGTCGAAGCAGGGAGCGGCGATGAAGTCCAGGACCGGGCTCCCGGGCACCGGGAGATGGGTGGGCGTCGGGCCGCCGTTGGCCGCCAGCGGGGACAGCATGGGGGCCACCCCCGGCAGGTCGTTGCCGGGGACCAGGTTGCAGGATCCATCGCTGTCCAGGTTCCCCGCCAGGGAGTTGAAGTTGAGCGGGGGATCGCAGTTCTGCGGGTTGTTGTCTCCCACGATGGTCCCTTGCAGGAACGACGCCGCCGAGGAGAAGAGTCCGCCTGCCACTCCGGCGGCGACCTGGTTGCGGTACACGGTGGCGTGCGAGAGGGCGAAGCCGGCACCCAGGCCGAAGATCCCGCCCCCCTCGAACTGCGCCTTGTTGTCGCTGACGGTGGACTGGAAGACTTGCAGGGACCCGCTGTTGTTGTAGAGCCCTCCCCCGCACGAGCCCGATGCCTCGTTGCCGTTCACCGTGGAGGCGCGCATGCGCAGAGCGGCGCCGTCGAGGTAGATGCCGCCGCCTCCGTTGGCGCAGCCGGGGTCGATCACCACGTTCTTGGCGATGGTGGAGTCCTGCACCAGAAGCGTGGAGTCGGTGTAGATCCCGCCGCCGACGAACTGCGCCCTGTTGTTGATCACCCCCACGTTGTAGAGCGAGAGCGCGCTCCCGCCCTGGTGCAGCAGCCCGCCGCCGGCCGCCTCGAAGCCGCCGGTGATGGTCAGGTTCTCGATCTTGACGTCCACCCCCGCGGGCATGCTGTGGACGTGGAAGATCCGATCCAGGCCCGGGGCGAGGGTGCCCGCGTCGATCACGACGTCGTTCTGGTCGAGCGAGAGGCCGCGCACGATCATCGGTGTGAAGATGTCCAGGTCGGCCCTCTGGGCGTTGTCCTCTCCCGGGCCCGGGATGACGAGCTGGTAGAGTCCGGCCTTGATGGCGATGACGTCGGGATCGGACACGAAGAAGTTGTTGGCTTCCATGATGGCGGCGCGTAGGGTGCAGTTGCCGGTTCCATCGTCGCAGATCCCGTCGCCTGGGGCGACGTCCTGCGCGTCGTAGAGCGCGTTCACAATGAAGGTGGCCGAGCCGGCGGGTCGAGCCGAGGCCGTCCAGACCACGGCCACGGCCAGGGCAAGGGGCCCGGCGCGGCGAAGCGATGGTCGCTGCATGGGCAGACATCTCCTGCTAGGCGGTCCGCCGCAGGGGGTGCGGGCCGACCGGTTGTTCCGATCGGTGGGGGTGCGTGGCGGCCCATCATACCGGGGGGTGGGCGAACGGGATCGGCGTCCGCCGCCGCGGCCCAGGAGGCGCTCAGGATATTGAGCGGTATTTATGCCGTGCCGGCAATGCGGCGGGTCATGGTTCCCGGATCCCGTCCAGCGCGTTGAGCAGCTCGGCGCTCAGAGGGCGCTTGGTGTAGTCCTCGTCCACGCGCCGGTACCGCACGATCCCCTTCGAATCCACGACGAACGAGGCGGGGTGGGGGAGCTTGCCGGCCTTCTCGTTGAGGACCCCATAGAGCTTGATGGCCGAGGTGTCGGGATCGCTCAGCACGGTGTAGCTCAGTCCGAGGGCTTTCCGCATGGAGGCGAGGTCGGCTTCGGGGTCGATGCTGATGGCCCAGACCGCCGCGCCGCGCTTGTCGAACTCCGCCAGGTTCTCCTGCAGCTCGCCGAGCTGCTTGCGGCAGTAGGGTCACCAGGTGCCGCGGAAGAACACCAGCACCACGTGGCTCTTTCCCCGCAGGCCGGAGAGGCGCGCGGCGGCCCCTTCCGAGGAGCGGAGCTCGAAGTCGGGCGCTTCGGAGCCCGGCTGCGCGGCCCAGGAAGGCGAGGACAGCATCGAAGCGGCGAGCACGAGGCAGGCGATGGCGCGCATGGGACCGATCCTCCCGAAGCGGGGATTGTACCTCAGGCGGACCTAGGGCGTCTCGCCCGATCGAGCAGGGACATCACTTTCTGATCGGAGGTGGGCGTGAAGTCGTCGTACCAGAGTCCCACCGCCACGAAGGGCTCGGGTGTCAGCAGACAGACCACCTCGTCGGCCTCGCCCCGCAGCGACTCGACGGTCTCCGCCGCGGCCAGGGGGACCGCCACCACCAGCCGCCGCGGGTCTCCGGCGCGCGCCGACTTGAGGGCGGCTCGCATGGTCGATCCGGTGGCCAGACCGTCGTCCACCAGGATGACGTGGCGCCCGCGCAGGTCGGGGGCCGGCCTACCCGAGCGGTAGAGAGCTTCGCGCCGGATCAGCTCGCGCTGCTCGCGTCGCGCCGTCTCGTCGATCACGTCCGCCGGCAGGCCGAGCGTCCGGACGAGCCCTTCGTCCAGCACCCGCTCACCGCCAGGGCCTATGGCGCCCATGGCCAGCTCTTGGTGGCCGGGCAGCCCGAGCTTGCGAACCGTCAGGATGTCGAGCGGCGCCCCCAGGCGCGCCGCGATTTCGTACCCCACTTCCACGCCGCCGCGCGGCAGAGCCAGCACCAGCAGACCGGGGTCACCGGCGTGCTCCGCCAGCCTGCCGGCCAGCAGCCGCCCGGCCTCCTTCCGGTCGGCCAGCCTGCGGACCATCACGCCCCCCTGCGGGCCAGCCGGCGCACGAACCAGCCGATGGCCAGCCGCGCCACCTCTTCCAGCGCGCCGGGCTCGTCGAACAGGTGCGTGGCCCCCGGCACCACCGAAAGCTGCTTGGGGCACCGCAGCGACTCCACCGCCGCCTCGTTCAGGCGCAGGACCGCCTCGTCCTGGCCCCCCACGATGAGCAGCGTGGCGGCGGACACGCGGGCCAGGGCTTTTTCCGCGAGGTCGGGCCGGCCTCCGCGGCACACCACCGCCTTGACCCCCCGCCCCATGGCCGCGGCGGCCACCAGGGCCGCGGCCGCTCCGGTGCTGGCGCCGAAGTAGCCGATCCTCAAGGAGCGGGTGTCCTGCCAGCGAGACACCCAGTCGGTGGCGTCTTGAAGTCTTGCCGACAGCAAAGGGATGTCGAAACGGTGCGTGGCCGTGAGCAGGTCGAGCCTCTCCTCGTCCTGGGTCAGGAGATCGAACAGGAGCGTGGCGAAGCCGGCCTCCTTGAGCCGGCCCGACACCAGGATGTTGCGGGGGCTGTGCCGGCTGCTGCCGCTGCCGTGGGCGAACAGCACGAGGCCCAGGGGGCGCTCCGGCACCACGAGCACCCCCGGCAGGGACTCCCCTCCCGAGGGGATGGCCACGTCGGTGGAGGAGCCTCCGGTTTTCCTGGTCGTAACGTCGTCCATGCAGTCCTCCTCTCCCGCTATGCAAGCAAGCTCCGTTCCGGACGCGGCCGCGCTGTCGTACAATCCGCGCGCCATGACCCTCGCGGTGCAGACGCGCGACCTCAGAAAGTCCTTCGGCGACCTGGCGGCCGTGGACGGCATCGATCTGGCCGTGCCGGCGGGGAGCTTCTTCGGGTTCCTGGGCCCCAACGGGGCCGGCAAGTCCACCACCATCAAGTGCCTCACCGGGCTGCTGTCCCCCACCTCCGGCAGCATGACCATCCTGGGTCTCGATCCGATCGCCGACCCGGTGGCGGTGAAGAGGCTGGTCGGGGTGGTCCCCGAGGACCTGGCGCTCTTCGATCGGCTCACCGGCGCGGAGACCCTGGCCTTCGTGGGGAAGGTCCACGGCCTGGCCCGGCCGGTCTGGTCGCGCCGGGCCGACGAGCTGCTCGGTCTCATGAGCCTGGAGAGGGCTGCCGGCGAGATGGTGGCCGACTACTCCCACGGCATGAAGAAGAAGCTGTCCCTCGCCGCGGCGCTGCTGGCCGGGCCAAGGCTCCTGTTCCTGGACGAGCCGTTCGAGGGGATCGACGCTGTGGCCTCGCGCCAGATCAAGGATCTGATGCTGCAGTTCGTCCGCGGAGGCGGGACCATCTTCCTGACCTCGCACATCCTGGAGATCGTGGAGCGTCTCTGCGACGTGCTGGGGATCATCCACAAGGGCCGGCTGGTGGCGCAAGGGCCGATCGCCCAGCTCCGGGCGGGAGCGGGGGGCCAGCGCAGCCTGGAGGAGGTCTTCCTCGATCTGGTGGGCGCGGAGGACGGGCAGGCTCCCGCGCTGGACTGGCTGGCCCGGTGATCGGACTGGTGGGGACGTTCGTGTGGCTGCGATGGCGGCTCCTGGTCCGCTCCCTGCGCGGCGGGCGGCGGCGCGACGGCCTGGAGCGCCTGTCGAGGATCCTGTCGGTGGCCGCGCCGCTCGTGATCCTGGCCTTCTTCCTGCTCTTCGCCGTGGGCTTTGCCGTGCTGGCCTTCGGCGCCGGCCGCCTGCTGGCGGCGGGCGACGCGCCGCGCAAGCTGATGGCGGCCGTCCGGCTCGTGCTGCTGGCGGCGACGGGCGTGGTGGTGCTGCTGCCTCTCGGCCGGTCCATGCAGGGAGGCACCGAGGGGACGGCGCGGCTGCTCCTGCTGCCGATCCCCAGGAGCCTTCTCCACGCCGTGGACACCGCCGCCGGCCTGCTCGACCCCTGGATCCTGTTCATCGCCCCGGCCCTGGCGGCGCTGCCCGCGGGCATGGCCGTGGGCGGCGGGGGCGCGGCCGGAGCGGCCGCCCTCCTGGCCGGAGCCGCCTTGCTGCTGGTGCTGGCCTGCTGCAGCGCCCTGACCGCCTTCAGCGTGCAGTGGCTGCTGCGCGACAGGCGGAGGGGGGAGACGGCCATGCTGGTCTTCATGCTGCTGGTCACCATGGCCGGCTTCGGCGTGTCGCTGGCCGTGCCGCGCGACGACGGCGAGGCGCGGGCTTTCTCCGCCCGGCTCGCGGACCTTCCCGCCTGGACCGCCGTGCTCCCCTCCGAGCTTTACGCGCGGTGCGTGACGGCGGCGCTGCAAGGCCGGGGCGCGCAGGCGGCATTGTGCGTGGCCGCGCTGCTCGTCGAGGCCGGAGCCGTGTTCTGGCTCTCGTCGCGCGTCCACGCGATGCTGCTGGCGGGCGGAGGAGGATCGTCGTGGAAGCGGCGGACCCGCCGGCGGGGGGAGCGGGAGATGAGATGGCCGGGTGTCTCCGCGCCGGTCGCCGCCGTGGCCCGGGCCCAGGCGGTCACGGCCCTGCGCACGGTGCGCGGCCGTCTGGCCATCCTGCTCAGCGGTCCCTTCACGCTGCTCATGGGGCTGACCCTTCGAGGGCTGGTCGCCGAGCACCCCTTGGGGGGTGCGGTGGTGGAGGGGCCGAGCCTGCTGGCGATGGGGATGATGCTCACCCTGATGTCGCTGCAGCCGATCCTGGTCAACCAGTTCGCTTCGGATCGCAGCGGGCTGACCCTGCAGATGCTGGCCCCCGTCGCGGACGGCGAGCTCCTGGCGGGCAAGGCGCTGGGTGGGCTCCTGCTGTGCGGGTCGAGCTGGGTCCTCTGCCTGGCCGCGGCCTTGGGAATCGCTCCCAACGGGCATCCGGCCCTGTGGGCGGCGACGCTCCTGGCCGGGGCGGGCACGGCGGCGGCGCTCGTCCCGGCCGCGGCGCTGCTGTCGATCCTCTTTCCCAAGAAGGCCGATCTCAGCAGGATGGGGAAGGAGGGGAACCCCCATGCGGCGGCGGCGCTGCTGGGGACGCTGGCCACGCTGGCGGCGGTTCTTCCGGGGTCGGCCGTGGTGTTGCTGGCGGGGCATCTCTTCGGGATGCCGGTGCTGGCGGCCCTGATGGCCGGCGTGTGGGCCGCGGCCGCCGGCGCGGGCGCCGTGCTGGCGCTGCGCGGGCTGGCGCCGCTTTTGGCCGAGCGGCGCGAGAACCTCTCGCTGGCCGCGCGGGGAGGCTGAGGGCGCTGCTGCCTTGAGACGGTCACGCCTGCTGCTGTTCTCCGCCGTCGTGACGGCGGCCTTCTTCGCCGGGGCCGAGGCCATCCTGCGGCTGGCCGGCGCGCCGGCGCTGGACAGCCTCGCCGACCCCGCGGCCGGCTTCTCTCGCGCGGCGCGGGTGTTCGAGCTCGACGCCGCCAGCGGACAGTTCCTCACCTCCCCCCGCGCGGCGAGGCATTCGTTCAACCACCAGCAGTTCGCCGCGCGCAAGCCCCAGGGAGGGCTGCGGATCTTCGTGCTCGGCGGATCGAGCGCCTACGGGTTCCCATGGGGTGCGGAGGCCGCCTTCGCCGCGGCGCTGGAGCGCGCGCTGCGGGCGACGCACCCGGGTCGCGCCGTGGAAGTGATCAACGCCGCAGGGATGTCCTACGGGTCGCATCGTCTCGGTCTCGTGGCCGAGGAGGTGCTGGAGCACGAGCCGGACGCGCTCATCGTGTACGAGGCGCACAACGAGTTCGTGGAGGAGGCGCTGCGGCGCAGGCTGGAGGCCGCGCGGCGGCCGCCGGCGCCGGTGCGAGCGCTGCTGCACCGTTCGCGGCTCTACAGCGCAATGGCCGTCCTCCTGGGGCGAGGCCCGGGCGAGGCCGGCGCTCGGGACGGCGGCGGGGCCACCGCGGGCGAGCTGCTGGGGCTGGACGTGGCGCGCGAGTCGGCCGCCGGCGCCACCCTGGCCCGCAAGCGGGAAGCCGAACAGGCGCTCGAGCGCAACCTGGCCGGCCTGGTCCGGCAGGCCGCCGGCCGCGGCACGAGGGTGGTCCTGTGCACCGTGGCCTCGAACCAGAAGGACTGGCCTCCCAACCAGTCGCTCTTCGAGCAAGGGACCCCTGCCTCGGCCAGGAAGGAGGCCCTCGATCGCCTGGCGCGGGCCGGGCGCCTGCCGCGCCGGAGCACGGCGGCCGCGGCGCGCATGGCGCTGTTGGAAGAGGCGGAGCGGATCGCTCCGGAGTACGCCGAGATCCCCTTCCGCCTGGGACGCGCCTTCGAGGAGCTGGGATGGTGGGACGACGCCCGCGCCGCCTACCGCCGGGCTGCCGATCGGGACGCCCAGCCGGCCAGGGCCCTGTCCTCCTTCAATCAGGTCATCCGGCGCGTGGCGCAGGCCGGGGGCGCGGACCTGGTGGACGTGGAGAGGCTGTTCGAGCAGGAGGCCCCGCGCGGGCTGGTCGGCTTCGAGCTCATCGAGGACTACGTGCACCCCACCCCTAGCGGGCACCGCCTGATCGCGCGGGCCCTCTGGGAGCTGCTGGCCGCCGGCGCGGATCCCTCCGTGTTCGAGCGGGCCGTGGGAGAGTGGGACGCGTCCCCTCCCGATCGGCCCGGCGCAGAAGGGGAGAAGCGGCGCGCCGACCGCCTCTACAACACGGCCGTGGTGCTGGAGAAGCAGGGGCTCGCCGGGCGTGCGGCCGAGATGTACGAAGCCAGCCTGCTGGTGTCGCCCGGACACAAGGCCGCCGCCTACAACCTGGGCCGGATCCTGCACGAAGGGGGGCGGCCCGATCTCGCCGCGCCGAGGTTCCGCCAGGCGCTGGCGGCCGATCCTGCGGACGTCCCTTCCATGGTCGGGCTGGGCCTCTCGCTGGCGGGGATGGGCCGGCTGTCCGAGTCGCTCGATCAGCTTCGCCATGCGGCGCGATCCGCCCCCGGGCACGCGGCGGCCTGGAGCGGGCTGGGGACCGTGCTGGCGCTGTCGGGCGACCTGGCCGAGGCGGCCGGGGCGCTGCGCGAGGCGGCGCGGATCGATCCGGGCGATGCCGTGTCGCGCGCCCGGCTCGGATCGATCCTGCTGCGGCAGGGACGGGCCGAGGAGGCGATCGCCATCCTGCGCCAGGCGGTGGCGATCCGCCACGACCTCCCCCACGCGCGCCACGATCTGGCCGACGCCCTGCGGGCCGCGGGACGGCCGGCCGAGGCGGCGGCGGTCTACCGCGAGCTTCTGGCTGACGACCCGGCCGACCACCGCGCCCTGGCCGGGCTGGAGTCGGCCGCGCGGCCGCCGCGCTGAGCGGCCGGACGGGCCCGCGGGGGATCCCGGCCGCTTGGTGCTAAGCTCGCCGGCGGGGGAGCGGATGGCGGACGGCCCACGCGAGCTGGAGCTGGGTTCCGAGACGATGCGGCGCATGGCCGAGCTGGCCATGGACCGCATCGTGGAGCACATCGGCTCACTGCCATCTCAGCCGGCGTCGTACGACACCTCGGATGGCCCCGATCTGGCCCGATCGCTCGCCGAGGGGCTGCCGGAGCAAGGGAGCCCCTTCGAGGAGCTCCTCGCCCTGCTGTTCGAGCGGGTCGTGCCCGCATCATTCAACACCGCGGGGCCCGGCTACCTCGCCTACATCCCCGGAGGCGGCCTGTTCCACGCCGCCATCGCCGACCTGATCGCCGACGCCGTGAACCGCTACGTGGGGGTCTTCCAGGCGGCGCCGGGGCTGGCGCAGATAGAGGCCAACGTGGTGCGCTGGTTCAGCGGCATCGTGGGGTACCCGGCGGCGGCGGGAGGATTCCTCACCACGGGAGGCTCGCTGGCCAACCTCAGCGCGGTCATCACCGCCCGGGAGGAGAAGCTGGGAGAGGCCGTGACATCGGGCGTGGTGTACGTCTCGGATCAGACCCATCACTCCGTGGCCCGGGCTGCGCGGCTGGCCGGCATCCCGCCGGGAAGGGTGCGCTCGCTTCCCGGCGACGAGAGCGGCCGTCTGGACGCAGGCCGGCTCCGCGAGGCGGTGGCCGCCGACCGGCGGCGGGGGCTGCGGCCGTTCCTGGTCTGCGGCAACGCCGGCACGACCAACACCGGCGCCGTGGACGATCTGGAGGCGCTGGCCTGCGCCGCCCGGGAGGAAGGGCTCTGGCTGCACGTGGACGCCGCCTACGGCGGGTTCTTCATGCTCACCGAGCGCGGACGCGCCCGCATGAAGGGCATCGACCAGGCCGACTCCATCACGCTCGATCCGCACAAGGGGCTGTTCCTCCCCTACGGGACCGGCTGCCTGCTGGCCCGCGACGGGGGCGCCCTGCGCCGCACCCACGCCCACCACGCCGACTACCTCCCTCCCATGCAACAGGATTCCGGGCTCGTCGACTTCTGCGACATCTCTCCGGAGCTGTCGCGCGACGCGCGGGGGCTGCGCGTCTGGCTCCCGCTGAAGATGCACGGCGCGGGGGCCTTCCGGAGGAGCCTCGACGAGAAGCTGGATCTGGCGGCCTGGGCCGCGGCGGAGCTCTCCGCCATCCCGGGGGTCGACGTGGTCGCGCCGCCCCAGCTCTCCCTGCTGGCGTTCAGGCTGTCGCGCCCGGGCCGGCCGCGCGAGGAGATGGACCGGCTCAACCGCTCGGTGCTGGAGCGGGTCAACGCCGGCGGCCGCGTCTTCCTCACCGGCGCGGTGCTCCCCTCGGGCTTCGTCCTGCGGATCTGCGTCCTGTCGTTCCGCACGCACGCGGATCGGATGCGGGAGGCGATCGATGCGGTGCGCCAAGCCGCGTCGGAGGTCTGAGCTCAGGGAGAGGAGCGGGGCGTCTCGTGGAAGGGCCGGCCCTGCTCGTACAGCTTCAGGCGCGAGCGGACCGCCTCCGCGTGCCGCGTGTCGCCGGCTTCCGCCGCCAGCGCCACGGCCCGCTGCGCCGCCGCCACCGCCTCGTCGAACCGCCCGGCCTCGGCGTACGCCGCGGCCAGCGTGTCGAGGTGTCCCGCTGTCTCGCCGGACATCCTGACCAGCTGCTCGGCCAGCTTGACCGCCTGGGCACCGTGCCGCACCACCGGATCGGGATGGGTGGCGAAGAACCAGGCCATCCGCTCCTGCGCCACCGCCGAGCCGGGGGGCAGCCCCATCGCCTCGGCCAGTTGCTGCGCCGCGCGATCGGTCTGCCCGCGCCGGGCCAGGGCCAGGCCGAGGTGGTAGCGGGCCTGCTGGTGATCGGGGCTGATGCGCACCGCCTCGGACAGGCTCTCCACCGCCTCGTCCTCGCGGCCCATCCTGGACAGCACCAGACCGAGGTTCACCAGGGCGATGACATGGCCCGGTTCGATGGCCAGCGCCCTGCGGTAGGCGGTCTCGGCCTCCTCGAGGTCCCCGCGCGCGGCCAGCGCGCCGGCCAGCGGCACGAGCGAAGCCATGCGGCCCGGCTTGATGCGCAGCACCTTGCGGTGGTAGGCGATGGTCTCGTCCAGCAGGCCGGCCTCCTGGTAGGCCACGGCGATGCCGTCCATGGACTCGGCGAAAGAGCCTTTGCCGCGGCCGGAAGAGGGAAGCGCCGGACTGAGCCGCTTCTCCCCGGCTGCACGCAGGCCGGGAAGGTCTCGCAGCAGGTCATCGAGCGGCAGGGGCCCCTTGAACAGCGCGGCCACCAGCCCATCCGCGTCGAGCAGGAAAGACGACGGAACAGTGATGGGTCCGGGATGGCGGATGACCTGGCTCCGGAGGACATCGAGCCCCTGGGCCAGGCGGGCGGTGGCCGTCCCCCACGGGAACGGGAACCCCCCCGGCGGCGGACCGGCCGCGGGCAGCCCGATCAGGGGCCCTGCGTCGAGCAGCAGCACCTCGAGCTGGGCCTGCTCGATCGCCTCGCGCCGTTGGTGCAGCGCCTTGATGTCCTCGTCGCACCCGGTGCAGCGGACCGAGCGGAGCACGACCAGGAGCGGGCCGGCTGAAGGGGCGGTTCGGGGATGGCCCTGGCTGTCCTCGTACGTCACCAGCGGCGCGGGCGCCGGAGCGGCGAAGTAGATCCTGGCGTCCGGGGACTCGGGTGGCGGACCGGCCGCGGCCAGCGTGCCGGTCACCAGGCTGGTGGCCAGAACCCCACCCCTCAGCGCGCGTGCGCGCGCCACGGAGCCGCGTCCGGCGGCGGGTGCGGACGAGCCAGGGCGTTCCGACATGGGGTGGCCGGACCCCATTTTTCGAGTCCGGGACCATCATACGGCCAGTCGGCTCAAAGTAAAGGATTTCCGGAGGGGTTGACGGGCGGTCCGCCCGGATCGATGATGATGGGACCCCGCCTTCGCCGCGGGGCACCGGGCCGGGGCCCGCCGCGTATCCGTCATCCGACCTCACCCCATGAGGTGGCCCATGCCCAGGTTCTACATCGACGACTTCGCCGCCCTGGAAAGAGTCCCGTCCTCGCCGCAGCTCCTGCAGGCGAAGCTCGGGCACGTCATCCTCAGCTCCACGCAGAGCCGCGTGAGCGTGGAGTCGATCGACCCGGAGACCGGGCAGTACCGGGTGGTCCTGACCGGCCGGCTCGACATGCACTCCTCGCGCGAGCGGCGCTGGTAGGTCCGGGCGTCAGGGCGCCTGGAACACCGGGCGGCCCTGCGCATCGAGCACGGCGAACGCCGCGCCGGATGCCGGGGCCATCACCGCGGTGCCGGCGCGGCCATCGGACCGCCGCAGCAGCAGGCTGGGACCCTCGGCGGTCACGTCGAGCTGGACGCGCGGCCGGATCATCTCGTCGGACAACACCATCGCGGGCCCGGCTCCCGTCACGCCCAGGGCCATCCTGGCCAGCCCGCCGTCGTCGAACAACGCCATCCGAGCGCCGCGATCGTCGAGCGCTCCCATGGCCAGCCGCCTCTTTCCCGCGGCGTCGTACAGCTCGAAATCGGGGCCGTCGGGGCCCACTCCCAGCCCCGCGCGCGTCCGCCCGCTCCCGTCGGCCATGGTCAGGGCCGGTATCTCCGAGGTGGTGAGGAGCCCGACCCTCCTGCGCCCGGCGGCGTCGTAGAACTCCAGACCGGCGCCGTCGCCGGCCTGCGCCAGCGCCGCGCGGCGGGCTCCCGCCGGGTCGTACATCTCCAGGTCGGCCCCCTCCGAACCCAGGGACAGGGCGGCCCGCGCCCTGCTGCGGTCGTAGAGCACCACGAAAGGGCCGTCCGGAGTGGCCCCCAGGGCGAGCTGCCTGCGCGACGCGGCGTCGTACACCTGCAGGCTCGGGCCGTCTTCCATCGCCGCCAGGACGATCCGCGGCGTCCCGGAGCTGTCCACGATGGTGAGCCTGTCGGCGGCGACCGCGCGGGGTCTGGCCCCGTCGCTCCCCATCAAGAGCGCGGCGACGGCGGCCGCGCCCGCCGCCAGGGCGCCGCCCCTCATCCGCCGGTACGAGATCTCGAGCGCGTGGACACGAGCCGCCAAGGCGGGGTCGTGCGGTGTCTGGCCGGTCATCGGGACGTTCCTCCCTGGATGCCGCTCCAGCAGGGCGCGGCAGGCCGATTGTACGCCCCGGCGGTGGCCCGGGCCAGGGTGTATGATGGCCTTGTGGAATGTTTGTTACGCTCAAACATTGATCGGCGCAATGGGGCGGTTTCCATTGGAAATGCCGGATCAAATCGTGGTATAGTGCCCGTCCCCGCACCGTGAACGGTTCATTTGGAGGAAACGATGCCACGTTCCAAGACTATTCTGGCGCGGGAGCTCCGGACAATCAGGTCCTCCTTCTCGCGACTCGCGCGCTCGTTCGAGCGGATCGCTCCGCTGGTGCTCTCGCCTCCGCAGGATCTGCTCCCCACCTCGCCCGAGCAGAAGACACGCCGGCGTCCCCGGCTCAGCGCCCAGCGCCGCCAGGCGCTCAAGCTCCAGGGCAAGTACATGGGGATGATGCGCGGGATGCGCCCGGCAAGCCGGGCGAAGCTCAAGAAGATCCGCACCGAGAAAGGGATCGAGGCGGCCATCGCCGCCGCCGAGAAGATCGAAGAGTGAGGCGCGGACAGCCGGAATGACCCCGTTTCCCTCCCTCCGCGGTCGCCCGGCGGGCGGGCGGCTGCTTCCCGGGGACTTCTACCTGCGGTCCGCCCTCGAGGTGGCTCCCGACCTGCTGGGCAAGCTTCTCTGCCGGCGCCGCCGCGGCGTGGTGACCGCCGGCCGCATCGTGGAAGTGGAGGCCTACCTCGGCGCCGACGATCCCGCCTCCCACGCTCACCGCGGGCCCACCCCGCGCAACCGCGCCATGTTCGGGCCGGGCGGCCGCGCCTACGTCTACTTCACTTATGGCAATCACTATTGCATGAACGTGGTGACCGGTCCGCGAGGGGTCGGGTCCGGGGTCCTCCTCAGGGCCCTGGAGCCGACCGAGGGGATCGAGACGATGAGGCGGCGCCGGGGGACGCCGGCCCTGGAGCATCTGGCCTCTGGCCCGGGCCGGCTGGCCCAGGCCCTGGCCATCGACGCCGCCTGCTGCGGACACGACCTGGGCGCCGATCCGCTGTGGCTCGAGGATGACGGCGCCGCTCCTCCCGCCTGCCTGGCCACGCCTCGCATCGGCATCCGCAAGGCCGCCGACCGGCTCTATCGCTTCATCGTGCCGGACTCCCGCTTCGTCTCGCGGCCCAGGCTCGGGCCTCTCCTGCACAGGCCGCCTGACCCGGCACCCTGACCCTTGCGCCGCCCGGGCCTTCGTGGGATCATCCGGCGCCGGCGTCCTGCCGGGCGCGGGGAGGAGGTCACACGATGGGTCAGAACGAGCGTGACGACGCCAGAGGGATGCTGATCGGCGGCCTGGCCGCTCTGGGCGTCGGGGTCATCTTCCTGCTGCACAATCTCGGCGTCATCCCCGACATGGACGTGAGCTGGCCGATCTTCCCCATCCTGGCGGGCGTCGGCCTGATCGCGGGCGCGCTGATCAAGATGCGGCGGGCAGGAGGCCCGGGCCCCACGGGTTAAGCCGGCGCGGCGTCCGGCGCGGCGTCACGCCGGCGCCTTGGCGAAGCGCCCCGATGCCGGGTCGTAGGCCACCTTGGAGACGTGCGCGGCGCCGAGCCCGGCGAGCGCCTGGTGGGCTGCCGTCATGTCCTCGATCGTCTCGAGCTGCAGGAGCATCGGCTTGCTCCCCCTGAGCGTCAGCTTCCACCTGCCGAAGTGCTCTCCGTGGGCCCCGAGTGCGGCCGGCGGCTCCAGCGACGAGGACTCCACGGCGCTGACCGCGGCATGGATGTTGTGTTTGTGCGCCGACAGATGCGCGCTGGGGTGCTGCCGGTCCAGCTCCTCGGCCCGCGCCGCGCGCCGGGCGGCGTTGCGGCGACGGATGGCGCGAAGGATGAAGCCTCCCAGCAGGCCGAGCTGCAGCGCGGCCCCTTCGGCGAAGCCAGCCTGCCCGCCGACGCGGATGAAGAAGATCTCCCCTCGATCGATGTAGACCCGGTAGAGCCGGTCCGGGGTCCACGTGGAGATGAACCGGGCATGGAACGCGTTCATGGCAGCTCCTCCTCGAGCCGGCGCCTGAAGGCAGACGGGCCGGCGTCCGGCAGGGAGAATCTGGCGGCCCAAGCGTCTGGAGGCAACCCCCCGACCGGCCGCCTGGACGGCGGCGACTTGCGCCGGTGGTACCTCGCCGCCTCCCTTGCCTGGTGCGCCACGGCGCTCGCCGTGAAGCCCTTCTTCGCCTACGTCGATTTCGGCGCGTTCTACTCGGCCGCGCTCGACAAGATCGTCACGGGGTCGCCGCTGGACCTCTACGGGATCGCCGCCCGCCCGCCGGACAGCGGCCTGGCCATCCCCTTGGGCAACCCTCCCGTGTGGTTCTTCTACCTCGCGCCGTTCTACTGGCTGGGCCGCGCCCTGGGTCTGGCCGACTTCCACCGGCAGACGGGGATGAGCCTCGGCCAGGCCTGGATGCTGCTGGCGTCGCTGCCGCTGGATCTCCTCCTTTGCCGGACGGTTCTGCGGCTGGCGGAGGGGAGCCGGCGGATCCCCGAGCCGGGCCGGCTCGCACTCTATCTGTGCCTCCTGTCGTCCCCGCTCCTCTGGCTCTCGAGCATCCGCTTCCAGCACAACGAGGCGGCGATGGTCTTGATGGTCCTCCTGGCGGTGGCGGCGTCGGAGCGCTCGCGGCCAACCGCCGCGGGGGTCGCCTGGGGGCTGGCGCTCGGCCTGAAGACCACCGCCCTCGTGCCGGCCCTGGTGTGGCTCGGATGGGGCCTGCGCCGCGGCCGGCTCCGGGCCACCGTCATCACGGCCGCTGCGGGAGCGGCCGTGTTCGCCGGGCCGCTCATCCCTTATGCCGTCTTCCGGCGGGAGCATCTTGCCTACGCGCTGCTGGAGTTCGAGAGCCTCCGTCCGGTGGGCGGCTACAGCCTGTGGAAGCTCTTCGCCCGTTCCGAGGGCGCAGCCTCCATGTCGCACGTCGTGATCCTGCTGCTGGCTTTCGGGACGGGGCTGATACTGGCCCGCCGGCCGGAGAAGACCTTCCTCGCGGTCGGCGGCGCCTGGGGCCTCGTGCTGGGTCAGGTGGCGCTGCTGTTGCTGGCCAAGGCCATCTACATCTGGTACGCCTTGGGGCTCAGCGCCTTCCTCTATCTGGCGGTGGCTCGGCGCCAACGGCCGCAAGCGATCCTGCCGGTCGTCCCGCTGGGTGCCGTTCTGATCGTGTGGGGACTCCAGGGGGGCGAATGGGTGGGATCCGCCGCGTCCTGGAGCGTCCAAGTCTGGTCGGCTGTCTGGGCCGCCTTTCTTCTCGGCATCGCCGCGTACGCTGTCGCCGGGCTTTTGGGTGAGCGGCAACCCGATGCCCTGTCCCGGCCCTAGGGGTGAAAGGCTCGATGCGACCCCCTTGCTTCACTACCAGCCTGATCGGCCGCGGAGAGCCCTTGCGCGGGATGGTCACCTCCACCACCAGGCCTGGAATCGAGGAGGGGTCCGGCACATGTCGGGTATGAAGTACGCCACCGGGCCGGAGAGGACGGCGAGCAGAGGAGGGCCCTGTCCGTCCAGGGCCCGTCCGGCGGCTCTCGGTCAGATGCCCACCGGTTCACCTCACGGTCACAGTAAGTACCGCTTGGCGAGCGGGGCAGGCATCGCACCTCAACGTGGTACATCCGGCTCTAGTCAGAGACATCCGCTACCAGAAAGAACGCTCCGTTGAAGCAGTACAAAGCTGATCCGGCCTTTTCTCCGCCGAATTCGATCAGGACGCGGCGTATAATCTCCTCAGGCATCGTCTGCGTGACATCCCTTCTCGATTCGTGTCAAGAACGGAGGTATACCACGACGGACGGTGCCCACTACGCGACCCCTACCGGACACCCCTTTCTGGACCAATCACAGTTTCTGGCCATGATCGAAAAATAGTTGGTCCACTCAATAACAAAGACTCACCCCTTTCAGGAAGAAATGTACTAGAACCTATCTCAACATCAATGCTTGACTCACGGTGTATCATGAGTGTCGATGATCTCGCTGAGCAATGCACATTGGGAACGGATTCGAGACCACTTTCCTGAGGAGAACATCCCGGACGGTCGGCCAGGCCGCAAGCCGGTCTCGACACGGAGGGTTCTCGAGGCTGTCCT
>DATEEA010000085.1:0-7661 GCA_035281445.1 Candidatus Polarisedimenticolia bacterium
TGGCCGCTGCCGCGGCCTGCGCCGGCCCCGCCGAGTCCCCGCCGCCGGCTCCGTCCCGGGATGCCCCGGAGGCGGCCTCCGGGGCGGCGCAGAAGGACCTGAGGGAAGAATACCTTGCCCTGCAGGAGCAGGCGATGGAGGAGGTGCGCGCCTGGCAGGGGCCGGGGCGGGGGGCCGACCCGCGGCGGGTCTGGGCCGGCCGGCTGGCCGACTTCGCGCGGGAGCATCCTGGCACCGCGCCCGCCGGGGAGGCCCTGCTCGCCGTGATGCAGCTCCACGCCGCCAGGGGGGACGGTCCCGCCTTCTTCGCCGCCTACGACGAGGTGCTGGAGGCCGCACCCGACGCGCCCGGGCTGCAGGCCGCCTTCCCGCGGATCACCATGATGCGGATGGAGGAGGCGGGAGGAGCAGGGATCATGAACCGCGGAGATCTCGAGCTGAAGAAGCGCGCCTACCGCCGGGCGGTGCCGCGCATCGCCGAAGATCTGGACAAAGCGCTCAGGGCCACCTCCAACAGCGCCACCCGGGCCGCCGCGCACTACACGCTGGGCCTGGCGCACTACCAGCTCGAGACCGATCCGGCGCGGGCCCTGGAGCACTTCCACATCGTGGCCGAGCAGCACCCCACATTCAGCCATGCGGAATCGGCGCGCACCTACGTGCGGGAGCTGGAGACGCTGGCCGTCGGCAAGCCGGCGCCCGACTTCGAGATCACCCTGGCCGACGGCAGCCGCGCGACGCTGTCGTCCTTCAAGGGGAAGATCGTCCTGGTGGATTTCTGGGCCACCTGGTGCCAGCCCTGCGTGGACGAGATGCCCAGCCTGCGGGCCGCCTACCAGCGCTACAGGAAGCGCGGCTTCGTGGTGCTGGGGATCAGCCTCGATCAGGATCCGGCCACGGTGCGCCACTTCGCCACCCTTCACCGTATGGACTGGCCGCTGGCCGCCTCGGGGCTGGGGATGGGAGACCCGCTCGTGCGGCACTACAGCATCCAGGCTCTCCCCATGTCGTATCTGATCGACCGCGAGGGGATCATCAGGGGACGCGCCCTGTTCGGAGCCGACGTGGAGAGGGCGGTAGGCCGGCTGATGGCCCGATGAGAACGGCCGCCCTGCTCCGTCCCGCTGTCCGCCGGGCGGCGATCGCAGCCGCCGTCGCCCGCGGCGCCGGCCTGCTCTCCGCGGCCGCTCCGGCCGACCTGGCGATCGACCCCGCCGGAAGCCGCGTCGCCTTCGTCCTGCGCACGACCTGGCACGAGGTGCACGGCACCGCGCCGGACGTCCGCGGGACGGTCACTTCGCAAAGCGGCGATTTGACCGCGGACGGACGTGTCCTGCTGGAGGTCGTGACGGCGACGATGGAGACCGGCAACCAGCGCCGGGATCGAGCCATGCGGCGGGACCACCTTCACGTGGATCGCTTCCCGATCATCCGCTTCTCCTCGGCCGCTCCACCTTCCCCGGGCCGGATCGAGCGCGACGCCGCCGGCTCCCTCCGCAGGGCCGAGCTGAGCCTGGAGGGGGACCTGGAGATCCACGGCGTGGTCAGGAGGATCCGCCTGCCGGTGACGCTGGAGGCGGAGGGGAACGGATGGATGGCCTCGGGATCGGCCACGGTGCGCCTGTCCGAACACGGCATCCCCGACCCGTCGATCCTGCTCAACAAGGTGCGCGACGAGGTGCAGGTGTCCTTCCGCCTGAGATTGACCTCTCCCGCGGCCCAAAGATAGACTGCGCTGTCACTTAGCCCATCCCGATCAGGAAGGAGGCGGCCGCCGCGGGCGGCGGCCCTGCCCATGAGACGCTTTCCCGCGTTCGATCCACCCGAGTACCTGGACTGGCGGCCCGACACGGGCGTCATGCGGGAGTTCCGCGCGCGCGTGCCCGCGCGCCTGCCTGGAGAGCCGGCGCTTCTGAGGCTCTACGAGGGGATGCTCCGCAACCGCCTGCACGACATCGCCCTCAAGCGGTGGGTGCGCCAGGGGGTCATCTCCAAGGCCTGGCTCGGCACAGGGGAGGAGGCGGTGACCATCGGCAACGTCCACGCGCTGGAGCGAGGGGATCGCGTGGGACCGATGATCCGCAACGCGGGGGCCTGCCACGAGATGGGGATGCCGATCCTGGACATGCTGAAAGCGTACCTGGGAGCGCCCGACACCATCACCCGGGGGCGCGACCTGCACACAGGAGATCCGGACCGCGGCGTGATCCCGCCCACCTCGTTCGTCGGCTCGCTGGTGCCGGTCTTCGCCGGCATCGCCCTCTCCTTCAAGATGCAGCGCCAGCGGCGGGTGGCCATGACCTGGGTGGGAGACGGCGCGCGCTGGACGGCGGAGTTCCACGAGGGGATGAGCTTCGCCGCGGTGCAGAAGGCGCCGCTGGTGGTGGTGCTGCAGGACAACCGCATCGCGCTCGGCACGCGGTCCGAGGCGCACGCGCGCGCCTCCTGCCGGGAGATGGCCGCGGCGTACGGAGTGGATGGGCTGGTGTGCGACGGCAACAACGTTCTGGACGTACACGCCGCCTCGCTGGAGGCGGTCTCCCGGTGCCGCCGGGGGGAGGGTCCCGTGATCCTGACGGCGGAGACCTTCCGCATGGGAGGGCATGCCACCCATGACGAGGCCGAGGCCCGGTCCATGTTCCCGCCCGAGACCTTCGCCCACTGGGGCCTGCGGGATCCCATCGGCATGTACGAGACGTGGCTGACCGAGGACCGGGGGCTCGACCCGGCCGCCCTGTCCCGTATCGAGGACCAGGTGACCCGGGAGGTCGAGGCGGCCGCCGAAGCGGCGCTGGCGGCGCGGCGCGGCGCGGCGGTGTCGGAATCGGACGTGAACCAGGATGTCTACGCGAGGGGAGCATGAAGGCGCGAGCCAACGAGAGACCGAGGGCGGCCGATCGGGGCCTGGGCCTGGACCGCGACCTTCTGGTGCGCATCTACCGCACCATGTACCTGTCGCGCCGCATCGACGACAAGGAGCTCCAGCTCAAGCGGCAGAACAAGTACTTCTTCCAGATCAGCGGCGCAGGGCACGAGGCCATCCTGGTGGCCGCGGGGATGGTCCTGCGCGCCGGACACGACTGGTTCTACCCCTACTACCGCGACCGCGCGCTCTGCCTGCAGCTCGGCATGACCCCCAAGGAGATGTTCATGGAAGGGGTGGGGGCGGCGGCCGACCCCAACTCGGGGGCGCGCCAGATGCCGGCCCACTGGGGGCACAAGGAGCTGAACATCGTCTCCCAATCCAGCCCAACCGGCACCCAGTTCCTGCAGGCGGTGGGCTGCGCGGAAGCCGGGGCGCGCCTGGCCGGGACCGGGAGGCTGCGCGAAGGGGAGCGCGCCGCCGCAGACGAGGTCGTTCTGGTGTCGGGAGGGGATGGGTCGGTCTCGGAGGGGGAGTTCTACGAAGCGCTCATGACCGCCTGCGTGCGCCGTCTCCCGGTGCTCTTCCTGATCGAGGACAACGGCTACGCCATCTCGGTTCCGGTGTCGGTGCAGACGCCGGGAGGGAGCATCAGCAAGGCGCTGGCCTCGGTGCCCGGCCTGACCATCGAGCAGGTGGATGGCTGCGATCCGATCGCCTCGCTGGAGACGATGCGCTCGGTGGTGGGCCGGATGCGCCGCCGGGAGATCGGCCCGGCCCTGGTGCACGCCCATGTGGTCAGGCCCTACTCGCATTCGCAGTCCGACGACGAGAAGGCCTACAAGACCGAGGCCGAGCGCGCCGACGAGGCGCGGCGCGATCCCATCGCCCGGTTCGCCGCGCGGCTGGTGGCGGAGGGGCTCGCTTCGGAGGAGTTCCTCGCCGAGGTGAGGGCGGACGTGGACCAGGAGGTCTCGCGGGCCGCCGACGAGGCGCTGGCCGAGCCGAGGCCCTCGCCGGACAGCATCCACGACCACCTCTACTCGCCGTCGGCCGATCCCTGCTCCGCCGCCTTCGACAGCCCGGTCCGGCCCGAGGCGGGCCGGGGGGCGCCGGCCACGATGGTCGATCTGCTCAACGCCTGCCTGCGCGACGAGATGAAGCGCGACGAGCGGATCGTCGTGTTCGGGGAGGACGTCGCCGACTGCTCCGACGAGGAGCGCCTCAAGGAGGTCAAGGGGAAGGGGGGCGTGTTCAAGGTGACCTGGGGGCTCCAGAAGGCCTTCGGGTCCGGGCGCGTCTTCAACTCGCCCCTGGCCGAGGCCAACATCGTGGGCCGCGCCATCGGCATGGCCACCCGCGGAATCAAGCCGGTGGTGGAGATACAGTTCTTCGACTACATCTGGCCGGCCTACATGCAGCTTCGCAACGAGCTGCCGCTCATGCGCTGGCGATCCAACGGGGCGTTCGCCTGCCCCATGGTGGTGCGCGTGCCGATCGGCGGGTACCTGAACGGAGGGGCCGTGTACCACAGTCAGTCCGGGGAGGTTCTGTTCACGCATCTGCCGGGCCTGCGTGTGGTCATGCCCTCCACCGCCGCCGACGCCAACGGTCTGCTCAGGACGGCCATCCGCTGCGACGACCCGGTCATCTTCCTCGAGCACAAGCACCTCTACCGCCAGACCTACAACAAGGACGTCTATCCGGGGCCGGATCACATGATCCCCTTCGGCCGGGCGCGCCGGGTGCAGGAAGGGGACGGCATCACGCTGATCACCTTCGGGGCCCTGGTGGAGCGCAGCCTGCGGGCGGCGCGGCGGCTGCACGAGGCGACCGGCGTCTCGGTGGATCTCCTGGATCTGCGCTCCCTCGCCCCGTACGACTGGGAGGCCATCGCCGCGTCGGTGACGCGCACGTCGCGCGCGCTGGTGGTGTACGAGGACACGCGCTCGTTCGGCTACGGCGCGGAGATCGCCGCGCGCATCTCCGAGGAGCTGTTCGAGTACCTCGACGCGCCGGTGGGGCGCGTGGCGGCCAAGGACACCTGGGTGGCCTACGAGCCGGGGCTGGAGGACGTCATCCTGCCTCAGGAGTCCGACGTGCTGGCCGCCCTCCAGTCGCTGGCCCGCTGGTGAGGGAGGCCGCGTGACGCAGGGGCACCAGGACCCGCTTCTCGCGTACCGCGGGCAGTTCCCCATCCTGAGCCGTTACACGTACATGATCTCCCACTCCCTGGGGGCCATGCCCCGCGGTGTCCGCGAGCGCCTCCAGGAGTTCGCCGATCTGTGGAACGAGCGCGGCATCCAGGCATGGGAGGAGGGCTGGTGGGAGATGCCCCGCCGCGTGGGGGACGTCCTGGGCGGGATCCTGGGAGCCGCGCCGGGAACCATCACCATGCACCAGAACGTGTCGGTGGCGGAATCGATCGTCGCCTCGTGCCTCGACTTCTCCGGGCGCCGCAACAAGGTCGTCTACACCGACATGAACTTCCCTTCGGTCATGTACGTCTGGGAGGCGCGCCGGCGCCACGGGGCGCGCATCCACATGGTGCCGTCCGACGACGGCATCACCGTGGACACCGGCCGGCTGGTGGACGCCATCGACGAGACGACCCTGGTGGTCCCCATCTCCCACGTGCTGTTCCGCAGCGCCTACATCCAGGACGTGGCCGCGGTGACCGCCAAGGCGGAGAAGGTCGGCGCCATGGTGGTGCTGGACTGCTACCAGTCCGCCGGGACCGTCCCCTTCAGCCTCGAGGACCTGGGGGTGCACGTGGCCGTGGGCGGCTCGGTGAAGTGGCTGCTGGGCGGGCCGGGGGCCGGCTACCTGTACGTGCGGCCGGACTTGATCAACCGCTTCGAGCCGGCGATCACCGGCTGGGCCGCGCACGCCCATCCGTTCGACTTCACCATCGGGCCGATCCAGTACGCCGAGGGGATCATGCGGTGGATGCACGGCACGCCGGCCGTGGCGCCGCTGTACCAGTGCCTGCCGGGGTACGAGATGATCCGGGAGATCGGAGTGGAGGCCATCCGCGCGAAGTCCATGCGGCAGACCGCGCGCATGATCGAGGCGGCCCGGGCCCGGGGACTGCGGGTGAACAGCCCGCTGGATCCGCATCGCCGCGGCGGCAGCGTGGTCATCGACGTGCCGGGGGGAGAGAGAGTGTGCCGCGAGCTGATCCGCCGCGGACACCTCGTGGACCACCGCCCGGGGGCCGGCGTGCGGGCCGCGCCGCACTTCTACACCACCGACGACGAGTGCGACGCCACCATCGGCGAGATGGCCGCGATCGCCGCGGAGATCGGGGCCTCGTGAAGCGCCGCGCGTCGTCCTACAACGACTACCTCAAGGTCCCCGAGCTGCTGGCGCTGCAGCAGCGGCTCTCCCGTCCCCCGCACCACGACGAGATGCTGTTCATCGTCATCCACCAGGTCTACGAGCTCTGGTTCCGGGAGATGCTGCACGAGGCCGAGGCGGTGATGGCCGAGCTGGCCGCCGGCAGGGTCCGGCGGGCCACCAGGCTCTACAGGAGGATGATCGAGATCCAGCGGGTGCTGCTGCAGCAGATCCCCGTGCTGGAGACGATGACTCCGATCGAGTTCAACCAGTTCCGCGATCTCCTGAACCCGGCCAGTGGCTTCCAGTCGGTGCAGTTCCGGGAGCTGGAGTTCCTGTCCGGAATGAAGGACCCCGTCTATCTGAAGATGGTCGGATCCGACGCGGCGGCCCGCGAGACGCTGCGGCGCAGGCTGGAGTCGCCGTCGCTGGCCGACGCCTTCGACGGCCTGCTGAGGGCCCGCGGATTCGCCCTGCCGCCGGGAGGCGCCGGAGACCCGCGCCAGGGCCGGCTGGCCGCGCTGAAGGTCATCTACGACCACCACGACGATCACGACGACCTCTATCAGCTCTGCGAGGCGATGATCGAGTACGACGAGAACTTCCAGCTCTGGCGGTACCACCACGTGCGGATGGTGGAGCGCATGATCGGGGGCAAGCCGGGCACCGGGGGGAGCGAGGGGGTCGGGTACCTGGTGCGCACCCTCGACAAGCGCTGCTTTCCGGAGCTGTGGGAGGTCCGCACGCTGCTGACGGGCGGCGGCTACGGAAGCTGATCCGCCGCCTCCTTCCTCAGGACGACGTGCCCCGCTCCGGCCTGGACCAGCCTGAACGTTCCCAGCCTCTCCCGCAGGTCCCGGGGCAGCCTCCGGTGGCGTTCCCGGGTCATGACGATGGACAAGGGCGCGACGCCGGGAGCCTCGTCCAGCGCCCGCCGCAGCTCGTCGCCGCTCCGCAGCACGCGCACCGGGACGGGGCTGCGGGCGTAGTGGACGAGCGACGGCTTCTCCATCCGGTAAGAAAGGATCGGGCCGGCGCCCGGCCGGTCCAGGCCGGATCGCGAGACGGCCTCCTTCAGGCTCCGGGATCTTCCCAGATCCGGCCCCGCCAGGACGAGCAGGGCGAGGAGTCCCGCCCCCGCGGCCAGCGAGACGGCGGCGGTGAGCCGGCGGGGCAGCCACCCGGCGCAGAGCAGGGCCACGGGAGGGGCGGCCGGCAGGAGGTAGGCGTCGTTCTTGTCGGCCGGGACGCTGAAGAAGAGCAGCACTCCGGCCCCCCAGAGCACCAGGAACGTCGCCTCGCCGGCCCGGCGGATCCCCCCGCGGGCCGCGCGCCACGCCGCTCCCAGCGCGAGAAGGGACCACGGGAAGAACAGCGGCCAGTAGGTCATCAGCAGGTAGTGGAACGGCCGCGGGTGGTCGAGCCCCCCGGCGATCCGTCCGCCGATCTCCTCCTCGAG
>DATEEA010000086.1:0-49016 GCA_035281445.1 Candidatus Polarisedimenticolia bacterium
TCGCTACACGGAGCGGCTGGCAGAAGCGGGCATCGAACCTTCGGTTGGAAGCATCGGTGATTCGTACGACAACGCCCTGGCCGAATCGGTCATCGGGCTGTATAAGACCGAGGTCATCATGCGTCGTGGACCATGGCGACACCTCGAGGCCGTGGAGTTCGCGACGCTGGAATGGGTCGACTGGTTCAACAACCGGCGGCTGCTCGAGCCGATCGGGAACATCCCACCGGGCGAGTTCGAGTTGATTTACTATCGCAACCAAACAACCCCAGCCCTGGCGGCTGGACTCATGTGACCGAGTCTCCGGGAAACCCGGGGCGGTTCACACACCGAGCTGCTTAGCTACATGCGAAAGGCTGAAGCCAAGGTGTCGTAACTGCTTGGCCTGCAAGGCAATTCGCTGATAAGGCTCGACAGTTTCCAACAGTGCCGCCTCGAACTGCAACTGGGTCACGGTTCGAATTCTTTGCGAACGTGTCCACCACTCATCACTTGTAAGACGCCTGTCAGTGAACCAATCGAGGGTCCGCGTGTCAAATGACCAGAGGCCAACGTCTCTGGAGGTGCACGGTGCTCTCAGGTTGTCGGCTTGCGGTCATGTTGACCATGGTGGCCGTCTCCTCAGCGACGGCGGTGTCTTCCGGGGCCATCGTTGGCCGCGTCAGCGATGAGCAAGGTGCCGGCCTCCCCGGAATATCGATTCGGGTCGGCAGGGCGGGAGAGCCCGATATCGCGCTCGTCAAGACCGACATTGCCGGGTACTACGCAGTGGATGGCGTCCTATCGGCTGATGACTACCGTATCCGCCTCGATTCTCCGGGCTTCTTCCCGGTCGAAGTATGGCCAGTCATTGTCCAGGAGGGGTCGCCTGTCCATCAGGATATCGTGCTGCGATCCGATGAGGCGGCCCGGGTCAGCATCAGCATCGGCGGACGGACATTCAACGAACTGGAAGCCAAGGTCTACCTCGATGCGGAGGAAGGCATTGCAGCTGCCATCACGCGCGATCCAACAATCGCAGGTGTCGCAGCAGCGCTTCGTATGATCGAGGATCTCCCCGATGTCATCAAAGAAGATGCCCGTGTAGCCCTCCAGCTCAAAATCGGGAACCTATTGAGGGATATTGTCGAGCCCGGTGATGACATTATGTTTGAGTTGCTCCGGGACCCGGATGAGGCTGTCCAGCGGATGGCGTCTCATGTCTTGCTCAACCAGGATTCTGAGGGCTGGCTTCAGGATCCCGATCTCCGTGCGCTTCTCCAGGAACTCCTGAACCCTCCGGCAGACAACATGGTTGTGGGGATCCTTATGGCCTACGTCTTGGCCGGCCGATTCGATGAAGTGCGCTCGCGCGCCCTCGACCTGGCCGACAGCCCTGACGATGCGTTGGCCCATGATGCAGCGTCAGTCATCGCCTGGAGCCACGGGCACCACGGGGACGTCGCCGGCCTGCGCTGGTTGTTCCACCAGTCAAGTGGAGTGCTCAGACAGACAGCGGCGATCTGGCTTGCGAACGAATGGGACGAGCGTTTCCCACCCGATGAGAGTGCGGAGGTCACTGCAGACCTGGTGATGGTCATGGAGGATTCGTCGCTGACGGCCGACTTCCGCGGGGATGCGATCAAGGCGGCAGGTAGATTCAACAGGGAGCCACTCCTCGAGGACGCTCTCTTGCGCCTTCTCGAGCCCGAAGCCTGGTTCACTGGAGTGCCAGGAGTCTGCCACCCGCGACACAGCCTCACCGTTGTCCTGGAGGCGCTCGAACGCAGCGGTGCCGGCCCCAGGCTGGTCGACGCTCTCGTCATCCTGAAGAACCGGCTCGATCTCCTCGATGCTTCGCACCGCAGCCAGGTTGAAGCAGCCATCGACAGGATCCTGGCGAAGCAGCGCCCGCCCCAGCCCTGAAGCGGCGACGCTGCGAAAGAGTCGCCTTCATCGGACAACGCTGCGGGCGATTCACCCGCTGGTGGACGTCGAGGCGATCCGCAGGCACTGCCGGCCGCTTTACTCCCACACGGGCCGGCCTTCCATACCCCCCGAGCAGATGTTTCTGGAGCTGCTGGGAGGTTACCTGCTGGGCATCACGAGCGAGCGCCGGCTGTTGATGGAGCTTCAGTGCAACATGGCGCTGAGGTGGTTCGTCGGATTGAACCTGGACCAGGACGCCTGGGACCATTCGACCTTCAGCCAGAACCGGCGCCGGAGGTTCGACAAGGATGGAACGCTGGAGTGGCTGTTCGACCAGACGGTGAAACGGGCGCTCGAAGAGGGCCTGGTGAGCCGTCACGTTTCGGCCGACGGCAGCCTGGTGAGGGCCAACGCGAGCTTCAAGAGCTTCGTGCCCATCGAGCTGGCGATGGACCCTGAGGAGTACAGGAAGAAGCTGCGCTCTCAGAATAAAGATGATGATGAACCTCAGGATCCCGGCAACCGAGCGGTCAACTTCAGGGGGGAGAAGCGAAGCAACGAGACGCACCGTTCCTTGACGGACCCGGACTGCCGCTATGTCTCGAAGGGCGCGTCGGGAACGGGAGCCTACCCCGGCTACTCGGTCAACGCAGTCATGGAGAACCGCAACCGGATCCTTCTTGGCATCAGTGAAGATATCTATTCGGGCTCGACATCTGAGGAACGCGGATGCCTCTCGATTCTGAAACTCGTGAGGAGGCGTTTCAAGTTTAGACCCGCGACTCTGGGAGCCGACAAGGGCTACTTCCATCAGAGGTTCATCGGAGAACTGTTCGAGCAAGGCATCGAGCCGCACATCGCGCCGCTGTCGATCGGGCGCACTCTGGTTCACCGGCGCGTCCGCATGCACGTGAGGGGACAGCCGTATCGGCTGTCGCAGCGATGCCGGAAGAAGATCGAAGAACTGTTCGGGGAAGGCAAGGGACTGGCACGGACTCAGAAGGATGAGACGACGAGGTCGGTTGCGGGTAAGGCAGGAGCTGCACTTGATCGGATGTGTTCTGAACCTGAAGCGCCTGGCCAAGTTGATGGCGCCACCGCAGACCGCGTGAGGTCGCCGCGGCCGGACGCTTCATAGAGCTCACCGCAGCCCCAAAGAGACGAAAAGCGAACCAGAGTTCGTCGACAACCTGCTAACGAAAAAAGCTACATCATTCCAGTACCGGAGCCTCCCCCGGGCGATCCGGGTGTATTCTACCTCCCTCTCGATGCCGATGAACCTGCAGCCTTCAAGCATGGAAGCGCAACCCGTCGAACCTGATCCGGCGAAGGGATCCAAGACGAGCCCGTCCGGAGGCGTCACGAGGCGCGCGAGCCAGCACATGAGGGCGAGGGGCTTCACGGTCGGGTGGAAGTTTCGGATCGTGACCGCCGTCCGGCCGGCGCCAGCCCGAGGGGACTTGAGGCCGTCGCTCCCTTCAGCTCGCCGAAGCGCTTCCGCGGCGTTGCGCGCTGGTAACACTTCGCAACCGGCCTCGCGTTCTGTTCGGGAGGCCTTCGGACAATAGAAGAATCGGGAGACCGTTCCCGCAGAGGAGCCAATCCCGTTCGGGTTCTCCTCTCCGCGAAATCGTCCGTAGGCGTTCCGCGTCTTGTCCGAGAATCGCCTGCTCGGAGTGCCGCCCGATCGCTGAGGTCCGACCAGTGCATCCAGCAGCTCCGCGGCCTCGTTGTCGAGACAGACATTCGCGGGCCACCGGCCCAAGTGGGCGGGCACGACATGCTGTCCACCTGACCCCGTCCGAAATATCCGGACGTTCCTTCTCCTTGGGAACGTGTCAGAGACGAATGGCAGCCGACACGCGTCAACATTTAGTGCGCCCGTTCCCCATCTCTGCACGTTCTCGAGAACGGATCTGACCCCTCGTCCAGCAGCGTGGCGTAGACCAGGGCCGGAGCCGAGTCGACGAACCGGGGGCTGTGCAGGGTGTCGAGAACGGCCTGGCGCTCGAGGGCGCCCAGCGCGAGGCGGGGCCGGCCGGGGTGTAGTCGCCTACGGACCCTTCGGCCGCCTGCGCCGATACAGGGTGGCCCGGGCCACATCCAGCGCCCGGCACGTCGCCGCCAACCCCAGACGCGGCCCCAGCTCCTCGGCCAGGCCCAGGCGATTCTCCCTGCAGGCGGTTCTCACTTCAGGCCCAGCAGCGCGGAGAGTTTTTTTTGGACCTCGATGAGGCCCTCGGCCTGCTGGAGTTTCCCCTGCAGCCGCTCGAGCTCCCGCTCCAGCTGCGCGATGCGGGCCTTGAGCGCCCGGTCGGGGTCGGCCCGGCGGCCGCGCCGCGGCTCCCGGCGAGACGTCAACTCCCCGCGCCGGCGCGCGGCGCGCCACGTCACCAAGTGGGAAGCGTACAGCCCCTCGCGTCGCAACAGCGCTCCGATCTCGCCGGGCTTGCGGCAGCGATCGGCTTCCTGCAGGATCCTGAGCTTGTACTGGGCCGTAAATCTCCGCCGCCGCGCCACGGCAGCTACCTCCGGGCCGCTGCCTTCTTCTCTCGGGGGCTGGAGATCAACGGCCAAGTCAACTTCAACTTCCCTCGTACTGGACATCGGTGGATGTCTCCGGGCCCTGTACTCTAATTACGAGGGTACCACCTGTCTCACGCATCATAGGCACGCAGGGGTCCCCCTGCATGGAAGCCATGTGAAGCGAGGTGGCAAGTCCCGACATCACGAGTGCCATCCGTATTCCCTCGTGCGCCTCGGCAACGTGTTTCCAGTGAGTTACGACGAAATTGTCAGCGCCTCCCGGGGTCGCGGGCACCTTCGCGCATCTCGGTGCGCAGAAAGGCCCGGGCGAAGCGCAGGTCGTTCTTGACGGTGGAGGGAGAGACGTCGAGCAGGTCCGCGATCTCCTCCACGGTAAGCCCCGCGAAGTAGTGCAGCTCGACGGCGCGGCCCTTGCGATCGTCCTGCGCCTCGAGAGCTTCGAGCGCCCGGTCCAGGGCGAGGAAGTCGATTCGACCACGCGTCATCCTGACCGGCATCGAGTCGTCCAGAGTGATCCGGATCAGATCGCCGCCGCGCTTGGCGCTGTCCCTGGCCCGGGCGTGATCCACCAGGATGCGGCGCATGCAGCGAGCGGCGACGGCGAAGAAATGCGCCCGGTCCCGCCAGGGGACATCAGCCCCTACGAGCCTCATGTAGGCTTCGTTCACCAGGGCGGTGGTCTGCAGGGTATGGCCGGATCGCTCGGCGCGCATGAAGCGCCGCGAGAGCCTGCGCAACTCGCCGAGCACCAGGGGCAGCAGCCGATCAAGCGCCTCCCGGCCTCCGGTGCGCCACTCGCGCAACAGCCGCGTCACTTCGCCGCGGTCCCCAACGGTCCCCGCCATCGATCTTCACCCTATCACAGAAACTGCTCGAAACACGAGGCTTGGCTGGAATCGGCGAATGCGGTTGTCCGATCTCTCCCCCGTTTCCGCTGACTCGGGTAGAGGGTGGATTCTTCGACGGAAGGAGACGATCATGGCAAAGCACTCGCCCCGAAGCGACCGCGGCGCATCGTACCGGTCCATCGCACCCGCGGTGGCGTTCCTCATAGCGGCATTCTTCATCATCCCGATTCCCACCGTCGCCCGGGCCGGCACCGTGGTGCACTCCCATTCGGGCGCCGGCGATCCGCTGTCCGAAGGGTGGGGCATCACCGCGGGTGACACCGCATCGCCGGGCACGCTCGGTTCCGGTGTGGACGTCATGGAGGCCGGACCCCTGACTCCAGACGCGACGGGAGGGCTAGATGCCTGGGGGATCGACAACCCCGCCGGCTCGGGACGGTTGCGCTACGAGGTGGTTCCGGCCGCGGCGCCCCCCGCGTGGACCCTGCGAGCGCGGATCCGCGTCGCGGTGGAAAGCGACGCCCTGAGCGGCAGCTCCAAACCGGTCGACGCGTCCATCGTGCTGGAGTACTGCTCGGGGCCGGGGGGCAATCGCTACGGCCTGATCTGGGGGGCTGATGCGATGGGGAATCCGATCGTCGAGATGTTCGGGAACGGTACTCGATACACCATTCCGGGAGGCAATGCCTATCATGTGTATGAGCTCACTTCCACGGGGGAGCTGTACATCGATGGAGCGCTCCTCCACAGCGGCTATGCCGGGTTCGCGGCGGGAACCGTCGGCCGGCGAGTGAACTTCGGGGACGGGTCGAGCGCCGCCCTGGCGCGCAGCCACTGGGCCCTGGTGGAGTGGGAGGCGGGATCGCAGACCTGCAGCGACGGCATCGACAACGACGGCGACGGGGTCACCGATTTCGTGGGAGGTGACCCAAGCTGCTCCGGTCCCGGCGATTCCTCGGAGGACAATCCAGATGAGGACGGCGACGGCCTTTCCGACGGCGACGAGATCTTCATCACCCTGACCGACCCCACGAAGCCGCAGCCGTTCCGGGAGCAGGCCTGGGTCGCCGACCCGGGCAACGACGAGATCTTGCGCATCGATCTCGCCACCGGCGAGCGTTACGTGCTCACCGGGGCAGGCGCCGTCGGCGCCGGACCCGCGCTGCCGGCGGCGTTCGACCTGGAGCGCGACTCCGCGGGCGATCTGTGGGTGGCCGACTTCGACGCCAACCTGGTGATCCACGTCGATCCCGTCAGCGGAGATCGCACCCTCGTCTCGGGCGGCGGCGCCGGCGCCGGCACGGCGTTCGCCGATCCGGTCGGCCTCGCCCTGGCTCCCGGCGGCGGCATCCTGGTGACCGACTTCGGTCTCGACGCGCTGCTGCACGTAGACGCGGCCACCGGAGACCGGACCGAGGTCTCCGACGCGTCGCTGCCCGGAGGCGGAGTCCTCGGCGCGGGACCGAACCCCGCCGACCTGCGGGACGTGGAGGTGGAGGCGACGGGCCACATCCTGATGCTGGACCTCTCCCTGGACGCGGTTCTGCGGGTCCACCCCGCCACCGGCGATCGCACCGTGGTCTCGGGCGCTTCCACCGGTGCGGGCCCGGCGATGGTCAATCCGTACGGCCTGGAGATCGACGGTAACGGAGAACTCTGGGTGACGACGGGCAGGGCGATCCTGCGCATCGATCCCGCGAGCGGCGACCGCACCGTGGTCTCGGACGCCGCCACCGGAACGGGGCCGGCGCCGTCGACCTGGATCGGCCTGGCGTTCGACCGGGAAGGCAACGTCCTGACGACCGACTCGGACCTCAAGACGCTGATCCGGGTGAACGCCGCCAACGGGGATCGCACCGTCGTCTCCGGCGGCGGAATCGGTTCGGGGACGCCCCTCGCAAGTCCGCGGGAGGTGGTCCACGTCGCGCCGCTGGATCAGGACGGTGACGGCCTCACCGACGTCTTCGAGGTCACCTTTGGCTTCAATCCGCTGGCGCCCGGCGATGAGTCGCTGGATCCCGACGGCGATGGGCTCGACAACCTGGCGGAGCAGATGGCCGGCAGCGATCCCACCAACCCGGACACAGACGGCGACGGGCTCACCGACGGGGAGGAGGTCACCACCTACGGCACCAACCCGCTTGCCGCCGACACCGATGGCGACGGTCTCGGCGACGCCCAGGAGATTGCCGCCGGCACCGATCCGCTGAACCGGGACACGGACGGGGACGGCCTCACGGATGAGGATGAGATCGTCACCTACGGCACCGATCCCTTGATGGCCGATACCGACGGCGACGGCGTCACCGACGGGTGGGAAGTGCGCCACGGGTACAATCCACTCTCAAGCGGCGACGGCACCATCGATCCCGACGGCGATGGTCTGGACAATGTCGGGGAGGAATCGGCCGGCACCGATCCGGCGAACCCCGACACGGACGGCGACGGTCTCACCGATGGCGACGAGGTGCAGATCCACGGCACCAATCCGGTCCGATCCGACACGGATGGCGACCGCGTGCCCGACGGCTACGAGGTAGCCACCGGTCTCGATCCGACGGCGGCGGACGGCGATCAGGATCCGGATGGGGACGGCCTGACCAACGTGGGGGAGTGGGTGTCTGGAACCGATCCGCACGTCAGCGATACCGACGCGGATGGTCTGCTCGACGGGGAGGAGGTGAGCCGTCTCGGCTCCCTGGGATTCAGCCCGGTGCACACGATGCCCGCCGCCGTGGCCCCGAACTTCGACGCCGTGGCCGCGGATCTCGACGGCGACGGGGCGCTCGACACGGCTTCGGCGGGGAGCGACGCCTTCGGGCTCGCCTGGTACCGGAACGCAGACGGCCGGGGCGATTTCGCCCCGCCCACGAGCGTGGACGGTCCGGCCACGTCGCCGCACGCGGTGGATGCGGCGGACCTGGACGGCGACGGGGACCTGGATCTCGCCGTGGCGAGCAGCTCGAATGGAACCGTGTCCTGGTACCGGAATCTCGATGGGGCGGGGACGTTCGCTCTGCAGCCGCTGATCGCGTCGCTCCCCAATGCCGTGGACGTCGTCCCCGCCGACCTGGACGGAGACGGGGATGTCGATCTGCTGGCGGCGAGCGGATCCAGCTCCTCCGCCCTTCGCTGGTACCGGAACGACGGAGCCGGCGGCTTCGGCGCGGCTCTCACGATCGCCACGGGACTCACGTCCATCCGGAGGATCTCGATCGCCGATGTGGATGGCGACGGCGACCTCGACGTGATCGCGGGGGGAGGCGCCCGGATCTACTGGATCGAGAACGAGGATGGCGCGGGGATCTTCGGCCCGGCGCGCGTGGTCGCCGCGGCGGCGGTCTGCAATGGGATCGCCGGCGCGGATCTGGACCAAGACGGCGACATCGATCTGCTGGCCGCGGAGGAAAGCACCCCCAACGCGCTCTTCTGGCTCGAGAACCTCGACGGGGACGGCACGTTCTCGGCGCGCATGCCCCTGGGCCCATTGACCTATGGTCTCGACGTCGCCGCGGCGGATCTCGACAGGGACGGCGACATGGACGTGGTGGCGACCGGCGATGACACCGTCCACTGGCGGATGAACATGGGAGGCGGCGCCTTCGCAGCGGGTCAGTGGATTCCCGGGGGCGGGTTGACGCTCCGACTGGCCGACATGGACGGCGACGGCGACCCCGACATTCTGCTGGCTTCGAACTACGGGCTCTACTGGATCGAGAACCCGGGCACCAACCCGCTCGAAGCGGACACGGACGGGGACGGTCTGGCCGACGGCGACGAGGTCCATCTGTACGGCTCCAATCCAAACCTGACCGACAGCGACAGCGACGGCCTGGGCGACGGCGACGAGGTCAACCTCCACGGCACGAACCCCGCGGCGGCGGACACGGATGGCGACGGTCTGAGCGACGGCGACGAGATCGGCACGCACGCGACCAATCCGACCCAAGCCGATACCGATGACGACGGCCTGGGCGACGGCGAAGAGGTGCTCACGTACGGATCCGATCCGAACGTGACGGACACCGACGGCGACGGGCTGAGCGACGGCGACGAGGCGAACCTGTACGGCTCCGATCCGACTCTCACCGACAGCGACGGTGACGGGGTCTCCGACTCCGACGAGGTCTTCCTCACCGGCACCGATCCCGTCCGGTACGATGCATTTCACGACACGGCCTTTGTCACCGACAACCACGCGTATACGGTGGTGCGGGTCGACCTGGAGACGGGGGCGCGCCGCGCGGTGGCGGGCAACGGGGTCGGCTCACAGTCCCCGGTCGCCGGCTGGGGCATCGACCGGGACGCGGCAGGGCACCTCCTGGTGGCGGACTTCTTGCAGTTCGCGCTCCTCAGGATCGACCCCGAGTCCGGCATCCCGGTGGTGCTGTCGGGGCCGTCGGTCGGGGCGGGGATCTCCTTCTTCATCCCGAGCGGGCTGGCCGTCGAAGCGAACGGCGGCATCCTCGTGGCGGACCTGGGTCTGGCCTCCCTCCTGCGCGCGGACCCGGTCACGGGCGATCGGACCGTCCTGAGCGGGCCCGGGATGGGAGGGGGACCGGAGCTCGCGGGTCCTGTGGGGATCGCGGTGGACGGCGGCGGCGCCATCTACGTTGCCGACCGCTCGTTGGCGGCGATCATCCGGGTCGACGCGCTGACCGGCAACCGCACGATCGTGTCGGACCCTGTCATCGGCTCCGGGCCGGCCTTCGGAACGCTGCGCGACGTGGGGGTGGATCCCGCCGGAGGATTGTGGGCGCTGTCGTCGTCGGCCCTGTTCCGGGTCGACGCCACGACCGGCAACCGCACCATCGTGTCCGATGCGAGCAGGGGAGCGGGTCCCTCTCCCTTCGAGTGGTTCGGCCTGCACATCGACGGCACCGGCCGGCCGCTGGTCGGGGACATCGACGATCCCTCCATGCTCCTTGCGGTCGACCCGGTCAGCGGAGACCGCACGGAGATCACCGGCCCGACGCGGGGAAGCGGACCGGGCCTGAGGAGCATCTACGCCATGGTTGTCGTTCCTCCCCTCGATCAGGACGGCGACGGCCTGCGGGACGTCGACGAGGTCAACCTCTACGGCAGCGACCCGCTCTCCGCGGACAGCGACGGGGACGGCGTGGCCGACGGGGAGGACGTCTGTGTCGTCGTCGCCGATCCGATGCAGGCCGACTTCGACGGCGACGGCCAAGGCGATCGGTGCGACCCGGACGACGGCCGCCTGTGGATCACGTCCATGGCTCCCTCGCAGATCGAATGGCAGCCCGAGCCGTTGACCTTCAACGCCTACAACGTCTACCGGGGCGATCTCGAGACGCTGAGGTCCACCGGCGATCATTCCCAGCCGGACACGGTGCCCGGGGCGGCCTCCTTCTGCGGCGTGGCCGGCGGCATCCTGAACGACCCGTACGTTCCATCACCCGGGAGAGTGGTCTTCTACCTCGTGGCCGGGATCCTCAACGGCGTCGAGGGAACCGACCCGCTGGGAGTGGACAGCGGCGGTTCACCGCGCACTCACTCCCATCCCTGTCCGGGACCCTGAGCGAGAAGGTCCCGCATCGCCGCGGCCTTCTCCGTGTCTCCGAGCGCCTCGTACAGATCGACCATACGCTCGGTGGCGCGGCGCAGCGTGATATGGCCGGCCGGCAGCTTCGCCTTCAGCACGTCGTAGCTCGCCTCCATGAGGCTCCGGGTCTCCTCCAGCCTGCCTTGATTCAGGAGGGCGCGGCCGAGGAGGCTCCGGGAGGTGGCGAGAGAGACGCTGTCGGGCGCCGCAACCGCCGCGCGCTCCTGCACGGCGCGCCGCAGAAACGGCTCGCCCAGGGCGGCGCGGCCGGTGATCACCAGCAGGTTCCCCAGGCTGGTCAGGGTCGTGGCGAGGTTATCCGGGTTGACGTCGGGGTTGCCGTCCTGCATTGCGAGCGCCTCCCTCAGGAGGCGCTCGGCCTCCGCGTGGCGGCGCATGCTCATGTAGAGGACCGCCAGGTTGCACAGGTCCATGGCGACGTAGGGGTGCTTTTCGCCCAGCGTCCTCCGGTCCAGCTCCAGGGTCCGCCGGTACATCGTCTCCGCCTCCTCGTAGCGTCCCAGGGCCTTCAGCTTGGATGCCAGGTTGTTGAGGTTCGTGGCGACCGCGGGATGGTCGGGCCCGAGGGCCGCGGTGGCGGTCGACAGGGCCTTGCGCTGCACCGTGACCGACTCCTCCGTGCGGCCGAGATCCTCGAGCACATTCGCCAGGTCGTTGAGCACGTCCGCCAGGCGGGGGTGCGCTTCGCCCAGCACCCGGGTGTCGATGGAGAGCGCCTCCTCGACCAGAGGCAGCGCCCGGCCGGGCTCCCCGCGCTGTTTGTAGAGACTTGCCAGACGGAGCAGGGAATCGGCCGTGGTGCGCGAGTCGCCGCCGAGGATCTCCCGGCTCAGGCGGAGATCCTCGACCAGGAGCGGCTCGGCGGAGACGTAGTCCCCCTTCTCCCGATACGCCTCGCCGAGCCGGGAAAGGCACACGGCCTTCTCCACGGCGTTCTCTTCCAGGAGGTGCTGGCGCACACGGACGCATTCCTTCAGCCGCTGGATCGCCTCATCGTGCCGGCCCAGCGCAATGTAAAGGCTGCCCAGACGGTTGTGGGTGTCCGCCGCCGCCAGGGTGTCCGGAGCGCCGGGAAGCGAATCAGAGACGTGCAGCGATTCCAGGTAGGCCTTCTCCGCGGCGGGGTAGTGTCCTTCCATCTCGTCGACCTGCGCGAGCTCGTTCCCGAGGTAGACGACCTCCTCGTGCCGTGGACCGTAGGCCTCCCGCGCGGCCTGCAGCGCCGTCTGCAGGATCGTACGGGCTTCGTCGTAGCGGGCCATGCCGGTGAGAATCGTCCCCCGCAGGCGCAGGAGCGCGGCCCTCTCGGCCGGTCCCTCGCCATCCGTCCTCTCCTCCAGGGCCAGCGCGGCATCCGTGAGGTCGAGGCTGGGGTCGAGAGCGCTGAGGTTCAGGTAGGCCCGGGCCATGGTCCGGAGCAGCCGCTCCTGGATCGCGGGATCCTCGGAGAGGCCCGACTGGATGCGGCGCGCCCCCCGATCCAGAAGCTGGCGGGCGCTGATCGCCTCGCCGCGAGCCTCCATGGGGTCGGCGCTCCTGAACAGATCGACCAGGAAGTCCGATACCCGGGCGCTGCTGCGGGCCTCGGCTTCCGCGCGCCGCCGCGCCTCACTGAGCCGTGCGGCGTAGAAGACTGCCAGGGAGACCACCAGGATGACCCCGGCGGTGGCGGCCCCGATCCCCCTGCGGTGGCGCGACACGAACTTGCCGGTGCGGTAGCGAAGCGTGGCCGGCCGGGCCGCGACCGGCATGCCGTTGAGATGCCGCCGGATGTCCTCGGAGAGGAGATCGACCGAGGCGTAGCGATCCGCCGGCTCCTTCCGCAGAGCCTTCAGAACGATGTTGTCCAGGTCGCCGTGCAGCCGTTTCCTCAGAAGGCTCGTGGCGCTGTCGCGGGCGCGGCTGATGTCATCGGCGGAGACCGGATTCGGGGCCGTGGTCCGGTCGTCCTGGGGGTCCCGGCTGACGGCGGTGCTCGGCCGTTCCGGCTCCTGCTCGCAGATGGCCCGCTCCAGCTCCAGGCGGTCGCCGCCCGTCCTGCGGTAGGGATGCCGGCCGGTCAGCAGCTCGTACAGGATCACTCCCAGGGCGTAGACATCGCATGACGTCGTGATGGTCCCGCCGCGCACCTGCTCCGGGCTGGCGTACTCCGGAGTCAGCAGGCGCAGGCCCGTCGTGGTCTCGCCCGCCTCCCCCGGTTGGCCGGACGGATCCACGAGCTTCGCGATGCCGAAGTCGAGCAGCTTGGGAACACCCTCGGCGGTCACCAGAATGTTGCCGGGCTTCAGGTCCCTGTGGACGACCAGGCTGCGGTGGGCATAGCTGACCGCGTCGCACACTTGCCGGAACAGGACGAGCCGCGCCTCGATGCCGAGCCGCCCGGCGTCGCAGTACCGATCGATGGGGCGGCCTTCGATGCGCTCCATGACGACGTAGGGCGTCCCGGATGCGCTCGTCCCGCCGTCGATCAGGCGGGCGATACCGGAATGATCCAGGGTGGCGAGGATCTGTCGCTCGGCCGCGAAGCGGGCGCGCAGACCGGGGTCGTGCAGCCCACGGTGCATCAGCTTGATGGCGACTTCCTTCTTGTAGGCTTCGTCGTCCCGGACGGCGCGCCACACCGTTCCCATCCCGCCGCGGCCGATCACGTCCTCGAGACGGTAGGGACCGATGAGGGTGCCGCCCAGGCCCGGCTCCGTGGAGGATGCGCCCGGGTCGGCCGAGCCGAGCCGCGACGCCGTGCCCAGCAAGCTCCCGACGGCGCCCCGGACCTGGTCCGCGAGGGACTCCTCGCCGCTCTCGTCTTCGCGCAGAAGGTCCGCGACGCGCTGCCGGAGATCGGGATCCCCCGCGCAGGCCTCATCGAGGTGTTTGCGCCGCAGATCGCCCTGGAGCCCGCGGGCGGCTTCGAAGATCCGCTCGAGCTGTTGCCAGCGTTCGGGATCGAGAGGGCGGGCCATCAGGCGCGTCCTTGGGCGCAGGCGCCAAGCATGGGACGATGCTACACCAGGTCGCTGTTGTCAGCGACCCACACCGGCCCCCAATCATGCACCGTCGTCCGTGAGGAGACGTGAGGGCCGGGTATCGAGCCGGGACATTTTGGACCACTCCTCGGTGCCGACGCCGTTCGAGGCCCCAGCGCCCACGCACGCACCTTGCACAGGAGTACGAGACCGCGTGTTGCGCGGCGGCAGGAGTGGCCGGCGTACCATCCCCCGAGATGCCCAGTCGGAGACCGTTCGGCGGATCATTGCCTCCTCCTTCACGCAGCGCGAGGCCGCACGAAGGAGAGGCCGACGAACCCACCCCCAAGACTCCGCAGGACGCTCCCGGTGAAGAGGAAGCCCCGGCCCGGGGAAGCACCGAAGAGGTGCGAGCCGTGCCGCGGCTGTTCGGAGAGCCTGTCGTATACCTGAGCCCGACGGACGGCATGAGGAGGTGCTTCATAACCGGAACGACAGGGAACCGGATGCGCATGGGAGGATCCGCACCTTCCCGGCGGGGTTTCGTGATAGCATCCCTACAGTCCTCTCCATGGATGGGCCCGGGCTTCTTCGCCAGGGCCCGATGGAAAGTAGATGCGCAGCGCCTTCTGCTTGGCTGCTTCGATCCTGGCGTGCGCCCTCGCGCCCTCGGGCGGCGTGGCGCAGGCCGCCTGCCCGGCCTCTCGTCCCTTCTCGTCGGAGGACAATCGAACCATCCCCTTCGGCCTGTTCTCCTCCGAGTCCGACGCTTTCTTCTGGGCGCTGGGAAGTGGATCACCCGTGGCGGGCGAAGGACACGACAACGGCACGCTGGGCGTGTGCACGTGGCTCTACTCGGACGAGGATACCTGCATAGTCGAGTCGCTGGCCTTCAGGATCTCCGGCAACTGGGCGGCGCCCGGAGTGGATGGGTGCATCGACCAGGCCGGGGCCACACCGTCCCTGGATGGCGACGAGTGCATGGTGATGATGTTCGCCGTGCAGGACGTCCGCGGCGTGCCGCACGCGGCCGTCCGCTCGCGGCGTCCCACAGGGCCGGCCTTCGACTTCTCCACGCCGGTCAGGACGGTCCGCTTCTCCGCGCTGCCGGCTCCCACCATCACCCGGATCAGATCGCTGCAGGAGAACGTGGCCGAGCTGACCCTGAGGCTCCCGCCGGGGCTGCCGGCGGGCTCGTCGTTCGACCCATCCTGCACGCAGGGGATCTTCGCAGGCTCCGGGCTGTTCTCAAGAGAGGTCCTGCCCGGATCCGGTCCGCCGACTGCCGGACGTGTCCAGGCCGGATCGCCGTGGATCTCCACGGGATCCACGTTCCCGTCCGGTCAGCCGGCGGTGGTCATGGCGGAATGCGGCACGGGGAAGGACCTCTTCTTCGCCGCCCGGCCCATGTTCGACAGCGGGTTCACGACCTCCTGGCTCTCCCTGGCGTCCAGCCGGGCCTCCACCGGAAGTGACAGCGACCTCGACGGTGTCGCGGACGCGTGCGATCCCTGCACCGACACGGATGGAGACGGCGCCGGCAATCCCGGCTTCCTCGCATCCTCCTGCCGGACGGACAACTGTCCGGTGGATCCCAACCCGGCGCAGGAGGACGCCGACGGCGACGGCGTGGGGGACAGATGCGAACGTTGTCCCGGTCTGCTCGATCCCAGGCCCGTCGCGCTGCTGGACGACGCGAGCCCCCAGCACACGCTGGGGCGCTTCATCGTCCCGCCGGGCGGGCGCCGGGTGGCGTACATCGGCTGGCAGGAGACGCCGGCCTTCGAGCTGTACAGCGTTTCCACCGGCGGAATGGACACGCGGCGGCTGAGCGGCCCCATGACGACCGGTGGCAACGTCTCCGTGGTGCAGGCTTCCCCCGACGGCGCACTTCTTCTTTATATGGCCGACCAGATCCAGGACGAGGTGGTGGAGCTCTTCTCGGTTCCTGCCGACGGCTCCGGTCCTCCGGTCCGCCTCAACGGGGAGCTGACGGCGGAAGGGGACGTCCGGCAGGTGCTGGTCGCCCCGCAAGGGGGGCGCGCCGTGTACCTGGCCGACCAGGAGGTCAACGAGCGCGTGGAGCTGTTCGTCGTCCCGCAGAGGGGCGGGGAGCCGGCGGTGAAGCTCAACGCCCCTCTGGACGCCGGAGACCAAGTCCTGTCCGTCGCGTTGACGCCCGACGGGACCCACGCCGTGTACCACACAGGACCGCCGCGGGAGCGTGCGACCCGCCTCTGGAGCGTCCCGCTCTCCGGAGCCCCGGCGGTGCTGCTGGCGGGCCCGGAGCACTTCATCGGCTCCGCGATCTTCACGCCCGACTCGGCGACCGTCGTCTACGTCTCCTGCCAGACGGGCTTCGTCAACTGCGTGATCCATCGCATCCCCATCACGGGCGGAGAGGCCGTCCGCTTGACACCGGACAGCCCGCTGCTGGGGGTCAACGAATTCCAGATCAGCCCCGATGGGATGGTGCTCGTCTTCACCACCGAGACGGAATCTCAGGACGTGTTCGATCTGTTCGCGGTCCCTCTGTCGGGAGGGGAAGCGGTCCGCCTCAGCAAGCCGTTTCCGGCCGGGAGCACCGGGGCGAAGCTGTTCTTCGACCTTGCCATCACACCCGATGGATCGCGCGCCGTCTACACCGCCGAGCAGGATACGGCCGGGGTGACGGAGCTGTACAGCGTGCCGCTGGCAGGAGGCGCGGTGACCCGCTTGAACCCGCCGCTGGTCTTCAATGGAAACGTCCGGCACCCCTTCGAGTTCGCCGTCAGCGCGGTCTTCAGGCTGACACCCGACGGGCAGTCGGTGATCTACCGCGCCGATCAGGAACGCAATGAAGTGTTCGAGCTGTACCGGGTCCCGGTGACCGGGGGCGCGGCCGTGCGGCTTCACGCGCCGCTTCCGCTCACGGGGGACGTGTCGGTCTTCCAGCTCAGCCCCGACGGATCGACCGTCGCCTTCAGCGCGGACGATTCGGTGGACGGGAGCTTCGAGCTGCTGGCCGTCCCGGTGGCCGGGACCGCCACCTCTCCGGTGCGGCTGGGCGACGCCCCGCTCGTGCCCGTCTACGGGACTCTCGGCGGCACGCAGTTGTTCGAGGTGGCCCCCGACAGCCCCCACATCGTGTACCGATCCGCGCGGGGGCTCGGCCGCACGCTGATGCAGTGCAGCGCCCAGCCTCCTCCCCCTCCGGTGCACCTCGCAACGGTGCGGGTCGTTCCTCCCGTCCTGGGGCCGCGGAGAGTCCGCGCCGCGATTCATCTGGTGGTCGGCCTGGCGGAGCGATCCGATGCGGAGATCGACCCGGCCACCGTCTCCGTCACGGCGAACGGCGTGGGGCCTCTGCCGCTGTGGGGCGCGACGAGACTTGCCGGGGACACGGACGAGGATGGCGCCGCCGAGCTGCTGCTGCGCCTGAGGCGGACCGACGTCCCGCCGCCGGCGGAAGAGTGCGGGCCGGTCAGGTTCGAGGTGACGGGGCGCCTCGTGTCCGCCGAGCCTTTCTCGGGCACAGCCGAGGTTCGCGGCACCTGCGCCATGCGCCGGATGGCCCGGCGGGAGGCGCGCGGAATCCCGGGGAGCTGAGCCCCCTACCTGTCCGTCCCTCCGGAACGGGATCCGTCTTAGCGATCGAAGCCTTCGGGCTCGTGAAGGCGAGTCAGGCTGGCGTGCTGGAGCGGCAGCTCAGAGAATCATCATATCTTGCTGAGGAGACGTTCAGGACTTCACCCTGTGGGTGGTGGACATTCCATCGTGCGAGTCTACGGATTCAACCCACTCTGGAAGGAGTCCATCGTGATGGCACAACCTCTGCCGCAGAACCGACCATGAAGAGCGCCACGATCGCCGCCGGCGCCTTCGCCGCCGTGCTCGGCCTTCTCTCCCTTGCCGCCGCTCACCGGGCCCTCGAGCAGCACACCGGCGGCGCCGTGGCCTCGCCCGCCCCCACCCCCTCCACGGCGGCGGAGGCCCACCAGGCCTTCCTCTACGGCCGCATCAGCACGGATGATGGCCAGGTCTACGAGGGCCGGTTGCGCTGGGGAGGCAATGAAGAGGCCTTCTGGGGCGACTACTTCAACGGCTTCAAGGACGAGAACCCGTGGGCCTCCCACGTGCCGGCCGAGCGGCTGCCCACGGAGCGTCGCCGGGTCGAGTTCTTCGGGTTCGAGATCGCCCGGCGGGAGCATCCCATCCCCCTGGGCCGTCCCTTCATGGGGCGCTTCGGCGACATCGCGCGCATCGAGGCGCGAGGGACACCGGCGCAGCGGCTGTTTTTTCAGGCCGGCGACGTACGGGTGACGCTCAAGAGCGGGACGGTGTTCGATCTCGACCGCCTGTCCGCCAACGACTTCGACGATGGAGTGCGGGTGTGGGACGCGGAGCGCGGCGTCGTGGACCTCTCTTCCCGGCGGATCCTCGCCATCGAGTTCCTGTCCGCCGCCCGGCCGGGCGCCGGCCCCCACCGGCTGCACGGCACGGTGCGCACGGCCCAGGGCGACTTCACCGGCTTCGTCCAATGGCGGCGGCAAGAGTGCATCGGCACCGACCTCCTCGACGGCCGCACCGCCGGCGGCACGCCGAGCCGTCTGCGGTTCGACACCATCCGCTCCATCGCCCGGCGCTCACCCTCAGGCCTTGTGGTGACGCTGCTTGACGGCCGCGAGATCCTGCTCTCCGGCACCGGCGACACCGGCGAGGGCCACCGCGGCATCTACGTCGACGACCGGCGCTACGGACGGGTGCTGGTCTCCTGGGAGGCCTTCCAGCGCGTGGACTTCACCCCCGGCGGCAGCGGTCCCGGCTACGACGATTTCCCTCCAGGGCGCCCGCTCACTGGCAGCGTCACCACGCGCGGCGGCCGCCGCCTGGCCGGCCGTCTCGTCTATGACCTCGACGAGAGCGAGACCACCGAGACGTTCGACGCGCCGTCTCAGGGCGTGGATTTCACGATCCCGTTCGGCCTGGTCGCTTCGGTCGTGCTCCCGGGCAGCGAGCCCCGCGGCTCCGGGCATGCCAGGGTGACCCTCCATCACGGCGGGGAGCTGCAGCTCGAGCTGGCCGGCGACCTCGGCGAGGGGAATGCCGGCATGCTGATCTTCGCCGAGGGCCTCCCGCGCCCCGAGCACGTGCCCTGGGCCGACGTCGAGCAGGTTCGTTTCGACCGTCCGCCGGCGATCCACCCGCCGCTCGACGATCTGCCTTAGACCGCCGACGGCTCGAGATTTCAGGATCCTCGGGGGCCACGGCCACCTCGGCCCGGAGTCCTGGCGCGGGAGACCGGCTTGATGTGGGCGAAGGCGCTGCGGGCGTTCCAGGTGGGGAAGGCCCGTACCAGCCACGAGGGACCATCGAGCTGGATACGGCGGTCGCGGGTGGCTTCGGCCCAGGCGAGCTGGCCGGCGTGCCATTTCACGAAGGCTTCGGCTTCCGCCGTGATGTAGAGATCCTCGTCGAGTCCCGGGTACTGCCTGCAGATCTCGGTGTCTCCCCGTTCGATCAGCAGCCAGAACCGCTCGCGGAGCTGGCGGCCGGTGAAGTCGAAGCGGATGACGACGCGTCGGTCCGGGAGCCGGTCTCGGCGCAGGGCGTTGCCCATCGACCACAGAGCCACGAAGGGATCGAGGTGCGGGGGGGCGATCTCGAGCCACCGGGCACCCCACTCCCCGAGCGATTCGCAGACCCGGAACAGGTCGTGACCGGCGGCCGTCAGCTCGTAGCGGCGGCCCCGCCCGTCGCGCTTGGGCGTCGACGCGACGATGCCGAGCCCTTCGAGCTGCCTGAGCCGCTGCGAGAGGAGGGTGCGGGAGAGCCCCGGCGCGCCCTCGAGGATCTCACTGAACCTTTCGCAGCCCAGGTGCAGGTTGCGGATGATCAGCGGCGTCCAGCGCTCGGCGAAGATCTCGGCGCCACGGGCGATGGGGCAGTACTGGCCGTATGTCCGCACGACCCAGTATGGCAAGCCTGCCTTCGGCTGTGAAGTCCAGATTGTTGACTTGACCGTCGCCCTCCATCCTGGTCCGATGGGCCGTCGAGAGACGAGATCCCACACCGACCACGAGCAAGGACCTCAGAGAGGAGGCACGCGATGGAGATCGACGGATTCCGGGGACGGCTGATCACCGCTGGCCACGCCGACTATGACACCGCCCGGGCCGTGTGGAACGGCGCCGTCAACCGCCGGCCCCGGCTGATCGCCCGATGCATGGGGACCGCCGACGTGGCCGCGGCCGTGCGCTTCGCCCGTGACCACGACCTGGAGATCGCCGTCCGGGGCGGGGGGCACAACGTGGCCGGCACCGCGGTGTGCGACGGGGGGATCGTCATCGACCTCTCGGGCCTGCGGGCCGTGTGGGTGGACCCCGCCGGCCGCACGGCCCTGGTGCAGGGTGGCGCTCTCTGGGGCGACGTCGACCGGGAGACCCAGGCCCACGGCCTGGCCACCACCGGCGGCATCGTCGGCCACACCGGCGTCGCCGGGCTCACCCTCGGCGGTGGCATCGGCTTCCTCATGCGCCGGCACGGGCTCAGCGTCGACAACCTGCTCGCGGCCGAGGTGGTGACCGCCGAAGGCCGCATCGTCACGGCATCCGCCGGCGAACACCCGGATCTGTTCTGGGCGCTGCGAGGCGGGGGCGGCAACTTCGGAGTCGTCGCCTCGTTCCGGTTCGCTTTGCATCCCGTCGGCCCGACGGTGATGGCCGGACCGATCTTCTGGGCGGCTGAGGACACCCTCGAGGTGCTGCGCTTCTACCGGGACTTCGCCGCGGAGGCGCCCGACGAGCTCGGCACCGTCGTCAGGCTCGGAACCGTCCCGCCGCTGCCGGTCATCCCCGAGGAGCTGCACTGGAAGCCGGCCATCGCCGTCGCCTGCTGCTACGCCGGCGCCGTCGGAGACGGCGAGCGCGCCGTGCGGGCCCTCCGCCGGCTGGGGACGCCGCTCGTGGACTTGATCTCACCGACCCCTTACGCGGCCCACCAGTGCGCCCTCGACGACACCGTCCTCCACGGCTGGCATTACTACTGGAAGTCCACGGACCTCGCCGGCCTCTCCGATGCCGCCATCGCCGTCATCGCGGATCACGCCTACGCCGCAGGCTCACCGAGGTCGTACTCGGCGATGTTCCACATGGGCGGCGCGGTCCGCCGAGTCCCCGGCGACGCCACCGCCTATGCCGGCCGCGGCGTGGCCCACAACATCATCATCGATGGCGTGTGGCTCCCCGACGAGCCAGCCGAGCGTGCTGCTGCCGAGACCGCGTGGGCGCGGCGGTTCCTCCAGGCCCTCCAGCCGCACCGTGCCGGCAGCGTCTACGTCAACTTCCTCGACTCCGACGACGACACCAGCCGCGTCCGGGAAGCCTACGGCGATCGCATCTACCGGCGGCTGGCCGAGGTGAAGGCCAAGTACGACCCCGACAATGCCTTCCGCCACAACAAGAACATCAACCCCGGCCGGGAGCGGAGGAGCGGCTCGTAGCGGCATGAGGCGGCCGGCTCACGATCTCAGGATCGGCCGCGTCAGGCAGGTAGGGCCTCCCGATCCTTTCCTGCAGATCTCTTCGCCGGAGAAGACCGCGACCTCCGCTCCCGCCTTCTCCAGGCGGCTCCGCGTGACGGGGTTGCCGTCGAGCATGAGGCAGCGGCGCGGGCCGAGGGCCAGGACGTTGCATCCCATGCTCTCGAACTCCTCGTCGGGAGTTTCCACGAGGCCGAACCCGCGCGACAGCAGCAGCTCCCGGAAGGGGACCGGCAGCAGAGGAGAGTAGACGAGCGCCAGGTCGCGGTCGATGGGGCTGAGGATCGACATCAGATGGAAGACATCGGCGGGGCCGCGCCAGTGCGGCAGAGGGGCCACGACGACGTCGGTCCCCTCGCCGAGGATCCCCCGCAACTGGCGGATGCCCTCGTCGTTGGTGCGGTAGCCTCGCCCTGCGGCCAGTGTCGTCTCGTCGAGCCAGACGACGTCCCCTCCTTCGACCTTGCCCTCTCCGGTGACGGCGCCGGCCACGTGTATCCCGAGCTTGCGGAAGGCCTCGGCGTGGGCCGCCGGCTCCGTCGAGCGCGCCGCCTTGCCCATGTTGCACAGGATCATGCTCCGGCTCGAGGCGATGGAGGCGTCGCGCACGTACAGGGAGTCGAGGCCGGTGGCGTCATCGGGCGGCATCCAGTGGATGCGGGCCCCCATCTCCTCGATCGCCGCCGCGAAACGTTCGTACTCGGCGGCGGCGCGGCCCGGGTGGGGGGGCGCGAGATAGTTCAGCCCGCGCCACGCCGCGCGGACCGCCGCCTCGTCGCGAAACGCATCGCGCGCGTGCTTCAGCAGGACGCTCAGCAGGGTGCCGACGTCGGACTGCGCCGGCCGGCTCACGGGGCACCTCCCGGCCGCCGCCGCTTCATGAGCCCGTAGACCGGGATGCCGCCGGCAAGAAGGAGAAGGCCCCAGCCGACAGCCTCCCGGCCCGCGCCGGCGACGGCCCAGATCGCGTACAGGAAGGCGGTCGCGGCCACCGAGAGGTGAAGGGGGAAGAGGGGGCGTCCGCCGCCGCGCCGCTCGCGCAGCGTGAAGGCCATCTCCGCCAGGGCCGAGAAGAGGTAGGGGACCAGGCAGGAGAAGGTCGCCAGGAGGATCACGAAGGTGAACAGCGGCACGAGCGCGCGGGTGTAGTTCATCCCGATCAGGGCGGTGACCAGCACGCTGGAGATGAGCATGCCGGCGAGGGGCGTCCCGCTGCGCGACACGCGGGCGAAGAGGGCCGGGAAGAGGCCGTCGCAGGCGGTGGCGAGGGGGAGTCTTCCCTGCAGCAGGATCCACCCGTTGAGCGCGCCGAAGCATGAGATCACGGCGCCCGCCGCGACGAGGTCCGCCGCCCATCCCCCCCACATCAAGGAGGCGGCCTCCGCGAACGGCGCTTCGCTGGAGGAGAGCCGGGCGGTGTCCATCACCCCCATGACGGCGGTCGTGGTGGCGATGTAGAGGACCGCGGTCGCCACCGTGCCGATCAAGGTGGCACGAGGGATCGTGCGCCGAGGATCCCGCACGTCCTCCGCCGGGATGGTGGCCGACTCGAGGCCGAGGAAGGCCCACAGGGTGAGCGTCACCGCCGCCGTGGTCGAGCTCACGGGGTTGTCCGCGATCTCGTCCGTGGGCTCGAAGTTGGCGACGTCGAGGTGCGCGAGCCCGAACAGGGCGATGGCGGCAAGCGGCAGGACCTTGAGCCCCGTCGTGATCACCTGCATACGGCCCCCCGCCCGCACGCCCAGCGCGTTGACTCCGGTCAGGAACCAGACCGCGCCGAGCGCCACCACGGCCGCGGCCGCCCGGTCGCGTGCCAGGGAAGGGAAGAAGCGGGTCAGGTAGCTGACGAAAGCCACGGCCAGGGCGGCGTTGGTGGCGAGGATCGAGATCCAGTAGCCCCAGCCGACGAGGAAGCCGGCGAAGTCACCGAAGACCGCGCGCGTGTAGGCGTAGGGCCCGCCTGCCGAGGGCTCCCTGCGGGCGAGCCGGCTGAAGACCACGGCCAGCGCCACGGCGCCCGCCGACGTGATGAGCCACCCCAGGATGCTGATCCTGCCGTAGGGTGCCAGCGAGGAAGGCAGCAGGAAGATGCCGGAGCCGATCATGTTGCCGGCCACCAGCGAAACGCACATCCACAAGCCGAGTCTGCTCTTCATGCCGTGGCCACGATTCCACTGGACGAAGACGAAGCGCTGGGCCGCGGGCGCCGCGGCGGGCGCATCATTATAGGAGAGTTCGGCCGGCGGCGGCATCGTGGCCGGCGCGGTGAGCGGGCCGGCCGGAGGGGGAAGGCTACTCCTGGCGCAACGTTTCGACCAGGTCGATCCGCGCGGCCCGCCGGGCCGGCCACCAGGTCGCCAGGACGGTGACGGCCAAGAGGGTGGCCGCCCCAGCCGCGAACGTCGCCGGGTCCATCGAGGTCACGCCATAGAGGAACCCGGCCAGGATCCGGGTCAGACCGGCCGCGCCGGCCAGGCCAAGGCCGATGCCGGCGGCGGCCAGGCCGATGGCCCGCTTCAGCACGAGAGAGGACACCTGCCGCGGCGGCGCTCCCAGCGTCATGCGGATGCCGAATTCGCGCGTCCTCTCGCCGGTGACATAGCTCATCAGCCCGAAGAGCCCGGCGGCGGCCAGGCCCAGGGCGGCCGCTGCGAAGCCGCTCAGCAGCGCCAGCAGGAAGCGGCGCTCGCGCACCGACACGCCGACGAGATCGGCCATGGTCGTTTCCCGGTGAATCGGAATGGCGGGATGGATCCCCCAGATGACCTGCTTGATCCGGCGCAGCAGGTGTCCCGGGTCCAGGCTTCCCCGCACGATGAAGGCGTTCGCTCCGGTGGGGGACTGGGCGTGAGGCAGATAGACCCCCGGCCTGGCCGCCTCGTGGAGCCCGTGGCGGCGCACGTCGCCGACCACGCCGACGATCTCCCGGCTGGCCGGCTCCTGCAGGCGGCTTTCCAGCGAGCCGCCGAGCACGAGGCGCTTGCCGAGCACCTCTTCGCCCGGGAAGTGGTGGCGGGCGAAGGCCTCGTTCACGAGCACGACAGACGGCGAATCGGCTCCGTCACGGTCGTCCAGGAGGCGGCCCCGGCGCAGGGGGATGCCCAGAGCGCCGAAGAGGCCCGGCGTGGCCACTGTGAACTGCACCATCGGCGGGCTGTCCGCGGGCGGCGCTCCCTCGATCGTCAAGGGTGCCCGCTCGGCGCCGATCGTCTCCATGAGCGGGACCGACGAGGCCATCCCCGCGCTCTGGATCCCGGGCTGCCGGCTGAGGCGCTCGATCACCTCGCGAACGAAGCGGACCCGGTCGGGGCCCTTGGTGTAGTACCCCCACGTCTGCACGGTGACCGAGACGACGCCGTCCGTCAGGAACCCCCGCTGCTCGCCGAGCACCAGGACGAAGCTCCGGACCAGCAAGCCGGCTCCGATGAGAAGGACGAGCGACAGCCCGAGCTGGACGACCACGAGCGCGCTCTGCATGCCTGCGATCCGCCTGCCCCCCGTGGCGCCGCGGCCTCCCAGAGCCAGGATCCCCTGCAAGTGCGCCCGGTTCGCCACCAGGGCGGGAAGCACCCCGGTGGAGAGCATGGCCAGAAGGCTCAGTCCCGCCGCGAAGGCCAGCACGACACCGTCCGCGCGCAGCTCGGCGACGCGGGGCAGATGAGCGGGCGCCCAAAGACGCGCCCCGTGGAGGGACGCCCCCGCCAGGGCGAATCCGAGGACCGCGCCCCCCGCGGCCAGCAGGAGGCTCTCCGTGAGGAGCTGGCGAGCGAGTCGTCCGGCGCCAGCGCCCAGCGCGGCGCGCACCGCGAACTCGCGTCTGCGGCCGGCGGCCCGCGCGAGCTGCATGCTGGCCAGGTTCGCCGTCACGACGGCCAGCAGGAAGCCTACCGCGCCGAGCAGCATCAGGAGAGCCCGGCGGAGGCCGCCCACGACGTGCTCGGGAAGAGGCACCAGCGTCATCCCCAGATCCGCGTTCGACAGCGGGTGCTCGCGGAGGAGCCGGGCACCGATGGAGCCCAGCTCCGCCCGGGCTTCATCGATGCCGGCGCCGGGACGCAGTCTCCCGAAGACGGAATAGAAGCGGCTGGTGCGGGACCGGCTCTCCCACCCCTCCTGGACCTTCGGAGCCCAGACCGCGTCGTCACCGGGCATGGCGAAGCCCTCCGGCATGACCCCGGCGACGACGTACGGCTTGCCGTCGAGCTTGAGCATCCGGCCCACGACGTCCTCGCTTCCAGCGAATCGTGTCTTCCAGACGCGGAAGCCAAGCACGACAACCTGTCCCCGCCCCGGAGCATGCTCGTCCGGCCGGAAGGCCCGGCCGAGGAGAGGCTGCGTCCCGAACAGCTCGAAGAAGCCCTCGTAGACGAGCCAGGTGGGGAGATAGACAGGTCCCTCCGGGCTCTCCCAGTCGAGCCCGAACGGCTCGATCGCCGTCAGGCGCTCGAACGATGCGCTCCGCTCGCGCAGGTCGAGAAAGTTGGCGGGCGCGAACTCCTGCTGTTCCCCGGTCTTCCGGTCCTGTTGCCAGACCGTCATGATGCGGTGAGCATCGGGATAGGGCATCGGCCTCAGCAGGATCCCGTGGACCGCCCCGAAGAGGGCGGCCGAACCCCCGATCCCGACGCCCAGGATGGACAGGACGATCGAGGTGTAGCCGGGCCGCTTCCGCAGCGCGCGCAGGCCGAGACGCAGGTCCCGCACGAAGTCCTCGAGGGGGCGCACCCCGCTGGCGTCCCGGGCCGCCTCGCGGTACCGCTCCAGCCCCCCGAAAGCGACCAGGGCCCGCCGCCGGGCCTCGGAAGGGGCGACTCCCTGGCCGGCCAGCTTGCGGGACTCCAGCTCGATATGGAGCTGGAGCTCCTCGTCCAGCTCCCGATCGAGCCGCGGGCGCCGGACCATCGCCCGCAGACGGCGAAAGAGCTTCAGCGCCGCGCTCATCGGGATCTCTAGGCCATCTCGAGCACGCGCTGGATGGCTTCGGCCAGCTCGTTCCAGAGCGCCCGCTCTCGCTCGAGCTGCCGGCGGCCTGCCGGCGTCAGCCGGTAGAAGCGCGCCCGGCGCCCCGCCTCCGAGATGCCCCATTCGGCGGTGATCCAGGATTCGTTCTCCAGCCGGCGGAGCGCGGGGTAGATGGACCCCTGGCCGACCTGCAGGACGCTCCTGGAGATCATGTCGAGACGTTGCGCGACGGCCCAGCCGTGCATGGGGCCGCCGGCCAGAGCCCTCAGGATGAGCAGGTCGAGATGCCCCTGCAGCCGGTCGGTTCTTGTCGGCGCCATCGGCCCTCCTTGTTGACGACGCTCGACAACATACCGCGCTTGTTGTCGGCGGTCAACAACAAAAGACCGGTGCCGGTTTCCCGTTGACGTGCATTCTCGTGCCCCCAGGCATAAATCATTGTGGCCAATGGCGTTATTCAGAGCCGGTCGAGGCCGCGGGCGCCCGTCGTGCAGGACGGCCTTCCGGGTGTACCATCCAGCGGATCCCGCTGCAGCCCAATCACTTGGGGCCCGGTCATGTCTCTTCCACGGCTCCGCCGGCCCCTCAGCGGCCCGAAACGGCCCAGAGCGGCATCGGCCTCACCGAATCATCATGTCCTGCTCAGGAGACGTTCAGGTCTTCGGCCGGCGGAGGGCGGACATTGGGTGCGCGATTGCACTGGAGCAATCCTTCAGCGATGGAGATCCTCATGGACGACAGACCTTCCGGCTCTCACCCGGCTTCCTCACCGTTGACGGCTTTCCTCGGCGGCCCCCTGCCGCTGGTCCTGGCGGCCGTGGCCGCGTGGGGGTGCATGACGGTCCCGCCCGAGGTTCCCGGTGCGCTGCCGTCGCGCGTGGCGGAGCCGCCCTCGGCCGCCTACCGGGAGGCGGTCGAGGAGGGGCGCGCCATCGCCCGCACGCTCATCTCGGAGGAGAGGCTGCCCGGCCTGTCGCTGGCGGTGGCGGTGGACGGAGAGATCGTCTGGGCGGAAGGATTCGGCCGGGCGGACCTGGAGAGCCAGGCGCCGGTGACCCCCGCCACGCTGCTGCGCATCGGCGGCGTCTCGCAGACCATCACCGCCGCCGCCGTAGGGCTGCTTTCGGAGCGCGGCCGCCTGGACCTCGACGCCCCCGTGCAGCGCTACGTGCCGGGCTTCCCGCAAAAGGAGTGGCCCATCAGCACCCGCCAGCTCATGTCCCACACGGCCGGCGTCCGCCATTACCATGGTGAGGAGGAGGTCTTCGGGCAGGCGGCCTGCGGGGACGACGTCCAGCGCCTGGCGATCTTCGCCGAAGACCGGCTGCGGTTCCGTCCGGGGACGAAGTCCGCCTACTCGACGTTCGGCTGGGTGCTGGTGGGCGCCGTGGTGGCCGGGGCGGCCGGCGAGCCCTATCTCGATTTCGTGCAACGCGAGATCCTGACTCCGCTGGGCATGGAGAGCACCATGGCCGATATCGCCTCGCGCGCCGAGCCCGGAAGCGCCCACTTCTACTATCCCAGCGTGATGCTCAACCCGCGCCACGGCTTGCAAGACGCGCCCGAAGTGGACCTCTCGTGCATCCTGCCGGCCGGCGGCTTCCTGTCCACTCCGTCGGACCTGGCGCGCTTCGGCTCCGCCATGATGGGCGACGCGCTGCTCCAGGCGGCCACCGTGGCCGAGCTGCAGACTCCGGTGCGGCTGGCGTCGGGAGAGTCCACGGGACAGGCGCTCGGCTGGGTCGTGCGCTATGTCCCCGCGGGCCCCGGCGCAAGCCCCACGCGGATCGTGGGCCAGGGGCTCGGGGACGCCGTGAGGCGGAGCTTCCTGTCGGCGGTGACCCTGGGAGGGCACGTCTCCGGCGGGACCGCGGCGCTCGCCACCGTTCCCGAGCACCGCATCGCCATCGCCGTGGCCAGCAACGTGTCCGGAGCCGAGAGCGTGCCGCTGCTCAGCACGCGGCTGTCCGACGTCTTCGTCCGGCTCCAGGAGGGCCGCCGGGAAGCGAGCGGCAAGGAACAGGGCCGGGCGCACCTGCTCCCTCCTCGGGGTTGAGGCGATCGGCTCCTTCCCGACGATGTCGATTCCGCCGGCCGCCGTTCGACTATTCTCTGAAGGCGGAAAAACGACGCCACCAGGAAGGAGGACATCATGAGATTCGTCTGCCTCGGGTACTTCGACGAGAAGGGATGGGAGCGAAAGGCCAAGGAGGAGCAGGAGAGGCTGATGGAAGAGTGCCTGGCCTACGACGAGATCCTGTGGCGCGACGGCCACTGGACCGACCGTGGGGAAGCCCTTCAGGGCACCAGCACCGCGAAGACCCTGCGGCACAGGGACGGCAGGACGGTGGTGACCGACGGCCCCTACGCCGAGACCAAGGAGGTCCTGGGCGGGATCGGCGTGCTGGAGGCGAAGGACATGGCCGAGGCGATCGAGCTGATCTCGAAGCACCCAGGCCTGAAGATGGGGCCCTTCGAGATCCGCCCGGCCGACGAGACGGTCAACGCCATGCTCAACGAAAGGTTCCGCGCCGCGCAGGCGAAGGGCTCCGGGAAGGGGCCGTCGACGCGCTGAGTCGAGGTCTCTGCGCGCGCGCGGCGGACTCCTGACACGCATCGGAGGGCCGGGTCATGCCGGCTTCCGCCAGCAGAGAAACCGTCCGTTGGCAGAGGAGCCCATGGCCTCGATGAAGGCCTTGTTGTCGAAGCCGGGCAACCGCTGAAGCCGCTCGAGCAGCTCACCGTCGCCCGTGGCGCCCTGCGGGACGACGCAGCCGCCGTCCGTCCCGTGCAGGACCCAGAAGACGTCGGGAGCGTGCGGTCCCTTGTCCGTCGTGAGGACCTCGACGCTCTGGAGATCGGCCCAGTGGACGCGCTCCACCGTGCCGTCCGGCCGTTCGCACAGGACTTCCGGGCCGGACAGACGCACGACGAACCGCCGCTCGGGCTCCAGCGCCGCACGCAGCGCGGAGCCGTTCGGCCCACGAGCCTGGCTCTGGAGGTGTGCCCACACCTCCTTGATTCCAGGGGTCAGGCCCGAGAAGCCGACGGTCAGCGCGGGCAGGCCGGTCGCTTCGGCCACGACCCGCAGCGGCCGCGTCCAGCGAGGTAGACGTGACAGGTAGGCCTCGGGATCGAACAGCTCGACGCAGAGGAACTTCGTCGCCTCCACCGAGCGGATCGACAGGGACCGGACGGCCTCCCACGGGATCGTGCCGATCTTCAGCCGGCGGTCGTCGATCCCTTCATGGGTGATCAGCACCTGCGGGCCGGAGCGAAAGAAGAGGACAGGGATCACGATGAACCCCAGCCCGAAGAATCCGACCCCGATCCATCCGACCACCTGCGGCAGCAGGCCGGCCAGTGTCGTGCAGAAGTAGCAGACGCCCACCATGGCGCAGGTCAGGGCGAGCAGGCCGAGCAGCTTCAGCTTCGACGGATAGCATTCCATGCCGCGCCACCCTGCGCCTTTCGTCGGGCCACGCGCGCAATATGGGCCCGGCGGCGCGAGCCGGCAAGAGACTGCGGGAGTCAGTGCTCCTCGAGGATTCTCAGGAACCTCTCGCCGTAGCGCTCCAGCTTCACCGGGCCCACGCCGGAGAGGGCCAGCAGCGCGGAGCGGCTCGTGGGCACGTGCGCGGCCATCTGCTGGAGGACCGCGTCGCTGAAGACGATGTAGGCGGGAACCCCCTCTTCATCGGCGATCCGCTTGCGCAGGGTCCGGAGCTTCTCGAAGAGCGCCGGGTCCGCCGGGCCGGAGCAGGCGAGAGCGGCCTTCTGGCGCGGGACGATCGTCTTCACCGGCGCCACCAGGGCTTCCAGGCCGGCCCCCCGGCAGTGATCGCAGGACCCGCCGCAGGGGTCGATCCGCTCGTCCAGGTAGGCGGTGACGGCCTGATGGCGGCATCCTGGCCGGTCCGCCAGCTCGAACATCTCCACCGTCTTGCGCCGGGTCGCCGTGCGCACGGCCTCGTCCTCGATGCCGGCGAGGAAGCGGTCGTACCCGATCACGTCGGCCCAGGAGTACATCAGGATGCAGTCGCTGGGGAGCCCATCCCGTCCGGCTCGGCCCATCTCCTGGTACCAGGCCTCGACGCTCTTCGGCATGTCGCGGTGGATGACGAACCGGACGTTGCTCTTGTCGATGCCCATCCCGAAAGCCACGGTGGCGACGATGACGTCGATCTCGTCGCGCGCGAAGGCGTCCTGGGCGGCGGTGCGCGCCTCCGGCTCCAGCCCGGCGTGGTAGGGGGCGGCGTTGATCCCCTGGAGTCTCAGCCACGCGGCGGTGGACTCCACTCCTTTCCGGCCCAGACAGTAGACGATGCCGCTCTCACCGTCGTGCCTTCGGATGAGGCCCAGGATGTCGGCCCGGGTGTTCCTGCCCTGGCCCCTCTTCTGAGCCGTGATGTGGAGATTCGGGCGGAAGAAGGAACCCTTGAAGCCGTCCGGTTTGCGCATACCCAACTGGCGGATGATGTCCCCCACGACGGGCCGCGTCGCCGTGGCGGTCAGGGCCAGAACGGGGATGTCGCCGAGCTCCTCCTTGAGCCGCCGGAGCTTCCTGTACGCGGGACGGAAGTCATGGCCCCAGTGGCTGATGCAGTGCGCCTCGTCCACCACCACCAGGCTCACGGCCGCCTCGGCGATGAAGCGTCCCATGGACCCCTCGATCCCCTCGGGGGCCACGTAGACCAGCTCCAGCTCGCCGCGGCGGAGGCGTCCCAGCCGCTGCCTGCGCTCGCCGTGGTCGAGTGTGGAGTTGATGACCGCCGCCCGGAAGCCCAGCCGGACCAGCTCGTCCACCTGGTCCTTCATCAGCGAGATGAGAGGGGAGATCACCAGCACGGTGCCGGGCAGGATCCGGGCCGGGATCTGGAATGTCAGGGACTTGCCGGCCCCGGTCGGCATGACGCCGATGCAATCCCGGCCGGAGAGCACGGCGTCGATGATGTGGCGCTGCCCCGGACGGAACTCCCGGTAGCCGAACACGGACTCGAGGATCTGCTGCGGGTCGGCGTGAGATGGAATCCCGGCCATGGTCTCTCCGGTGCAGAGCGGCGGATCGTGCCACGATTCCGGCAGGGGAGCAACCGGCCGAGGGACGCCGCGTGCTGCGGCGCACACGACACCGTCCGCGGAGTCCCCGCGGGCTTCAGCGGCTCACTGCGCAGGCCTCGGCCTGCGGGGGGTCGGGCGCTCCATAACGGGACTTCAGCAGCCGGGCCGGCTGGTCCGGCTTGCTTCGATGCAGCACGTACAGGATGCCGTGCTCGGCGTCACAGAGGTTGGGCACCTGCGGGCCGCCCAGCGCGGCGATGATCGGGGCGATGGTGTTGCTGTGTCCCACCACCAGCGCGGCCGTTCCATCGGGCAGATCGCCCAGCGCGGCGGCGATGGCCGCCGCGTGCGCCGCCACGTCGCCCGCCGAGGCCACCACGCGCGGCGCCAGGTTCTGCTGCCGCGCGGCCGGCGCCGCGGTGAGCGCGGTGCGGCGGTACTGGGTGGTGATGACGGCGGTGAGGGGCACGTGCGCAAGCGCCCGGGCCAGCGCCTCGGCGCGCTCACGGCCCGCCGGCGCCAGATCGGGGTCGTCGGCCCCGGACGACTTCTCCGCGTGCCTCACCAGGATCACGAGATCGGCCTTGGCCTGAAGCGCGGTGGTGGATGCGATCGCCGCGATCGCGGCGAAGGAGCAGAACGTCACTCTGCAACGCACGGAAAGGACCCTCCTCGCGGCTCGCGCCGGAGCCCGCCCAGGCCGCCGGGCCCGCGAGGATACCCCCTTCGGCGGTCGGGCCACAAGCAGGACCGAGTGCAAGGGGTTTCCGGCGCTCGACTCCCGCCGCCATGAGCACTATTAATGGCGGGCATGGTGTCACACGCCGAACGGCTGCCGGCGCCGCCGGCGGGGATCCTCGACCTTCTGCGGCGCCGCTCCAACGTGGTGATGTTCGCCGCCGGGTTCCTGTTCGACCTCGTGACCATCCGGCGCATCGACGCCTGGACCGATCTGTCGATCCAGGTGTTCTATCTCGCGTCCCTCACCTTGATGCTGATCCATCAACATCGCGAGGCGGCCGGACAGTGGAAGCCGCCCGCGAAGATGGAGCGGCTCTGGGCCTACAACGTCGAGGTCCTGCACTTCTTCTATGGTGGGCTGCTCAGCGCGTACGTCGTGCTCTACCTCAAGAGCAGCACCAGGGCGCGACCGCTCGTGTTCTTCGTCCTGCTCGTGGCCCTGATGGTCTTCAACGAGATGCCGCAGGTGAGGCGCGCGGGCTACCGGCTTCGCCTCGGCCTCTACGCCTTCTGCGTCTTCTCGTTCCTCAACTACTTCGTCCCGATCCTGATCGGACGCATGTCCGGCGGGGTGTTCCTGCTCGCGCTGGGGGCCTCGGCCGGCGTGGTGTGGCTCGTGGCCGGCCGGCTGGCGGTGAAGGAGGCCGATCCCCGGACGATCCGTGTGCGGCTGTTCATGCCGGCCCTCGCCGTCTGTGCCGTCATCGGGGGTCTGTACGTCTTCCGGCTGATCCCTCCCGTTCCCCTCTCCGTGCAGTTCCAGGGCATCTATCACGACGTCCGGCGCGAGGGGAATTCGTTCGTGCTGACCTACGAGAAGCCTCCGCTCCATCTGTTCTGGCGCCGCGACTCGCGCCCGTTCCGCAAGGGACCCGGCGATCGCCTGCACTACTTCGTGCGCGTGTTCGCGCCCACCCGGTTCCGTCACGAGGTCTACGCGCGCTGGGAGCACAAGGGCGCCGGGGGCTGGAGCACGAGGGACCGCATCCGCCTGCCGGTGGCCGGGGGGCGCTCGGAGGGATACAGGGCCTATGCCGTGAAGTCCAACTTCGAGCCCGGCCGGTGGCGCGTGACCGCCGAAACCGAGGATGGCCGCGCGATGGCGTCGCTCACGTTCACAGTGGAGGAGTCCCAGGCCGCCACGGAGCGCACATGGAGGACCATCGGCGGATGATGCCGGGAGGCGGACAGCACCGAGCCACGCGATGGATCGCCGGAAAAGGGGGACCGGCATGAGCGCGGCCACGACACCGCACGAGGTGTCCTTCGATGCCGGTGGACGGGCGGGCGAGGTGGCGGGGCTGCTGGCGCGCCCGGCCGGCGCCAGGTGCCTGCTGGTGCTCGCCCATGGCGCCGGGGCCGGGATGCGCCACCCCTTCATGGAGTCGGCGGCGGCGGAGCTCGGGAGGCGCGGGATGGCGACTCTGCGCTACCAGTTTCCCTACATGCAGAGGGCGTCGCGCAGGCCCGATCCCCCTGCCGTGCTCCAGGCGGCGGTGCGCGCGGCGGTGCGTGCGGCCGCAGCGGCGGCCCCCGGCCTGCCGCTGCTCGCGGGCGGCAAGTCGATGGGGGGCCGCATGACCTCGCTGGCGGCCGCCGCAGAAGAGCTGGAGGGGGTGCGCGGGATCGTGTTGTTCGGCTTCCCGCTGCACGCGGCGGGGAGCCCTTCCGCCGAGCGTGGGGCGCACCTGTCCCGCGTCACCGTGCCGATGCTGTTCCTGCAGGGAACCCGCGACCGGCTGGCCGATCTGGACCGGCTTCGCCCGCTTCTCGCCCCTATCCCTGGCGCCACGCTGAGCATCCTCCAGGGGGCGGACCACTCCTTCCATCCGCCGAAGTCCTCGGGACGCGGCGGCGCGGAGGTGCTCGCCGAGATCGCGGAGACGGTCACGACCTGGGCGGCGGAAACGCTGCGGCTGGCCTGAGGCGGGCGCTTGCTAGCGTCCGCCCGGCGACCGGAGCGCTGCGGCTCGACGCGGGGGCGCCTTCAGCGTCAGCGTCCCTGTGGCCTGCTCGCGCCCCCTGGTCGTCTCGGCGTGAGTGCCCTGGAACTCTCCGCCGGTGAAGGTGCCTTTGAACACGAACGAGCGGTTCTTCTGCTCGTTGAGCACGCGCCCCTCGAGCGCGCCGTCGGAGAGTGACCCCTCGGCCGACCCCGAGTAGACATGGGCGCTTCCGCTGAACCGGAAGTGAAAGGCGACGTTCCACTTCGCGTCGCCGTTGGGGGTGAAGATCACCTTCAGGTCCCCTTCAGCCCCTCCATCCGTCCACCGGTACGTGCCCGTCAGCGTCCGATCGTCGCTCCGTCCGATGGCCAGCCCGAAAGACACCGCCAGAACCGCAACCACAGCAGCAAGCTGCGTCGCCCGTCGCATCCCGATTCTCCTGTGAGGATCCTTCTCGGCCGGCCCGGGCATAGGCTATGCGACCGGGCCGCCTGGCGCAAGGGGGTGGGCCCGCCGGCGGGCGGAGCGCGGGGGAGCTACTCGTGCTGCAGCGCCTGACGGGGATCGATGCGGAGGGCTCGCCGTCCGGGCGCCAGGATGGAGAGCCCGACCACCACCGCGAAGAATGCCAGGGCCATCACGTAGGGAAGAGGAGCGAACACGTCGAGTCCGGACAGGGCGGGGATTCCGGTCCGCAGGACGCTGGCCACGGCCGCGCCACCGAGAGCGCCGCAGACGAAGCCGGCCACGATGGGACGGCTCATGGGAGCCAGAAGGGCGAGGACAATGTGGCCGGCGCGGGCGCCGAGCGCGATGCGGACTCCGATCTCGCGGGTGCGCTGGGCCACGGTGTAGCCGGCGAGGCCGGCCAGCCCGATGACCGAGAGCAGGATGGCCACGGTGCCCAGGATCCCGATCACGGCGAGCGCGGCGGACGCTCTGCTCATCTCCCTGTCGTGCGCATCGGTCACGACCTGCACCGCCGGCTGCAGCCGGCCGTCCAGCGCGCGGGCCGCCTCGTGGAGGCGCCGGACCGAATCGCGGGGCGATCCCGAGACGCGGACCAGCAGCACGGACTCCGGAGCATCGGCCGGGGACGGCGGCAGGTAGAACTCCAGGGGCTCGGCGCGGCCCACGTAGGCGGTCGAGGCGTCGCCCACGACGCCGACCACGGTCTGGCCAGGAGGGCTCCAGGGGAGCTGCTGCCCGAGGGCCTCCTGTCCCGGCCAGAGAACCCTCGCCGCGGCCTCATTGACCATGGCCACGCTGTCTTCTCCCGGCTGGACGTTGCGCCCGCGCAGGAGGCGGATCCCCATGGTGTCCAGAAACAGGGGGTCCACACGATTGCCCGCGAACCGGCGCCCCATCCAGTCCGCCTCCATGTGGAAGTCCCCCCACGGCGCGAGCCAGACCTGGGACGTGGCTTTCACGTCCGGCCACGCGGACGCCCGCGCCCGGAGCAGATCCAGGTAGGCCTGCGCGGCGGCTTCGCCGTAGCCGTGCGCCTTCAGGCCCGGCGAGATGGAGAGGAGATGGCGGTGGTCGAAGCCGGGCTCGGCGGCGCGGAGCCGTTGCCGGCTGTTGACCAGGAGGCTGGACACGACCAGCAGCAGGCAGCTCACGGCGACCTGAGCGCCCAGGAAGATGGTCCTGGAGCGTCCCGCGCGCGGCGCCAGACTGGCCAGCCGGAACGCCGGGAGGAGACCGAAGACCAGCGCCGCCAGGATCGCCGCGAGGAAGGTGGCGGCGAGCGCGCGCAGGTCGGGAACCAGGCTCACCTCGGGGTCGTGCTGGAGCTGGATCGCCTTCAGGACGACGGTGCTGAGCAAGAGCGCGCACAGAGCGCTGATCATGGCCAGCAGGAGCGACTCGGTGAAGAGCTGGCGCACGATGCGCAGGCGGGCCGCTCCCAGGGCCATGCGGACGCGGATCTCGCGCTCGCGCGCCACGCCTCGGGCCAGCGCCAGCGTTCCCAGGTTGGCGCTGGCCGCGACCAGGATCAGCAGCACGAGAGCCGAGGACGTCAGCGCCATCCTGAACTCCTCGCTGTGGAGGTCCAGCTCGGATACGGGCCGGGCCTCGAGGCGCTCACCCTCCCGGACGACGTCGGGCCATCGCTCCCTCAGGACGGCGGCCAGGGCCTGCGTCTCCTCCTGCGACGCCTGCGGTGACACACCGGGCCGCAGACGTCCATAGAGATCGAGGGCCGAGCTCCAGCCGGTGAGCAGCGAGCTCCCCTCGATGACGTAGGGCTGGCGGACCAGAGGCATCCAGACCTCATCGCGCGCCCTCGGGGATCGAGGGAGCACGCCGACCACGCGGAGAGGCTTGCCGTTCACGCGGATGGTCCGGCCGATGGCGGCGGGATCGCCTCCCAGCCGGCGCCGCCAGAACGACTCGCCGAGGACCGCGGCCGGCTCGGCATCGGGCCGCTCGTCGCCCGGGGTCAGCACGCGCCCGAGGGCCGGAGCGATCCCCAGCTCGGCGAAGAGGTTCGAGGTGGAGAACGTCACATGGATGGGCTCGGGAGCGCCGCCGGCCGCTTCGCTGAAGACGGCCGGGTTGCGCTGCGACAAGCCGATGACGCTTCGGAACGACCGGGCGTGGCCGGCGTAGAAGACCAGCTCCGGATAGCTCAGGGTGGTCACGTGCACGCCGGGTGCGCGGCGTGTCAGGCGGACCAGCGTCGCCGGGTCGGGCACCGGCCCGCCTTGAAGCTCGGCCAGCGCGACTCGAAAGGCAGTGAGAGGGACGCCGATCCCCAAGGCCAGGACCAGCATGGCGGTCACGGTGAAACCGGGGGCGCCGCGGAGCACCCGAGCCCCGTAGATCAAATCCTGGCGCAGCCGATCCAGCCAGTCCCAGCCCCAGACCTCCCGGACGTCCTCGCGCAAGCGCAGCTCGTCGCCGGGGGCCGTCCGGCCGTCGGCCGCCATCAGCTCGCGGTGGCAGGCGATCTCCTCGGCCAGCTCGCGCTCGAGACGACCGCGGTTCCACAGGAACCAGAGACGCCGCAGCAGCTCCCTCATCGGCGGGCCTTCACGCGAGCTTCAGGACGGCCTGGATGGCACGGCTGACATGGTCGTAGCCGGCCCGTTCGGATTCCAGCCGTCTGCGGCCGGCGGCCGTCAGCCGGTAGGAGCGGACGCGGCGTCCGGTGTCCGACAGCCCCCATTCGGCCCGCACCCAGCCCTTCCTCAGCATCTTCTGCAGAGCGGGGTAGAGCGAGCCTTCCTCCACCCGGAGCACGTCGCCGGAGAGCTGGCGGATCCGCTGCGCGATGGCGTAACCGTGGAGCGTGCCCGGCTCCAGGACGCGCAGCACGAGGAGGATCAGGGTCCCGGGAACGAGGCCGCCCTTGGACCGAGGATCAGGTGACATAGGCATAGTCTATCTATGCCTGTGGCGCCGGTCAAGCGCCAGGAGCGGTTCCCTTCAGACGATCGTGGGGCCCGGCTCGGGAGCGCCGTCCAGGATCTCCTTCAGGATGAAGAGCGCGCGCTCCAGGCTGGCGTGATCGCGCGGGCCTCCCAGGCTGATCCTGGCCGCGTGAGGCTCGGCGCCGCGGCCGACGACGAAGGCGGTCGAGGGCGTGATCGCCACGCCGCGGCGCTTCGCCTGCGCCACCAGCTCCTCGCTGCGCCAGGGTTCGGGAAGCCTCAGCCAGAGGTGGTAGGAGGAGGGGTGCGCCGCGGAGTCGAACCCACCCAGGATGCGACGGGCGATCTTCTGCCGCAGGGCGGCCTCCTTCCGGCGCCATCTCACGAACTTCTCCGCCGTCCCGTCCGCGATCCAGCGGGCGGTGATCTCCGCCATCAGAGGGACCGCCATGAAGCCGAGGGTCCAGAGGGGGCTTGCCAGCCGCCCGGCCGCTCCGCGCGGCGCCAGGAGGTAGCCGATCCGGAGGCCGGGGAGGATGCTCTTGCTGGCGCTCGTCAAGTAGTAGCTGATCTCTGGAGCGAACGCGGCGAGCGGCTTCGGCGGCTTGGCCGCCAGAAAGCCGTAGATGTCGTCCTCCACGATCGTCACGCCGCGCTGTCTGGCGATCGACGCGATCTCCTTCCTCCTCGACTCGGGCATCACGGCGCACGTGGGGTTGTGGATCGTCGGCATGCAGTACAGCGCCCTGGGTGAAGCGGCGCGGCAGGCGGACTCGAAGGCGTCGGGCCTCAGGCCCGAGCCGTCCATCGGCACCCCCTGGAGCCGGAGGTGCAGCAGGCTGGCGACCGCCTTCATCCCCGGGTAGGTCAGCTCCTCGGTGAGGACGGTGTCTCCGGGACGGGCGATCGAGGCGAACAGGACGGCCATCGCGTGCTGCGCGCCGCCGCAGACCAGGACGTCCTCCTCGCGGGCCGGGAGTCCGGTCCGCCGGATCCAGGCGGCCCCCGCGGCGCGATGCCGCGCCGCCCCCACGTGCGCGTGGTAGTCGAACAGCGACGCAAGGTCACCCTGCTGCGCGGCCGCGGCGAGGGCTTCGGAGAGCGCCTCCGTGTGCACGTCGCTGACGGGGAAGTTCAGGCTGAGATCGAGCTCGACGGCGCCGCGCTCGGCGGGGATGGCGAAGGTGACCTCTTCGCGAGAGGCGCGGACGAAGGTGCCGCGGCCGACCTCCCCCGACAGGAGCCCGCGCCGGGCGGCCTCGCCGTAGGCGCGGGTGATCGTTCCCACGGTGACGCCGAGGGTGCCGGCCAGATCCCGGTGGGTCGGCAGGCGCGTCCCCGCCGGAAGCCGGCCCGACTTCACGTCGCGGCCGATGGCTTCGGCGATGGCGAGATAGCGGGGCGCGTCCCCGGACGGAATGGCCGGCGTCCAACTTGTCACGGTGACAATATAGGCATTGCCTGGCGTCACGGTCAAGAGTATGGTTCACGGACGCGGCGCGCCTGAGCTGTCGAGTGGGACATTGTACCGATACAATAGGCCAAGACACGCAACGCCGCGCCGAAAGGAGCCGTCATGAGCGAGGTGAAGGAAGCGAGGGAACAGCGCGAGCCGGCAAGCGTCGTCGAGGAGAGCCTGGACCCGGAGGACTGGGAAGCGATGAAACATCTCGGCCACCGGATGGTGGACGACATGATGGAATGCCTCCGCACGGTCAGGCAGCGGCCCGTGTGGCGGAGCGTCCCCGAGGAGGTCCGCGCCCGGCTGCGACGCCCGCTCCCCCTCGAGCCGGAGGGAGCGGGGCGAGCCTACGAGGACTTCCTGCGCGACGTCCTGCCGTACCCCGAGGGGAACATCCATCCCCGCTTCTGGGCGTGGGTGATCGGCAACGGCACGCCCTTCGCCATGCTGGCCGAGATGCTGGCCGCGGGCATGAACCCCAACGTCGGCAGCGGCGACCACGGGGCTCTCTACGTCGAGCGCCAGACCATCGACTGGTGCCGGACGATGGTCGGTTTCCCGGCCGAGTCGAGCGGCCTTCTGGTGAGCGGGGGCTCGATGGGCAACCTGATCGGCCTGGCCGTCGCGCGCAACGCGATGGCCGGATACGAGGTCCGGGAGCTGGGGCTCAGGGCCGCCCCGGCCGCTCTGGTCCTGTACGCTTCCTCGGAGACCCACGGGTGCGTCCAGAGAGCCGCCGAGCTGCTCGGCCTGGGCCGCGCCGCCCTCCGGACGATCGACGTGGACTCGGAGTACCGCGTCGATCTCGCGGCGCTGCGGCGGGCGATCGCCGAGGACCGCGCCGCGGGGCTCAGGCCGTTCTGCGTGATCGGCAACGCGGGCACCGTCAACACGGGCGCCGTGGACGACCTCCAGGCGATCGCCGACCTGGCTGCCGAGGAAGGACTCTGGCTCCACGTGGACGGGGCCATCGCGGCGCCCGCCATGATGGAGCCGTCGCTGCGCCCGCTCCTGTCAGGGCTGGATCGCGCCGACTCGCTCGCCTTCGACTTCCACAAATGGATGTACCTGCCCTACGAGGCGGCCTGCGTGCTGGTCAGGAGCGAGGCGGCCCACAGGGCGGCGTTCCGGATGCAGGCGGGGTACCTGGCGCGCGCGGATCGCGGGCTCGTCGCCGGCGACCCCTGGTTCTCCGACTATGGCCCGCAGCTCTCCAGGGGGTTCCGCGCCTTGAAGATCTGGATGTGCCTCAAGGAGCATGGGGCCCGCAAGTTCGCGCGCCTGATCCGCCAGAACGTGGACCAGGCAGCGCATCTCGTCCGCCTGGTCCAGGCCGACCCTTGCCTGGAGCTGCTGGCGCCGGCGCCCTTGAACATCGTCTGCTTCAGGTTCACGGCTCCGGGCTGCTCCGGCGCGACCCTCGACGCCATCAACGAGGAGATTCTCCTCCGCTTGCACGAGGAGGGGATCGCGGCCCCTTCGGCCACGCGGCTGAGAGGCCGCTACGCCATCCGGGTCGCCATCACCAACCATCGAAGCCGGCGGGAGGACTTCGATCTCCTCGCCCGCGAGGTCGTCAGGCTCGGCCGGGAGGTCCTGCGGGCCCGAGGCTGATCATCGAGCCGGACGGTCGGGGGGAAGGGGCGCGCCGGCCGTGTCCCGGCAGAGGCCGGCCAGCTCCCGGCGATCCTCGTCGCTCAGGCCCGGGCTGAAATGAAGCAGCGGATCGAGGATGTCGGCGCTCTCGAAGTAGCTCGCACGGCAGGAGAGGTGCACGAAGCCGGCGGGCAGGAAGCGGCCCTCCTCGTAGAACACGATGCGGATGCGCCAGGCCCCCCGGCTGATGAGCTCCCGGCAGGCGCGGCACTTGGCCTGGCCGGTGGGGGCGCGTTCGGCCCCGCTGATCCGGGGCAGGCGCCGGTGGGCGGAGCTCCCCCGCGCGGCGCGCTCGAGCGCCTCCGGGGCGGGCACCGTCCCGGGCGCCTGCGCCAGGGCCTCGAGGAGCTGCTCCGGGCGCTTGTAGGCGGCGCACATGGGGTGGAACCAGAGCGTGGTCTCTCCGTCCGCGAAGGGGTTCGGGATGCGCTCCCCGAAGCGCAGCTCCCCGCGCTCGATGCTCCTCCCGCATCCACGGCACTTGGCGCGGCCGCTCGGCGCCTGCTCGAAGAGGTGGGGCATGGGGTCAAGGATAGCGGATGGACCGCCGCGGCTCCTCGGCCGGCAGCTCCCGCGCCAGCTCCAGATAGCGGCAGCAGGCGTTGGCGAGCTGCATCTGTCTCGGAGTCTGGCACTCGGGCTCGAACAGCATGGGGCTCCCCACGATGACGCAGGCGCAGCGCGCCCGCGACGTGGCCACGTTGAAGCGGTTGAGGCTGTACAGGAACTCCATGCCTCGCGGGGCGTCGGCGGGGCTGGACGTGGTCATGGAATAGACGACGACCGGCGCCTCCTGACCCTGGAACCGGTCCACGGTGCCGACACGCGCCCGGGGCAGGCGGGCGCCCAGGTCCGCGACCTGCGCGTTGTAGGGGGCGATGATCAGGATGTCCTCGAGCCGGAGAGGCGCCTCGATCCCTTCCCGGTTGCGCCATCGCAGGTCCCCGCCGGCCAGCCGCTCGACCAGCGCCCCGACGGCCTGGACCTCCTCCGGGCTGGAGCTCTGGTTGCCGTGGTGCTCGACGGGGAGGAACCAGAGCCCCGCGCCGGCGATCGGCCCTCCTCCCAGAAGGGCCTGCCGATCGAGGCCCGGGATCGGCTTGAGCCGGCCGTCGTAGAAGAGCTCGGAGGTGAGGCGGCAGATCGCGGGATGCAGCCGCCAGGTCTCTTCCAGGAACAGGCCGCGATCCTCGGAGATGGTCTTTCGCCCCTGGAGCAGGTGCTCGAGGGCGGACACCTCGGTGCCCGGCGGGTGGCTCCCCTGGAGAGGCTGATCGAGCTGGCGGGGGTCCCCGAGCAGGACCATGGCTCCGGCCCCCTGGGCGATGGCCAGGACGTTGGCCAGGGACATCTGCCCGGCCTCGTCCACGAACAGCACGTCCACCGCCTCGAAGAACTCCTCTCGCGACCAGAGCCACGCCGTCCCCCCCAGCACCCGGGCGGCCCCCGACGTCAGGGCGCGCAGGGCGCGCCCATTGTCGGAGGTCTCCGCCACATCCTTCTCGGATCCCTCGTAATTGTCAGGGGCCTTGTGGAGGCAGCGCGGAGACACGTTCTCTTCTCGCGCCGCCTCGACCACCTTCGCCAGGAGGTTGCTGATCACCTTGTGGCTCGTGGCGCACACGCCGACCTTCTTCCCTTCCCTCACCAGGTCGCAGATCATCCGGGCCCCGGTATAGGTCTTGCCCGTCCCGGGAGGCCCCTGGATGGCCAGCGTTGCGTGCTCGAGCCCGGCGACGAGGCGGCGCGCCGCCCGGACGCCGCTCTCGTCGTCTCTCCTCAGGGAGCCTCCGGCATGGCCGGAGACGCGCGGCGGGCGTCCCAGCAGAAGGTCCCGAGCCGCCCGGTGGGCGCCGGGAGCGTCGATGCCGTGGAGGGCGACCCACCGGGCCAGCCGGAGGAGGGAGGCGGCCTGCTTCTGCGCGGGCACGCTGGTGTGAGCGAACACGCTGGCAGGGTGCAGGCCGCTGCCTCGTGGTATCACGTCGAGGGTGCGCGCCGCCGTGTCGATGGCGGCCACCTCCCCGAAGTCCTGATCCAGAGGGAGCGGGAGCCTCAGCCTGTCGCCCTTGCGGATGCTGGTCTCCTGCGGGGGGAACCGGTATCGTTCCACCGCGTGCCCCCTGATGACGCCGGCGCGCCCGGCGTGCTGCAGACCCGATATCGCGGATTTCTCCTCGAGCAGCGCCTCGTCGGGCAGCTCACGGAGGCGGAAGAACTCCCACCACGCGGCCTTGTCCTCTCGACGGTGCCAGTCCAGCATGTGAGCGAGGAGCCAGCGCCCGTGCTGTTCGTCGGATCGATCCTCCCGTTCCTCCGGCACCCTGTCCAGCAGCGCTCTCATGACCTCGCCGACCGCGCGGTCGCGCTCGGCGACGGCCTCGCTGGGCAGTCCTTCTCCGGTGGCGGGCCTGGGGATCGACCTCCCGGACGCCTCGAGGCCGGCGCGCACGTCTTCCAGCCAGCGGCACAGACCGAGAGCGGAGAGGCAGTCGTCGCGGTTGTAGGCGGCGACAACCTCCCTGACGACGTCGTCGATCGCACCGGGCTCGTCCGTCTCCAGCGCCCGCTGCACGATGCGGAGACTCGAGCCGGCCTCCTTGAGATCAGCCGCCCGGGCGAAGCCATAGAGCGCCTCGAGCTTCTTGAGCGAGTATTCCTCGACGCCCACGCGCAGCGCCTGCTTGACGACGGCGTGGAGGTCGACGAACAGCCCGGCCCGGAGCATGCGGTCGACCTCGTTCGCGCGCGTCGCGTAGCGTCCCATGAGACGCTTGACGGCCGCCGGCTCGTAGGGCGCGAAGTGGTAGACATGGAGGCCGGGATGCCGCTCCCACCGCGCCATGACGACGTCGATGAATGTCTCGAAGGCCGACCGCTCGCCGGCCGGATCCAGGGCCCAGAGGCATCGGTAGCGCGGGCTCCCGGGTTCGTCCTCGGTGACCCAGCCGAACAGGTACTCGCGTCCGGACGGATCCACGAAGGGATCGCCTTCCAGGTCGAAGAACACGTCCCCGGCGGAGGGAGCCGGCAGTCGCTCCAGCCCGAAGCCGGGCCGCGGCGGAAGGATCTCGTGGAGCATGCGGCCGGCCTGGCGGGCGTCCCGCTGCACGCGGGCCTGCTCCCGCACGCGTTCATAGGTCTCGACCGCCCCCCGGGCCGGCTTCCACGATAGGGGGAGGGGCTCGGAGGCCAGCGCCTCGAGCGTCCGCACCCGGCGCGCCTGAAGCTCGCGCGTTTGCAGCCTGCTGATCCCGGCCACGAAGCTCAAGTGGTCGTCAGCGCGGCGCCGCCGGTCGCAGACGGGCCACCACCGGCAGATGTCGCAGTGCGGAACCGGCTCGGGATAGCCGTCAGCGGCGGCCCGGTCGCCGGCGGCCTGCGGAGCCTGGCCATCGGAAGGAACGGCGGACCGGATCGCCGCCTCCAGCCGCCGCCGCACGAGACGGTAGTAGGCGAGGAAGTCATCGACACGGTAGACGTCGGGGCTGAAGTCGTCCCGCGGGGGCACGACGTACATGAACTCCGGCCGTGTCCCCTGGAGGGTCTCGAGCAGGTCCGAATAGAGGCAGATCTGAAGCACCGAGCGCCCCTGGGTCTCGCGGGCGAGCTTGGTGTCCCACACTTCGTAGGACCAGCCTCCGAGGCGGCTGGGGCGGGCGACGCGCCGCAGAACGTCCGCCCGGCCCGACCACGATCCTTCCTGGAGCGTCGCCTGCACGATCACGTCGGCGCCCCGGCGCATGGCGGCCAGTGTGCGCTCGAGCGCCACGTCCTCTCCCGGGCCGTCCCCGGGTCGTGCCAGGCTCAGCCCCTGCCTTTCCAGGTGGCTCAGGAAGGCGGCCTCGTGCTCCTCGCCGCGCTGGCGCAGGACGGCGACGTCGGGAGCGAACCAGTCCGGCGGGCTGTGCAGGCCGCGGGCCGCGGCCAGATCGAGGTGGGTCAGATGGTGGCAGGCGAGATGGTTGGCCAGATCGGTCGCGTTGAGCCGGACCGTGCTCCCGGTCTGTCTCATCGCCCTGGCCTCCCAGGGCGGGGCAGGAATCTGGTCATGGCGGTCCGCTCGCTTCGCGCCACAGCTCTTCCAGGCGCAGGGCGAATTTCGGAGCCAGGGCTTCGTCCTCGTGCTTGAAATAGACGTAGGCGCGTGCCAGGGGCTGCGCCGCGATGCGCCCGGCCCAGGCGCGCAGGTCGCCGTCCTCGTACTGCGTGCGCCTCAGCCGCAGGTACGCGTGATCCGAGGTGCGGACGAAGGGCGTGCTGGCGTCCTCGTCGGTCTCGGCGACGCACAGACTGGCGCCGTGCGCGCGAAGCGTCTCGTAGACCTCCTCGTCATGCCAGGAAACGTGGCGGAACTCCAGAGCGGCCCGAGGACCCGGCGGCAGCGCGCCGAGAAAGGCGCGCAGCCTGGGGAGATCCTTCCGCAGAGTGGGTGGAAGCTGGAAGAGCAGCATGCCGAGCTTGTCACCCAGGACGGCGGCACGGCGAGCGAATTCCAGCACCTCCGACCCGACGTCCTTCAGGCGTCTGTCGTGCGTGATGCGGCGCGGCGCCTTGAGGGTGAAGGAAAAGCCTTCGGGAACCTCCCCCGCCCAGCGCTCCAGCGTCGCCTCCTCCGGCATCCTGTAGAAGGTGTTGTTGACCTCGACCGTGGGAAGCCGCTCGGCGTAGTAGCGCAGCATGGCCGACGCCGGCAGCTTTTGGGGATAGAAGGGGCCCACCCACTCCTTGTAGGAATAGCCGCTCGTGCCTGTTAACATGCGCATCGCCGTTCCTCGGATCCCTGGGGCGACCCTCCGACCCGTTCGCCCGTGGAGGCCGTTCTGGACGACCGAGCGCCGAAGACGAAGCGCGTGAAGCGCCGGCCCGCTTCCCCCTCCTCGTCGCTCGGGGAGTATGCCGCCAAACGCGCCTTCGATGCCACGCCCGAGCCGCCGCCCGGGATCGCCCAGAGCCGCAACGGCCCGCTGCTCTTCGTGATCCAGCAGCACTCGGCCCGGGCCATGCACTACGACCTGCGGCTCGAGTGCGACGGCGTCCTGAAGTCCTGGGCCATCCCGAAGGGGCCTTCCCTCGACCCCGGGGAGAAGCGCTTCGCCGCCCAGACCGAGGATCACCCCTTCGACTACGCTTCGTTCGAGGGGGTCATACCACCCGGCCAGTACGGCGCGGGAGAGATGATCGTGTGGGACTGCGGGGTGTACTCGCCGGACGAGGGAGGGACCTGGTTCCACGCCCGCCAGGAGGCGGAGCAACGCGCACGGCAAGGGCTGGACAAGGGGAAGCTGAGCTTCCTCATGCGCGGGGAGAAGGTGAAGGGCTCCTTCGCCCTCGTGCGCACCAAGGAGGCGAAGAGCTGGCTGCTGATCAAGCACAAGGACCGCTTCGTTTCGGCCGGCGACATCACGCAAAGGGATCGATCGGTGCTCTCCGGCGCCTCGGTCGCCGAGATGAAAGTCGTGCCCGTCCGCCGCATCCCGTCGTCACGCCTCGTTCCGTCGGGCGACATCAAGCCGATGCCGGCGAAGCTGCAGCCGATGCTGGCCGAGATCGGAAAGGCCGTCTTCAACCATCCTGACTGGATGTGGGAGCCCAAGCTCGACGGCTACCGCGTGCTCGCCTTCATCGACGGGGAGGAGGTGAGGCTGGTCTCCCGGCGCGGGATGGATCTGACGCCTTCGTTCCCGGGCCTGGCCGGGGAGCTGCGCAAGCAGGAGGCCGGCGGGATGATCCTGGACGGCGAGATCGTGGCCTTCGACGCGGACGGGAAGCCCTCTTTCAACGCGTTGCAGAACCGGGCCAAACCCAAGACCGCGGTCGAGCTGGCGGCCGCGGAGCGGAGCGTGCCGGTGGTGTTCTACTGCTTCGACCTCCTGCACTTCGCGGGCATGGATCTGCGCGGTTCGCCCTACGGCGACCGGCGGCGCTATCTCTCCCAGTGTCTCCTGCCCACCACGCGGGTCCAGCTCGTGCACGCGTCCGACGACGGCGTCGTCCTGAACCAGGCGGCTCTGGCCAGCGGCCTCGAAGGCGTTCTCGGCAAACGCAAGGACAGCCGCTACGAGGCGGGGCGGCGGTCGGGTGTGTGGCTGAAGATCAAGCCGATCCGGACCGCGGACTTCGTCGTGGGCGGCTACACGCGGGGGAAGGGATCCCGTTCGGCCCTGGGAGCGCTGCTCGTGGGGTACTGGGACAAGGGGAAGCTCCGCTTCGCGTCGCACGTCGGCTCGGGCTTCGATGATCGAACCGTGGCGGAGATCAAGGCCAGTCTGAAGCCCCTGGAGCAGGACGACTGCCCTTTCGCCGAGAGGCCCGAGCTGCCGAACCCCACGACATGGGTGGAGCCCAGGATGGTGGTCGAGGTCAAGTTCCAGGGATGGACCGAAGACGGCCACCTGCGCGCGCCGGTGTTCCTTCGAGCGCGCGACGACGTGAAGCCGCGGGACGTGCGGAGGACCCGGCCTTCCGGGACGCCGCGCGCCGCGCCTGCGGTGGGAGACGAGGCTCCAGGACCGCCCGGCGAGGTCGGGGAGATCCTGGAACAACTGGAGAGAAGCAAGAAGGACTTCACGCTCGCCGTCGGGCCCCACCGCATCCGCCTCACCCACCTCGACCGCGTGTACTGGCCCGCGGACACGGCGTTGAAGCAGCCGGCGCTCACCAAGCGCGACCTGCTGCGCTATCTTGCCCAGGTGTCTTCCTCCATGCTGCGGCACCTCGTGGATCGCCCTCTCACCATGATCCGCATGCCGGATGGGATCCAGGGGCATCGCTTCTTCCAGAAGCACTGGGAGCAGGAGCGGGCGGAGTTCGTCGAGACGGTCAGCGTCTTTTCCGGGCACAAGAGCGAGAGCCACGAGTATCTCCTGTGCAACAACGTGGCCACGCTCCTGTGGCTGGCGCAGCTCGGGACGCTCGAGTTCCACGTCTGGCATTCTCGGGCCAGGCCGGGCCCGGATGCCGCAGGCAGGGGCACCGACTACGCCTCCTCGCGTGAAGCCCTGGACAGCTCGGTGCTCGACTGTCCGGACTACCTTGTTTTCGACATCGACCCTTACATATATTCGGGCCGGGAAGCGCCCGGCGCGGAGCCGGAGCTGAACACCACGGCGTTCGAGAAGGGGAAGGAAGTGGCCTTCCGGCTGCGGGAGCTGCTCCAGAGCATGTCGCTCGAGCCGATCGTCAAGACCTCGGGCAAGACGGGCCTGCACGTCTTCGTGCCCATCCAGCGCGCCCTCGGCTTCCAGGCGGCCCGCGAGGTCTGCGAGCTCGTCGGGCGGCACCTCATGCGGCGGCACCCCAAGGACATCACCATGGAGTGGAGCGTGCCCAAGCGGACCGGCAAGATCTTTCTCGACTACAATATGAACGTCCGGGGCAAGACGCTCAACGTGGCCTACTCTCCGAGAGGCGAGCCCGGCGCTCCGGTGTCGATGCCGCTGACCTGGGAGGAGCTCTCCACGGCGCACCCGCTCGACTTCAGGATCGCCAACGCCGCCGGGCGCCTGGCGGAGACCGGCGATATCTGGCACGACGCACTCGAACGGAAGCAGGACCTGAGGCGGTTGCTCGACCGTTCAACGAACTGAATCCGGAGGGGGGCATGGCACCACGGTCCATCGCGTCGCTGAATGTTTCGTTCGGGCTCGTTTCGATCCCCGTGAAGCTCTATTCCGCCACCGAGGCGCGCCACGCGATCTCCTTCAACCTCCTGCACAAGGGATGCGGGTCGCGGTTGAAGCAGCAGTACTTCTGCGTGAAGGAAGAAGTGCCCGTCCCGCGCGAGGAGATGGTGAAGGGCTACGAGTTCGCGAAGGGGAAGTACGTCACCTTCACGAACGAGGAGATCAAGGCGCTCGAGGAGGAAGCCTCGCAGATGATCGAGATCCGCGAGTTCCTGCCGCTCGCCCAGGTCGATCCGCTGCACTTCGAGCGCGCCTACTACCTCGGACCCGACAAGGGCGGCGACAAGCCGTACACGCTGCTCTCGAAGGCGATGGAGAAGACCGGCCGCTGCGCGATCGCGTCGTGGGCCGCGCGCGGCAAGCAGTACCTCGTGCTCGTGCGCCCCTTCCAGGGCGGCCTGATCCTCGAGCAGCTCCACTACGCCGACGAGCTGCGCTCGTTCGACGAGGTCGAGCGCCCGGACGCCAAGGTCACCGACGCCGAGCTCTCGCTCGCCGAGCGCCTGATCGAGCAGATCGCCGTCGAGAAGTTCGAGCCGCAGAAGTACGAGGACGCGGTCAAGAAGCGCATGGCGCAGGTGATCGCGCAGAAGGTCGAAGGCCAGGAAGTGACGTTCGCCGAGGCGCCCGAGCCGCAGGGCAAGATCATCGACCTGATGGAAGCCCTGCGCGCGAGCCTCGAGGAGTCGGGTGGCGCGGACGCCGCGCGCAAGGGACCGAAGCGCGCCGCGCGCACGGCGCCGGCGAAGGG
>DATEEA010000087.1:0-2659 GCA_035281445.1 Candidatus Polarisedimenticolia bacterium
GGGGATCGGCGGGCCCGTCCAGGCCGGCCGGGTGGATCGAGGTCCCGGGACCGGAATCGATCAGCCGGGCCAGGTCGGCCTCGGCCACCAGGGCGTCCCCCTGCGCGCGCAGCCGCCCCAGCTCCGCGCGGTTCCTCTCCACCTGAACCGCCAGCACCTCGCTGCGGGCAGCCAGCCCGACATCGGCGCGATCCCGGGCCTCCGCCAGGTGGGCGTCGAACGCGGCGAGCGCCTCGGTGAGCACCCGGACGCTTTCCCGGGCCACGGCCAGCGCCCAGAACGCCTCCACCGTGTCCAGGCGGAGGTCCTGGCCCCCGGCCTCGGCGTCCAGCGAGGCGGCCAGCCGATCGGCGCGCGCCGAGGCGACCCTGCTCGACACCCGTTGTCCGGTGTAGAGCGGCAGGGTCATCTCCACGCGGGATCGCAGGTTGTCGGGGATGTCCGGGAAGATGGTCCGCTCGGGCTGTCCCGGAGCGGCCAGTGTGAGCTCCGGCACGCCGGAGGTGCGTGCGTACCCCGCCTCCAGCCCGATCCTGGGACGGCGGTCGGACCGGGCGATCCGCTCTCCGGCGACGGCCGCCGCCTCCGCCGCGTGCAGCCTCCGCAGGGTGGGCGATGCGCGCAAGGCGCGCTCGACCGCCTCGTCCTGGGTCAGCACCAGACTCCCCGCGGGCGCGGGGACATCGCCGGGTCCGGGCGTCCGGGCGCCGGCCGGAACGATCGCCGCCGCGGCCGCCGCCGTCGCGCAGGCCGCCGTCAGGAGCCGGCTCACGGCGCGCCCGCCGCCGCGATGGGGCCCTGGAGTCTGGCGATGAAGACATCCTCCAGCGAGAACGGCACGGGGCGGGCCGACTCCACCTCCAGGCCCTCCGCTCGCAGCAGGGCGGCGAGACGCTCGGCGGCCTCGGCCGCCTGCGGCGGGGAGACCCCGGGGATCGACACGTGGAGCCTCTCGCCGAACACCTGGACCGACTCCACGCCCGGCGCCGAGCGGGCCACGCCGGCCGCGCGCCGCGCCGGCCGGGCGAGGACCTCGACCATCGTCCCCGGCGCCTCGCGGCGCAGTCGGCGCGGATCGTCCACCGCCAGCAGCCGGCCGCCGCTCATCATCGCCACGCGGCGGCAGCGCTCCGCCTCGTCGAGGTACGGCGTGGTGAGGAGGATGGTCACCCCCTGTTCCTGGACCTGGACCAGGATCTTCCAGAAATCGCGGCGCGAGACCGGGTCCACGCCGGTGGTCGGCTCATCGAGCACGATCAGCTCGGGGGTGTGGATGAGGGTGCAGGCCAGCGCCAGCTTCTGCTTCATCCCGCCCGAGAGCCGGTCCGCCTGACGGGCGCGGAACGGGGTCATCCTCAGCATGTCCAGCAGGCCGTCCCGCCGCGGCCGCCAACCCTTCACGTCGTGCAGCGCGGCGAAGAAAGCGATGTTCTCGTCCACCGACAGGTCGCCGTAGAGGGAGAACCGCTGCGACAGGTAGCCCACGCGCCCGGAGAGCAGCCGCCCCTGCGAGGCCGGGTCCAGGCCGCAGACGGAGACGGTCCCGGCGTCCCGGTGGGACAGTCCCAGCAGCACGCGCAGCGTGCTCGTCTTGCCCGCGCCGTCGGGCCCGATCAGGCCGAACATCTCCCCGCGCCCGACGTCGAAGCCGATGCCGTCCACGGCCACGATCGATCCGTACCGCTTCACCAGGCCCTCCACGCGGACGATGGCCTCGGCGGTCAAGGCCCCTCCGCGGCCGTGCGCAGCCTCGCCTCGGCGGGCATGCCCGGCTTGAAGACGCCGTCCTCGTTGGGCAAGGCGATCTTGGTCCGGTAGACCAGCTTCACCCTCTCGTCCCGGGTCTGGACGTTGCGCGGCGTGAACTCGGCCTGGGATGCGATGAAGGTGACGCGGCCCCGCCGCACCTGGCCGCCGTCGGTGGCCACCTCCGCCTCCTGCCCGATCCGGACCCTGCCCAGGTCGGCCTCTCCCAGGTAGACGGTGAGCCAGGGATCGCCCAGATCGGAGACCACCGCCAGCCGGGAGCCGGCCGACACCAGCTCGCCCTGCTCGGCCATCTTCTCCGTGATCAGTCCGGTGACGGGGCTGAGCACCGAGGCGTCGCGCAGTTGCTCCTCGATCTGTTCCACCCGCGCCTGGGCCGCCTCGGCCCGTGCCCTGGCCCGCTCGATCTCCTGGGGCCGGCTCCCCGCCTTCAGCCTGGCCGCCTCGTGCCTCAGCGCCTCCCAGCGCGAGCGGGCCACGTCCCGGCGCGTGCGCGCGTCGTCGCGGGACTTCTCGGTCCCCGAGCCCCGCTCCAGGAGCTCCTCCATCCGGCGCAGATCGGACTCCGCGCCGGCCAGATCGGCCGCGGCGCTCCTGACCTGGGCCTCGGCCTCGGCGATCTCCTCGGCGCGGGCGCCGGCCAGCGCGAGGCGCAGCTCGGCATCGGCCTGATCGGCCTCGGCACGGGCCTGGCGAAGAGCCAGCTCGATCTCGGTGCTGTCGATGCGCGCGATGGTCTGCCCGCGCTCCACGCGGTCCCCCTCCGCAGCCTCGAACGACACGAGCCGGCCGGGCACCTCCGCGGCGATTCTGACCTCGGTCGCCTCCACGTGCCCGGACACCACGATGGTGTCAGGAGGACGCCGATCGGCGCAGCCGCCCGCCGGGAGGA
>DATEEA010000088.1:0-7176 GCA_035281445.1 Candidatus Polarisedimenticolia bacterium
CGCCGGGGGGCCGGGCGGCGCCGCGGCGGCGGCCGAGGCCAGGGGGCGCGCCGTGGTGCAGCGCGCGATCGAGGCGCACGGCGGGCTGAAAGCGTGGGAGGGGATGCAGGACGCCTCGTTCGACACCACCTGGACCCACTACCGGGCCGGGCGCCGCAGCTTCAGCACGCGCTACCGGATCAAGTTCCCGACCTCCGGCCCCATGCGCGCCATCATCGAGGGGGAGGAGAACGGCAAGCCGGTGCTCATGGGGGTCTCCGGCAGCCGCTCCTGGTTCCTCGTGGGAGACGAGCGCCGCGAGGATCTGGAGTCGCTCAAGGCCAACCGGGCGTTCGTGCGGTGGGCCTACGCCCTGCTGGCGCTCCCCTTCAGGCTGGACGATCCCTCGTACCGGTTCGTGCACGACGGCGAGGAGGTCCGGGCGGGCGCCCTGGTGGACAGGGTGCGGGTGGAGCACGGCCTCGACCCGCCGATCCTCTACCTGTTCGACCGGGACAGCGGGCGGCTGGCCGGCCTGGGGAGCATGGTGACCGATCCGCCCACCTTCACCGTCGGAGAGGCGCACGACCTGGAGGCGGTGGAGGGGATTCTGATCCCCCGGACGCAGGTGTTCGATAGGGTCGATCCCTCCACCGGGAGCCGCACGCGGGCGCTCTCGGTCACCGTGGACGACGTCCGCTTCCGCAACAACTTCCCCGAAGCGACCTTCCAGCCTCCTCCCGTTCCCTGAGCCGCCGGGCCGCCCCGGCGCGGTCCTCCGGATATAATGGCCGCGTGATGCCGCCTCAGGCCGCGAGCCGTTGCTGGAGATGCGGGCCCGGCCTCTTTCGCCAGGCGCTCGAGGCCCTGCGCGCGGAGGGGGGGCTGGTGGACGGCTCGCCCGCCGAGGGGAGCCTCCGGCTCGATTCCCCGGCCGGAAGGCTGGAAGGGACCTACCGCTTCGACGGAGAGGAGCTGACCATCACCGTCACGCGGCGTCCGGCCGTGGTGCCGCTGGAGGCGATCTGGTCGAGGCTCGACGCCCTGTGCGGCCCGCCGGTGGCCAGGGCGTGACGCGGCGCCCGGGGCCGTGAGGCGCGCGGTCCGCGGCGCGGGGCTGGCGGCCGCGCTGTGGGGGGGCTCCTGCGCCGCGCCGGCCTTCGGCTGGGGCTACGTGGGACACCGGATCGTGGCCGAGTCGGCCGCGGCCGCCCTACCGGCGCCGCTGGGAGCCTTCTACTCCGGAGCCGCGCGCCGGCTCTCCGCCGCCAGCATCGAGCCGGACTCCGTGCTGCGCGACCGCGACGGCGAGCAGGAGAGCGCCAACCACTTCCTGAACCTGGACCTGCTCGGCGCGCCTCCGTTCGACGGGATCCCCGCCGGCGAGAAGGAGGCCCTCCTCTCGTTCGGGCGGGACCGGCTGCAGAGGGCGGGGAGGCTCCCCTGGAGGGTGGCCGAGCTGCACGACCGGCTGCGCGAGGCCTTCGCCGCGCGCGACTGGAAGGAGGCGGTGCGGCTGTCGGGATGGCTCAGCCACTACGTGGCCGACGCGCACCAGCCCCTGCACTCCACCAGCAACCACGACGGGCAGAAGACCGGCAACGCCGGCATCCACGCCGCCTTCGAGTCGGACATGATCGATCGCGGCCGGGCGGTCTATCGCGGCCGCGCCGCGCTCCCGGCGGGGTTCGGCCCCAGGCGCATCGAGGACCCGGCGCGGTTCGTCCTGCAGGTCCTGGCCGGAAGCCACGGCCAGGTCGAGGCCGTCCTGAAGGCGGACAGCAAGGCGGTCCTGCTGGTGAAGAAGCAGGGCAAGGAGTACCTGGCGTCGCTGGAGGCCCTGGCCGGAGAGATGGCGGGCCGGCAGCTCCAGCAGGCGGCCGCCGCTTCGGCCAGCCTCTGGCACTCCGCCTGGGTGCAGGCCGGCCGTCCCCAGCCCCCGCCCCCGCGCCCCCGCAAGGGGAAGGTCAGGGCAGGGCGGCCTTGACGATGGCGTCCGGCTTGTCCGTGCCGTTGAGGATCTTGTGGATCGTCTCGGCGACCGGGAGTCTCAGCTTGCGCTGGACCGCCAGCTCGTGGGCGCACTGAGCCGCGTCCACCCCCTCGGTGACCGACACCATCCCCCGGGTGACCTCGGCCACGCGGTGGCCCTTGCCCAGGTGCTCTCCCAGCGTGCGGTTGCGGCTGTGGGTGCTGGTGGCGGTGACCAGCAGGTCGCCGATCCCCGACAGCCCGTACAGGGTGGAGGCCTTGCCGCCCAGGGCCCGCGAGCAGACGATCATCTCGCCCAGCGCCTTGGTCAGCAGCGCGGCCTTGGTGTTGCTGCCCAGCCCCAGCCCGTCGCAGACGCCCGCCCCGATGGCGTACAGGTTCTTGAACGTGCCTCCCGCCTCCACCCCGGCCACGTCCCGCCGGATCTTGAAGCGGAACCGGCGCGTGGTCAGGGCGCCCCGCACGTGACGCGCCAGCTCCACGTCCTCGCAGGCGGCGTCCACGCCGGTGGGGATCCCCTGTCCCAGCTCGGGCGCCAGCGAGGGCCCCGACACCGCCACGATCCTCCCTTTGAGCGGGTCGGGCATCTCCTCGGCGATGACCTGGGACATCCGCAGCAGCGTCCCCTGCTCCAGTCCCTTGGCCGTGCTCACCAGGATGGCGTCGGGGGGGACGCCGGGCGCCGCGCGGCGGGCCACGGTCCTGACGACGTGGGACGGGACGGCGATCACCACAGCCGCCGCACCGTTGAGGGCCTCCTCCAGCGCGGTGGTGACCTCCACCTCCCGCGGCACCTTGATCCCGGGGAGGTACTTGACGTTCTCCCTGTAGGCGCGAAGCGACTCGGCCACGTCATCCTCGATGGTCCACAGGGCGAAGCGCCGGCCCGCCTTCCAGAGCCCGGCGGCCAGGGCCGTCCCCAGGCTCCCCGCCCCCAGGATGGCCACCTTGCCGCCGCGGGAGGAGTCGGCTTCCGAGCCCGGCTCCATCATGCCGCCACCGGGCGGAGCCTGTCGGGGAAGTCGGTGAAGAAACCGTCCACTCCGTTCTGCACCAGTTCGCGCATCGTGCCTCTCTCGTTGACGGTGAAGGCGAGCACTCTCATGTTGTGGCGGTGGCAGACGTCCACCAGCTCGGGAAGGGCCAGGCTCGCGTTGGGATTGACCGCGTGACAGCCCAGAAACGCCGCGCGCCGCGCGGCGTCCACGGGCGAGCGGGTCGAGCGGAACAGCAGCAGCGCCCGCCTCGCCGCCGGAACCAGCCGGCGCACCTCGGCCAGGGTCTCCTCGTGGGGGGAGGAGATGACCACACGGGCCAAGCCGCCGTTGCGCTCCAGCGCGCCGGCCAGGCTCCGGATCTCCCTCTCGCCCGGCGGGAGATAGTCCTTCAGCTCGGCGTGCAGCTCCACCGGGGGGGAGACCAGCCGGGCCACGTCCTCCACCCGGGGGAGACGCTGGCCGCGGAACGCGGGCCCGGAGCGGAAGCCGAGGTCGAAGCCGCGCAAGGCCGCCTCGGTGTGGTCGGAGACCCTGGCCCGGACCCCGGCCATCCTCTCCAGGGTCTCGTCGTGCAGCACCACCGGGACCCCGTCGGAGGTGAACTGGACGTCGAACTCCACGCCGTCCACCCCCAGGGCCAGGCCGGCGGCGAACGCCGACAAGGTGTTCTCCGGCGCGTGCCCGGCCGCGCCTCGGTGACCGATGATGGTGGGGCCGGCCAGCGCTTCGCTCAGGGTTCCCTCCGACTGCCGGTATTCTCCACGTTCGGGCGACAGGGTGCAACCCCGCGCGCCTTGACGCCCCCGGTATCGGCCCACATAATGCCCGCACGGAGCTTGATCCTTGGCCGATTCGGCGTACTTTCACCGGGGGGAGCGGTGAAACGGGCGTTGCGGAAGGTCTACGAGTACTGGCTCGCCTTCGGGCACGCCATCGGGCTGGTCATGACCCCGATCCAGCTCTTCCTCGTCTACGGCCTGGTGTTCGGCCTCGCCCGCCTCGGCGTCCTGGCCGCGCGCAAGGACCTGCTCGATCGCCGGTTCGCGGCCAGCCTCTCCTTCTGGAAGCGCCGGGAGCTCCCCTCTCCCGGGCTCGACGAAGCGCGGCACCAGTTCTGAGGCCGCGATGAACGTCCTGGGGATCTCGGCCTTCTACCACGACAGCGCCGCCTGCCTGCTGCGCGACGGCGAGGTGGTGGCCGCCGCCTCCGAGGAGCGGTTCAGCCGCAAGAAGCACGACAGCTCCTTCCCCGCGGCCGCAGTGCGCTACGTCCTGGGCGAAGGCGGGATCACCATGAAGGACGTGGAGTACGTCGGCTTCTACGACAAGCCGATCCTCAAGTTCGAGCGCATCCTCACCACCTACGTGGCCACCTTCCCGAAGTCGTTCGCCTCCTTCCGCAAGGCCATCCCGCTGTGGCTGAAGGAGAAGCTGTGGGTGCCCGTGACCATCCGCAGGACTCTGGACTTCGACGGGGAGCTCCTGTTCGGGGAGCACCACCTGTCCCACGCGGCCAGCGCGTTCCTGGTGTCGCCCTACAGCGAGGCGGCGATCCTGACCCTGGACGGGGTGGGGGAGTGGGCGACCGCCACGCAAGGGATCGGCCGGGGGACCGACATCACCATGCTCCAGGAGATCCGCTTCCCGCACTCGCTGGGGCTGCTCTACTCGGCGTTCACCTACTTCCTCGGGTTCAAGGTCAACTCCGCGGAATACAAGGTCATGGGTCTGGCCCCCTACGGCCAGCCGCGCTACTACGACACCATCATGAAAGACCTGATCGCCGTGGCCGAGGACGGCTCGTTCAAGATGAACATGGACTACTTCGCCTACGACCACGGCCTGACCATGACCAACGGAAGGTTCAGCGAGCTGTTCGGCATCCCGGTGCGGGAAGGGGAGTCGAAGCTGGAGCAGGTCCACAAGGACCTGGCGGCCTCGGTGCAGAAGGTCACCGAGGAGATCGTGCTGCGCCAGGCGCGTGACCTGCACCGCAGGACCGGGCTCACCCGGCTGTGCATGGCGGGCGGGGTGGCCCTCAACTGCGTGGCCAACGGACGGGTGGTGCGGGAGACCCCGTTCAAGGAGATCTTCGTGCAGCCCGCCGCCGGCGACGCGGGAGGGGCGGTCGGCGTGGCCGCGTGGATCTACCACTCCATCCTGGGCCGGGAGAGGACCCGTGTCTGGCGCCACGCCTATCTCGGCCCTCAGTTCTCCACCGAGGAGATCCGGGCCTACCTCGAGCGCCAGGGGCAGCCCTACGACGAGCACGACCGGGAGGAGCTCCTGGCGCAGACCGCGCGGCTGATCGGCGGGCAGAACGTGGTCGGCTGGTTCCAGGGGAGGATGGAGTTCGGGCCCCGGGCCCTGGGCAACCGGTCGATCCTGGCCGACGCCCGCAACCCCGCCAACAAGGACGTGGTGAACCTCAAGATCAAGTTCCGCGAGTCGTTCCGTCCCTTCGCCCCCACCGTGCTGGCGGAGCGGGCGGGCGAGTACTTCGAGCTGGAGTGCGAGAGCCCCTACATGCTGCTGGTGGCCCAGGTCCGGCCGGACAAGAGGCACATCCCTTCGGTCACCCACGTGGACGGCTCGGCCCGCATCCAGACCATCGATCGATCCCAGAACGCGCTGTACTACGACCTGATCAAGGAGTTCGACAGGCAGACGGGGTGTCCGGTGATCATCAACACCTCGTTCAACGTGCGGGGGGAGCCGATCGTCTGCACGCCGCACGACGCCTACCTCTGCTTCATGCGGACGCACATGGACTACCTGGTGATGGACCGCTTCATCCTGGACAAGAAGAAGATGAAGCCGCTGCCCGACGACATCGACTGGCAGCGCGAATTCGAGCTGGATTGAGAGGAGAGAGGATGACCCCGCGCCCCAGCCGCTCCCGGTTCGGCCTGGTCGCCGAGCTGTGGACTTTCCTGAAGGTGCGCAAGAAGTGGTGGCTCGCGCCGATCCTGCTGATTCTCGGGATGCTCAGCGTGCTGATCGTGCTGACCGAGAGCTCGGTGCTGGCCCCGTTCATCTACGCGCTGTTCTAGGGCTCAGCCGCGCCGCTGGCCGACCAGGTACTCGCAGCCCTCGGGGCCCGCCTGGGCTTCGTGCTGCGAGCCTCGCGGCAGCATCAGGCGGTCGCCGGGGCGCAGATCGAAGCTCCGTCCGCCGACGCGGAACTCCATCGATCCTCTCAGCACCCAGATGCTCTCGTCGTGGGAGTGTGCGTGGGGCTCGTAGCGCTTGCCCGGCTCGTCCACCCAGGCGAAGGGATCGAAGCCGTCCTCCAGGAGCGTCTCCTCCAGCTTGCTGCGCACAGGCTGCCCATCGCCGTTCCAGGGGACCTTCGCCAGGGCGATGCGACGCATGGTCTGTCCTCCGAGCCGCGAGACCAGCAACTCTAAAGGAGGTCCACCGGCCCGGTCAAGACTGCGTCGTCTCGCGCACGGTCACGCGGATCACCGAGTCCCCCTGGGTCATGGAGTCCACCACCTCCTGCCCCGCGGTCACCTGCCCGAACACCGTGTAGCCGCCGTCCAGGTGCGGCTGCGGAGAGTGGGTGATGAAGTACTGGCTCCCACCGGTGTCCTTGCCCGACAGAGCCATCCCCAGCGTGCCCGCCGCGTAGCGCCGGAGGTTGATCTCGCAGCGGACCTGCCAGGCGGGGCCGCCGCTGCCGTCGCCGCGGGGGTCGCCGTCCTGGATGACGAAGTTGGGCACGACGCGGTGGAAGGCGAGCCCGTCCAGCGCTCCGGCGCGGGCCAGCCGCAGGAAGTTGTCCACGGTGAGGGGCGCGTCGGCGGGGAACAGCTCCAGGGTGACGGCTCCGGCGGAGGTCTCGATGACCGCGGTCACCCGCCGCCGCCCGCGGCGCACAGCCTCCAGGTAGTCGGCCGGCGTCAGGCGAGGCGCGGTCTCTCCCAGCCGCGCCGCCAGGTCCACCCCGTGATGCTGCCGGAGCAGCTCGATCGCCTTGCGGCGGACCAGGTGATCGGGATCCTCCAGCGCGGCCTCGATCCCTTGGCGACCCTGCGCGGCGGCGCAGCGCGCCATCGCCTCCAGCGCGGCCAGCCGGGCGTCGTTGTGCGGGTCGTCCTTCCCCCGGCGGAACCCTTCCCTCGCCGCGGCCAGGGCCTGGTCCGGCGCGCCGCCGGGGACCGGGAGCGCTCCGAGCGCGGCCGCGCGCACGAAGGGATCGGCG
>DATEEA010000089.1:0-17026 GCA_035281445.1 Candidatus Polarisedimenticolia bacterium
CCCGGCCATGGCCAGGGCGGCGGCCAGCGCCGCGATGCCCGCCGCCGCCGTCCCCGCGGCCAGGAGGCTCGCGGGGCGCCTCCCTTGCGGGCGGGGATGGCTCCAGTGCAGCCCCGCCAGCGCCAGCCCGGTGGCGATCAGGATCGCCGGCTCCCCCGCCAGCATCTGCACGGCCAGGCTGAGGGCCGCCGCCGGGCCCCACGGCGAGAAGCCGCGGGTCAGAGCGCGCCCCGCCAGCAGGAGCGTCAGCGGCATGAAGGCCGCGGCGTCGAGCAGGTTGATCAGGTTGCCCAGAGACACGACGTAGCCGGAGAAGGCGAAGAGCCCCCCTCCCAGCACCGAGGCCGCGCGGCCGGCGCCGATGTCCCTCAGGAGCAGCCAGGTGCCGGCCGCCGCCAGGAAGACCTGCCCGATGATCGCCGCCTTGAACGCCCACGCGAACGGCAGGGCCAGGAACAGCAGCGTGGTGGGGTGCAGCACCAGCGCGTTGGGGTTGGCCATCAGCGGCTGACCGGCTCCGCGCAGAGGGTTCCACAGCGGCGCCTCCCCCGCCTCCAGCATGGCCATCGTGAGCTGCCGGTACGGGTGGTGGTTCTGGCTGACGTCGCGGAAGTAGAACACCGCGCCGGGGTCGAGCGCGGGAAGGAAGACCAGGAGGGTCAGCGCGGCGAGCAGAGCCAGGGCGGCCGCCGCCTCGCGCCCCGTGATCAAGAGGGGCCGGACGGCTCGTCCTCGGCCCCCGCACCGCCGACGGCGGCCGCCTCCACGGCGGCCCCTCGATCGACCAGGTTGTACTTGCGCGCGAAGTAGCGGAACGAGCGGAACGACATACCAAGAAGCCGGGCCGCCTGCGACTGGATCCCGCCGCGCCGCCCGAGCGCCTCCCTCATGTAGCGCTCCCGGATCTCTTCGAGCATGCCCTCCAGGTCGATCCCCTCGTCGGTGAGCCCGGGGGTCAGGGCGGACGACAGGCTGCGCCGTCCGCGGATCTCCAGAGGGAGCGAGGCCTCGCGGATGACGTCGGTCCCTTCCAGCGCGACGGCTCTCTCGATCACGTTCTGAAGCTCGCGAATGTTGCCGGGCCAGTCGTAGGAAGTCAAGGCGGCCATGACGTCGTCGGAGAGGGAGCTGATCCGCTTGCCCATCTCCAGCTTGTAGCGGTCGAAGAAGTGGTAGGCCAGGTGCGGGATGTCCTCCTTGCGCTCGCGCAACGGCGGAAGCCGCAGAGGGATGACGTTGATCCGGTAGAAGAGATCCTCGCGGAAGGCCTTGCTCCGCACCAGGCCTTCCAGATCCCGGTTGGTGGCCGTGATCACCCTCACGTCCACCGCGATCTCCTCGGTGCCGCCCACCCTCCGGATGGTCTTCTCCTGGAGCGCCCTCAGCAGCTTGATCTGCATGGCGGGCGAGGTGTCGCCGATCTCGTCGAGGAAGATGGTCCCGCCGTCGGCCACCTCGAAGAACCCCTTCTTGGTGGCCACGGCGCCGGTGAAGGAGCCCCGGGTGTGGCCGAACAGCTCGCTCTCCAGCAGCTCGTCGGGAAGGGCGCCGCAGTTGATGGAGATGAAGGGGTGCCCGGCCCTCGTGCTGTTCTGGTGGATGGCCCGGGCGATCAGCTCCTTGCCCGTACCGCTCTCGCCGGTGACCAGCACGGTGCTCCCCGTGGGCGCCACCTGGGCCACCACCTCCATGATCTCCTTCATGCACGCGGAGCGCGCCACCAGGCGCTCGGCCCCCTGCCGGCCCTCCCTCGCCGACATCAGGCTGCCCAGGCGCTTCCACCCCAGGGCGATCCCCACGTCGGCCAGGATCTTGTCGGTGTCGAACGGCTTGAGGATGTAGTTGAAGGCGCCCAGGCGGCGCGCCTCCTCGGCCGCCTCGTCGGTGCTGTAGGCGGTGATGATGATGACCGGCGTGTCCGGGTACAGCTCCTTGCTGGTGCGCAGGACCTCGATCCCGTCGGCCCCCGGCAGCTTCAGGTCCGTGATCACCACGTCGTAGACCTCCTGGCGAAGCCGCTCGCATCCCAGGGTGCCGCTCCCGGCCAGATCCACGGCGTAGCCGGCCCGCTTCAGCAGGGTGGCCAGAACCTTCCTGAGATCGGGCTCGTCCTCCACCACCAGGATCCGCTGCATGCTACTCCTCGATCCGGCTCGGCCCGTGCGCCGTCCCCGCGGCCAGGGCTTCCCGCAGCGCGCGCAGGATCTCCTCCGGCTCGGCCAGCTTCCACAGGCAGGCCCCTGCTCCCAGCTCCACCGACCGCAGGAACGCGGCGTCATCCAGCGCCGCGGTGAGCACGACCACCGGCACCCCGGGCTGGCGGAGGGCGGCCTCGCGCATCACCTGGTAGCCGTCCGGGCCCGCCTTGCGCACCTCGGTGATGATCAGGGCGTAGCGCCGCGAGCCCATCAGGCGGGCCGCGTCGGCGGCGGTCGCCGCGCCCTCCACGCGGTACCCTTCCTGGCGGATCAGGCCGCCCAGCCCCTCCACCACCTCCGGGGCGTCGTCCACGAACAGGATCGCCGGGCGCGCCTCCTTGTCCAGCGCCGAGCGCACCGAGGCGAGCAGCGAGGCCGCGGGACGCGTCTGGCCGCGGCGGGGGCGCTCGGCCAGCTCGTACACGCCGGCTTCGTAGGCCTTCCGCCGCAGCGACGCCAGGGTGTGCGCCCCGGCCACGGCCACCACCCGGGCCGGCGGGCGCTGCCACAAGGCCGCGGAGACCACGTCCCACGCGGCCGGACCCGACTCCAGGTCCAGCAGCACCACGCGGTAGGAGCCTCCCGCCAGCATCCACAGCGCCGCGGTGTCGTCCGGTACCAGCTCGGCCCGCACGCCCCCCGCCCGCAGGGCGGTCACGTAGGACTGGAACGACACGCCCGGGGAATCCACGCACAGCACCCTCACCACGAACTCCCCGCGGCCCCTGCGGCGGCCGGGGCGGCCGCCTGCCCGGCCTCCCCGGCGGCGGGCAGCCTCACCTGCACCTCGGTCCCCCGTCCCGGACGGCTGGACACCTGGATGCGGCCGCCGTGCTCCTGGACGATGCGGAACACCACGGCCAGGCCGAGCCCGGTCCCCTCCTGGAAGGAGCTGTGGAAGGGCTGGAAGGCCCTGCGGAGGTCGGCCTCCGACATCCCGGTGCCCGAGTCGGCGAACGACACCAGCACCGTGCCGGCTCCCTCACGGCGGACGGTCACCTTCAGGCGGCCCCCCGTGGGCATGGCCTTGAGAGCGTTCTTGGCCAGGTTCCAGAACACCTGCTTCATCATGTTGGCGTCCACTCTGGCCACGGCCTCGTCCTGAAGGTCGGTCTCGATGGCGTGCCCCGGCCCGAACTCGTCGCTGTTGCGCAGAAGGGTCAGCGACTCGCGCAGGACGGGACCCAGGTGGTGCGGCATGGGATGGAAGCGCCCGGGCCGGGCGAACAGGAGGAAGTCCCGGATGATCCCGTCGAGCCGGCGCGACTCCCTCAGAACGATGTCCAGCAGCTCCCCCTCCTCTCCCGAAGGCTGCAGGCTCTTCTTGAGGATCTGCACCGAGCCCGACATGGAGGCCAGCGGGTTGCGGATCTCGTGGGCCATCCCGGCGGCCATCTCCCCCAGGGCCGCCATACGGTCCTTCAGGCGGACCTCCTCCTCCAGCGCCTTGATGTCGGTCAGGTCCTGGAAGGAGAAGATGTAGCCGAGCGGCTCGCCCTGCTGATCCTTCAGCACCGCCGACGTGAAACCCAGATAGACGCTGCCGCCGTCTCCCCGCAGCAGGCTGACCTCGAAGCGGAACCGCTTCTCCCTGTCCAGCCGGGCGGCCACGTGCGTCAGGAAGCCTTCCTCCCGTCCCAGGAAGGCCGCGATCGGCGCCCCCTCGGACTGCTCCAGACGGCGCCCCGTGATGGCCTCGGCGCCGTGGTTCATGAAGGTGATGCGGCCTTGCGGATCGGTGGTCACGATACCGCTGGTGATGCTGTCGATGATGTTCTTGTTGAGCGCCTGCACCTGGGCCAGGGCCGCTCGCCCGGCCTGCAGCTCGTCGCCCGCGGCCTTGAGCTTGAGCGACAGGTACGACGACAGGTGAGCTACGGTGAAGAAGCCCACGAAGTGCGAGAAGAGCGTGTAGACGACCCGCTTGTTGAGGGCCACCAGGTCCACCCCGGCGGCGGGGCCGGCGGCATCCCAGGCGGGCAGACCGGGGAGGTCGGGGAGCCAGCCGTAGACGATCAGCACCACCAGGAAGGCGTACATGAGCCATGCTCCGGTGGCCGAGGACATGGCCCCCGCGCGGCCCAGCATGATGCTCGCGGCGATGACCGGCAGGAAGTACAGGAGCGAGAAGGGCGAGTCGATCCCCCCGGTCACCTGCACGAACCCGGTGATCAGCAGGATGTCGCAGGCCACCTGGACGCTGGCCGAGGCCGGGTGCCTGCCCCAGAAGGGGTGGAGCAGGGCGTACAGGATGGTGAGGGCGAAGCCGGCCGCCGTCAGCAGGTAGAAGTGATCCGAGGCCAGCATGGGCTGCTTGAGCAGGCGCCCCAGCACCAGCCCCGAGACCAGCAGCGCGGCGAGCAGCGCGGCGCGGCCGATCATCATGACGGCGTTCTGCCGCTGCAGCTCGGACCTCATCGTCGGCCTCCGGATGGGGGCGGGCCCGGCGCGCGAGGCGCCGGGCCCTTCCCGGTCAGGGCATGAGGCTGATGAGGCTGAAGATCGGCATGTACATGGCGATGACGATGCCTCCGATCATCACGCCAAGGAAGGAGATCATGATCGGCTCGAGCAGGGTGAGCAGCCCCGCCACGGCGTCATCCACCTCCTGATCGTAGAAGTCGGCGATCTTGGCCAGCATGGTGTCGAGCGCGCCGGTCTGCTCGCCCACCCCGATCATCTGCGTGACCATGGGGGGGAACACCTCCGTCTCGCGCAGCGGCTCGGAGATCGTCTTGCCGGCCTCGATGCTGGCCCGGGTCTTCATGATGGCATCCTGCACCACCATGTTCCCGGCGGTCTTGCCGGTGATGGTCAGGGCGTCCAGGATGGGGACGCCCGACGAGATCATGGTGCCCAGGGTGCGGCAGAAGCGGGCCACGGCGATCTTCCGCAGCAGGATTCCCAGGATGGGCAGCCGGAGCATCAGCCGGTCGATCTGCCGCTTGCCCGACTCGGTGGCGTAGTACGGCCGGAAGCCGAACCAGTACCCCGCGGCGGCCCCCGCGGCGATGAACAGCGAGAAGCGCTGCATGAAGTTGCTCAGCCCGATGACGATGCGGGTGGGCAGTGGCAGCGCGGCGCCGCCGCCCAGGTTCTGGAACAGGGCGGCGAAGACCGGGATGACGAAGGTCAGGATGACCCAGATGACGCCGATGGCGATGGTGATGACCGCCACCGGGTAAATCATGGCCTTCTTGACCGAGGCCTTGAGCTTGACCGCCTTCTCGATGTGCTCCGACAGGCGCTGCAGGATGGTGTCCAGGATACCGCCGGCCTCGCCCGCCGCCACCATGTTGCAGAACAGCTCGTCGAACACCTTGGGGTGCTTGCGCAGGGCGTCGGCCAGCGTCGAGCCGGACTCGACGTCCTGGCGCACCTGGAAGAGGACCTTCTGGAAGACGCGGTTCACCTGCTGGGTGCCCAGGATCTCCAGGCACTGAACCAGCGGCAGGCCGGCGTCGATCATGACGGAGAACTGCCGCGTGAAGATGGCGATTTCCTTCTGCGGCACGCCGCCGCCGAGCTTGGGCAGGGCGATCTCCTTGCCCTTCTCGGTCACCGCCGTCACGATGATCTGCTGCTTGCGCAGCATGGAGATGACGGCCTCCTTGTTCTCGGCGACGAGGACGCCTTCCTGGACCGCGCCGCCCCGGCTCTTGCCTTTCCACGCGTACTGAGCCATCGGTTCCTCCTCCTACGCCTTCCGCGCCCCCTGCTGGATGCCCGGCGCTGGCTGGCTGATGAGGCCGGCCCCCCGGTTGATCATGTCCTGCAGCTCGTCCACGTTGCTCGAGCGGGAGAGCGCCGTCTGCAGGCTGATCTGCTTCTTGAAGTACAGCGTCGCCAGGGACTGGTTGAACGTCTGCATGCCGAACTTGGCCTGGCCGGACTGCATCATCGCGTAGATCTGGTGCACCTTGTCCTCGCGGATGAGGTTCCTCACCGCCGAGTTGGGCACCATGATCTCCATGGCCAGCGCCCGGCCCTGGTTGTTGGCCTTGGGCAGCAGGGACTGGCAGAGGATCCCCTCGAGCACGAAGGAGAGCTGGGCCCGCACCTGGGACTGCTGGTGCGAGGGGAAGACGTCGATGATGCGGTTGATGGTCTGCACGGCGGAGTTGGTGTGCAGGGTGGCGAAGGTCAGGTGCCCCGTCTCCGAGATGCGCAGGGCGGCCTCGATGGTCTCCAGGTCCCGCATCTCTCCGATGAGCACGACGTCGGGATCCTGGCGCAGGACGGAGCGCAGCGCGTTGGGGAAGGAGTGGGTGTCGGCGTGCAGCTCGCGCTGGTTCACCATGCACTTCTTGTGCGAGTGCAGGTACTCCACCGGGTCCTCGATGGTCACGATGTGCTCGTGGCGCTCCGAGTTCACCTTGTCCAGCATGGCCGCCAGCGTGGTGGACTTCCCGGAGCCCGTGGGACCGGTCACCAGGATCAGGCCGCGTGGCTTCTCGCAGAGCTTGCTGACCACTTCGGGCAGGCCCAGCTCCTTGAACGACTTGATCTCCCAGGGGATGGTCCTGAAGGCGCCGGCCACCGCCCCGCGCTGGCTGTAGATGTTGGCCCGGAACCGCGCCAGCCCCTTGATGCCGAACGACAGGTCCAGCTCGAAGGTCTCCTCGAAGCGGTGCTTCTGGTTGTCGGTGAGGATGGAGTAGCAGAGCTGCTTGGTCTCGGGGGCGTTGAGCGGCGGGAGCTGGAGCGGGATCAGCTTGCCGTCGATGCGGATCTGCGGCGGCGAGTTGGTCGTGAGGTGGAGGTCGGTCCCTCCCTGTTCCACGAGCGTCTTGAGAAGCTGGTGCAGCGTGACCGTCATGGCACCCCCTAGAGGACCGTTTCCCTGAGGACTTCCTCCACCGTGGTGAGGCCGTCGCGCAGCTTCTGCAGCCCGCTGCCACGCAGCGACAGCATCCCGTCCTCGATGGCCTTCTTGCGCAGCTCGAGCGCCGACGCGCCGCAGAGGATCATCTCGCGCAGCGCGTCGGTGATCTCCATCACCTCGTACAGGCCCACCCGGCCCTTGTAGCCGGTGTTGTTGCAGGTCGGGCAGCCCTTCCCCTTGAACAGCTTCACCCTCGGCGCCTCCTCCGGCGTGAACCCGATCTCCGTGAGCGCGGCGGAGGGCATGTGGAGCTCCTCCTTGCAGGACGCGCAGCAGCGGCGCACCAGCCGCTGGGCGCAGATCATGTGGACGGACGTGGCCACCAGGAACGGCTCGATCCCCATGTTCATGAGACGGTTGATGGTGGACGGGGCGTCGTTGGTGTGCAGCGTGGAGAGCACCAGGTGTCCGGTGAGGGCCGCCTTCACCGCGATCTCCGCCGTCTCGAAGTCGCGGATCTCTCCCACCAGGATGATGTTGGGGTCCTGGCGCAGGAACGATCGCAGCGTGCTGGCGAAGTTCAGTCCGATCTGCTCCTTCATCTGGACCTGGTTGATGCCGTGGAGGTTGAACTCCACCGGATCCTCGGCGGTCATGATGTTGGTCTCGGGGGTGTTCACCCGCGCCATCGCCGAGTACAGGGTGTTGGTCTTGCCCGATCCCGTGGGGCCGGTGACCAGCACCATGCCGTAGGGCTTGAAGATGGCCTTCTCGAACTTGGACAGGGCCTCGGTCTCGAACCCCAGGCGGGTCATGTCCAGCATGAGGTTCTCCTTGTCCAGGAGCCTCAGCACGATCTTCTCCCCGAACAGCGTGGGGAGCACCGAGACCCGGTAGTCCATCTCCTTGCCCTTGCCCTGAAGCTTCATCTTGATCTTGATGCGGCCGTCCTGCGGCAGCCGCTTCTCGGCGATGTCCAGCTTGGCCATGATCTTGAGGCGCGAGGTGATGGCGTCGCGCAGCTTCATCGGGGGGTTCATGATCTCGTAGAGCACCCCGTCGATGCGGTACCGGACCCGGAAGTCCTTCTCGTACGGCTCGATGTGGATGTCGCTGGAGCCTCGCTTGATGGAGTCGGTGAGGATGAGGTTCACCAGCTTGACGACCGGGGCCTCCTCGGTGGCCGCCTCCAGCCGCGCGATGTCGAGCTCCTCGTCCTCTTCCAGCAGCTCGAGGTTCTCGGTCTCCGTCTCCGAGATCTCGTCCATCACCTTCTTGAGCTCGAGCTGGTGCGACGAGCCGTAGTACTTGTCGATGGCGTCCTTGATGGCCAGTTCCGACGCCACCACCGGCTCGACGTTGTAGCCGGTCATGAACTTGATGTCGTCCATGGCGAAGACGTTCGTCGGGTCGACCATGGCGATGGTGAGGGTGGCCCCGGTGCGGTTGATGGGCATGATCAGGTACTTCTGCGCCACCTCCGAGGGGATCAGCTTGATGACGGTCTCGTCCACTTTGATCGCGTGGAGGTTGATGGCGGGGACGCCGTACTGCTGGGAGAGGAGCTGGGTGATGTCGTCTTCCTTGACGAACCCCAGCTTGACGAGGTTGTACCCGAGCTTGCCGCCGTTGACCTTCTGATGCTCCAGCGCCTTGCCGAGCTGATCCTGGGTGATCAGGCGGGCCTTGATCAGCATCTCGCCCAGCTTGATCGCCATGCGGCTCCTCTCGAAGGCTCCTGCAGACCGGAGGCGGGCGAACAGTCCATCGGCCCGCCGTTTCAGGCGTATCGGGACCGCGCGCAGGTCGAATACGTGTTCGGGGCCGAAAACTTATGTCGAGTGACACTTTTGTCAAGGCAGGCTGACTGGCTGGAAAAGAAGGAGTTGCGGTCGTTCAGACGCCCAGTGCGAGCCTCAGGCCAAGGGGGCGCGGCAGTCCCGCCGCCTCGATCGCCGACTGGGCCGCCTCCACGTCGTAGGGGACCCTGACCGGGAGGACCTCCGCCCGGGCATCGTCGTAGAGGACGTAGGCCGCCCGCGGATCGTGGTCCCTGGGCTGGCCCACCGACCCGGGGTTCACCAGGTACCGCCGGCCCGGGCGCAGGCTCAACGGCTCCTCGTGGCGCAGCGGCATCAGGGCGGGCCTCTCCCCCGGCGCCTGCTCCAGGGCGCAGGCGAAGTGCGTGTGCCCGAAGAAGGCCAGCGGGAAGGCGAGCCTGCCGAACGCCTCGGCGGCGTCCCCGTCCCCGAGGATGTAGGCCTCCTCGTCCAACGGGCTGCCGTGCGCGATCAGCCAGCCGCCCGCGTCGGCCGGCCCCGCGGCGAGGGCCTTCAGATAGGCGGCCGAGGCCGGCCGCAGCGCCGCGCGCGTCCACCCGATGGCCGAGCGCGCGCTGTCGTTGAACGTCTCGCCGCGGGAGATCCCGCTGGCGGCCTTGTCGTGGTTGCCGCGCACCTGCCGGGCTGGAGCCAGGTCGCGCACCGCCTCGATGACTTCGTTGGGCTGCCCGCCGTAGCCGACGATGTCCCCCAGGCAGACCGCCCGGTCGAAGCCACGCGACCGGGCGTCGCGCAGCACCGCTTCCAGGGCCGGCAGGTTGGCGTGCAGATCGCCGAGGATGAGATGGCGCACCGCGGGAAATCTACCCGCGGGAGGCGCCCCGGGGCAACCACCCCTTTGATCGGCAAGGCCGGCGCGCCTACCATGGCCGCGTGCGACCGTCGTCCTTCCGCCCGGCCGGACTCCTCGCGGGCGCGCTGATGTGCCTGGCCGCGGGGCCTTCCGGCGAGCGGCCTCTACCCAAACCCCCGCTGTACGAGCCGGTCGCGCTGCCCACCGGGGCGGCTCTGCGCAGGGTCGGAGGAGATCCCGGCGAGAGCCTGTGCTTTCCCGGCCGGCCCTGCCCCGATCCGTCCCTGCGCTGGGGCACGCGCAGCATCCACCACGGGTTCAAGGACCAGCCCTGGAGCGCCGACGGCGCGCTGGTCTGGATCCGCAACGGCGGCCAGGGGTCGTTTCCCAAGGCCCTGGCGCTCGACGCGGCCACCTGGCGTCCGGCCCTGTTCTGCTCCCAGGACGGCAAGGGCTCCCCCGCCGGCGACGACCGCTGGCACCCCGATCCCCGCCATGCGCGGGTGCGGGTAGAGGTGACCGGGGCGGCGCCGCGGCGGCTCCGGTGGATCGACGTGACCGACTGCCTTGTGGTCCGCGACGTTCCCATCCCCGCCGAGGGAGGGTTCGACCCCAAGGGCATCGGCGACGGAGAAGGGAATCTCAGCGACGACGGCCGCTACGTCTTCCTGCACGATCCCGCCCGCGTGAGCGGCCGGCTGGTGGACATGGAGCCCGCCGGCCCCTGCCCCGCGGGCGCCGTCTCCAAAGGCGGGATGTGCTTCGGGCCGGTCACGCCGCTGGACTGCGGGCTCCCCGCGCCCGCCGCGTGCCGCATCGGCCACAGCACCGTCACCCCCACCGGGCGGCGCGTGGTGGTCAAGCACACCGTGAAGGGGGCCGGCAGGCAGGACGACTACCTGAGGGTGTACGAGGTCGATCGCCCCTCGTTGTCCATCAAGCCGGCGTCCTACGCCATCGATCCCGCCTGCCGTCCGCACCCTTCCCTGCCGCGCGAGCGGGGGCGCGACGGGTGGGTCTTCCGGCTGGCGCACGCGGACGTGGCGCTGAACCCCTTCGACGCGGGCAAGGAGTACCTGGTGGGGGCGCGCCGGCCCGCCTGCGGCGAAGGGATGAACCGCGTGGTGATGGTGGATCTCTCCTCGGGGGAGGCCACCGCCGTCAGCACGGGGGACCCCCGCACCGAAGAGGCGCCGCACCACGTCAGCGCCCGGGCGGTCCGGCGCCCCGGCTGGGTCGTGGTCACCTACCGCCACGACACCCCTTGCAAGGGGCTCGAAGGGTGCCGCTTCCGCGACGCCATCGCCGCCTTCCGGATGCAGGGAGGAGACGGCCGCCGCGAGGAGCGCTACGGCATCGCGCGCAGCGACCACGACGCCCTGCCCGGGGACGACGACGACGAAGCCCAGGCCGTCCCCTCTCCCGACGGGCGGGCGATCCTCTTCCGGTCCACGTGGAGCCTGCCGGGCTCCTGCCCCGCCGGCGCCTGCGGATGGCCGGGGCAGGTGAACGCCTACGTGATCGAGCGTTCGAAGCAGGAGCCGGTCACTCCTCCTGACCGGTGACCGATCGGCCCGGGGGTTCCTCCACCGCGCCGGCCAGGAGCCGCCGGGCGGCGTCCAGGCTCTCTCTGGTCCCCACCAGCGCGACGATGTCGCCGGCGCGCAGCGGCTCGCGCGCCGGAGGCGCCAGGATCGCCGAGCCCTCCCTGGAGATGGCCAGCACCGTGGCTCCCGTGCGGCCGCGCAGGTTCAGGTCCGAAAGGCTCCTGCCGGCGGCCGGACTCCCCTCCTCGATGCGCAGGGAGACCGGCTCTCCCAGCCCGTGCACCAGATCGCGCAACTCCTCCAGGGGCCGGCCCTGCCCCGCCGCCGAGCCGGGGCGGGCCTGCCGGCTCAGATAGTCCACCATCGCCTCCGCGCCGGCCCGCACGTGCCGGTCGAGATCCGCCGCGCTGCGCCACAGCGCGGCCAGGCTGCCGGCCAGCACGACCATCAGGATGAGGAGACCGGCGTAGGCCGGAAGGAACGTCTGGGTGGCCAGCGCCAGGACGAGGCCCGCGATCAGCGTGGTTGCGAACTGGATGGTCACCGCCAGGGCCCGCCGCGGCGGAGCGTCGAGGTCCACCTTGCCGGCGGCCTTCGGCAGCGCGGCCGAGGCCAGGGTCATCCCCAGGGCATGGGCCAGCCGGCCGATCCCCATCACCAGGGGCGAGCAGACCACCGCCGCACCCGCCAGGACGATGCCCCGGCCGGCGGCGGGGCCTGCCGAGGTCCACTCCGAAACCGCCGCGGCGAAGCGATCCAGCCGCAAGGAGGTCCCGATCACCACGGCCGCCACCAGCGCCACGTCGAGCCCCAGCAGGAACGCCAGCCGCGCGATGCGCCAGCGCGGGCGCGGGGTCCTCGCCGAGCGCAGACCGTCGAGCCATGCCCCGTACAGTGTGGAGAGGGTCTGGAGGGTCCGGGGGAGCTTGCGGTCCACAAAGTCGGCCGCCGGGCCGCTCAGCCGGATCAGCCACGGGGTGGTGAGCGTGGTGACGGCGGACACGGCCACGGCCACGGCGTAGAGGAAGTCCCTCACCACCCCCAGCGACAGACCCAGCGACGCGATGATGAAGGAGAACTCGCCGATCTGGGCCAGGCTCATCCCCGACTGCACCGCCACCCGCAGCCCGCTGCCCGCGACGAAAGCGCCCAGCGCCACCGAGGCGACCTTCCCCACGATCACCGCCGCGGCCAGCGCGGCCACGGCTTTCCAGTGGCTCGCCGCCAGCGCCGGATCGATCAGCAGCCCCACCGAGACGAAGAAGACGGCGGCGAACATGTCGCGCACCGGCTCCACCAGCCGCTCCACGGCGTGCGCCGAGCCGGACTCCGCCACCAGCGAGCCCGCCAGGAAGGCTCCCAGGGCCACCGAGTAGCCGGCCTCCTGGGCGATGTAGGCCATGGCGAAGCAGATCCCGATGCCGGCGATGAGCGTGGTCTCGGGTCGTCCCAGCCTCAGGACCATCCGGATGAAGCGGGGGACGATCAGCATGCCGGCGGCCAGCAGGGCGGCCAGGAACCCGCCGAGCTGCAGCAGCGTGCCTCCCAGCGCCGCCGGCGAGAGCCCCGCCCCGGTCCCCACGGCGGTCAGCCCGGCCATCAGCACGATGGCGATGAGGTCCTCCACCAGGAGGATCCCCACGACCAGCTCCCGGAGGCGGCCTCCGATGGCCTGCTCGTCGAAGACCTTGGCGATGATGGTGGTGCTGGAGATCGCCACCACCGCTCCGGCGAAGACGCTCTCCATGAGGGTCCACCCGAAGAGACGCCCGGTGGTGAAGCCGATCCACCCCATGATCCCGGACTGGATGACGGCGGCCACTCCCGCCGTCGGCCCCACCTCCACCAGCTTCCTCAGGCTGAACTCCAGGCCGAGCGAGAACATCAGGAGGATCACCCCCAGCTCGGACAGGGTGCGGACGGTCGCCTCGTCGGCGATGAGAGGGATCGGGACGTGGGGCCCGACGATGAGTCCGGCCAGGATGTACCCCAGGACCACCGGCTGGCGGAGCCTGCTGAACAGGACGGTGGTGAGGGCCGCGACGCACAAGACGATGGTCAGCGACCGGAGGAATTCATGCGTGTCGTGCATGGTCAGGCGGCCTCCCGCCCCGCGGCAGGAGTCATTTCAGGCGCGAGGCGAGCTGGGCGGCCGCGGCCCGGGCGGCCTGCTCGGGGGTGACGTCGCGGGTGGAGACGCGCAGGTCAGAGGCCCGGTAGGCGGGGAGCCTCTCGTCCAGCAGCGCGGCCATCCGATCGGAGGTGGAGAGCAGCGGCCGGCGGGCTCCGCCGCGGCACCGATCCAGCATCACCTCCAGCGGCGCGTCCAGCCAGACCGTCAGGCCGTTCTTCTGGACCAGCTCCCTGTTCTCCCTGCGGGTGAGCGTCCCGCCGCCCGTGGCCACCACCACGTCATGCATCTCCACCGTCTGGCGCAGGGCGGCCGCCTCCAGCCTCCTGAAGCCCGCCTCTCCCTGCCGCTCGAAGATGGCGGCCACTTCCAGGCCCGCCCTCCGCTCGATCTCCTGATCCAGATCCACGAACCGGTAGCCCAGCTCGCGGGCCAGCGCCGCTCCGACCGAGCTCTTGCCGGACCCCATGAAGCCGACCAGGTAGATGCGATCCCTTCGCCAGGAGGTCATCGCCGCCAGCTTACCTCACACCCCTGCGCCGCGGCCCGGGCCCGGCGGCCGCGGCCCCTGCCGGGACTCGGTCAGATCCTCCCGAGGAGTCTTTCCCGGTCCAGCCGGGAGCCTGCCCAGCGCAGCAGGAGGATCCCGCCGGCGATCATCAGCGCCAGGAGGCCGAGGCACGCGGCCCGCCGGCCGGCTCCCCGGAGCATGAAGAGCGCCCCTTCCGCGGCCGCGAGCGGGAGCAGCGCCAGGCAGGAGCGCAGCAGGAAGCCGCCGGCGCTCTGCGCGCGGAAGAAGGCGTGAAGGACGGCGGCGCCGGCGACGAGGCTGTCCGCCCAGACGGCGAGGAGCAGGTAGGCGGCCTCCCACGCCGGATCGGCGGGGAGGCGTCCCGCCCCCATCCGGTATCCCAGCAGCGTGGCGGGGATCCCCGCCGCGACGAACAGCGCCGCTGCCCCCGCTGCGGGGAGGGCGAACCCCAGACCCAGCTCGCGCCCGCTGATCGGCGCGGCCAGCAGGGGCTCCAGCTCGCCGCGCAGCTTCCTGGGAAAGAGGATCTCCGCCGCCAGGCCGAGCCAGATCAGACAGGGCCACAGGGCGTTCGTCACCAGCCAGAGACGCAGATCCAGGATCACGGCGGACCCTCTGCCCGCCGCCAGCCCGTCGGTGACCCCCATCTGGATCGGCAGGAGCAGTCCCATCATGGGAGGGATCATCCACCACCGGGGCGAGGTCAGCGCCTCGCGCGCGAGATCGGCGGCCACCAGCAGCGCCCGTCTCACCGCCGTCCTTTCTGCAGCGCGAGATAGGCCTCCTGAAGCGAGGAGCGGCCGGTGCGAGCCATCAGCTCGCCCGGCGGTCCGTCGGCCAGGACGCGACCTCCGCGCAGCACCACCACGCGATCGGCGAGCGACTCCGCCTCGTGCGCGTCGTGGGTGGCCATCAGGACCGCGCGCCCCTCGCGGGCCAGCGAGGCGATCTCGGCCCGGATGGAGAGCGACGACTCGATGTCGAGCGAGGCGGTCGGCTCGTCCAGCAGGAGGGCGGGCGGCTCGCCGGCCAGCGCCCGGGCCAGCGCCACCTTGCGGCGTGTCCCCCGCGACAGGACGCCGCAGGGACGGTCCGCCTCTGCCGACAGGCCGAGACGCGCCAGCAGCCGATCGGCCTTCGGCCCGGCCTCGGCCCAGCCCGGCTCGCGCAGCGCGACATGGAACCGCACGTGCCAGCGCGGCGTCAGGCGCTCGGGAAGGGCGGGCTCCTCGGTCAGCAGGCCGGTCCGCCTGGCCGCCTCCTCCCGGGCGGCGGCCACGTCGTGGCCCAGGATCCTCGCCCTGCCACCGTGGCAGCGCAGCAGCCCCGCCAGCACGCGGAACAGGGTCGTCTTGCCTGCGCCGTTCGGGCCAAGCAGCGCGGTCACCTCTCCCGCACGGCAGGCCACGCTGACCCGATCCAGCACGAGCACCGGCGCTGCCCGGCGCGGCTCGAACCGCCGGATCACTTCGATCGCCTCGATCAACGCCCTTTCTCCTGGGAAGGCGCCATCAGCACGCCGAGGATCTCTGCGTGGCCCTGGAGCAGCCGCCGCTGCCGGCTCCCCGCCGGCGCGTACACCCCTCCCGCCGCCCTGTCGCTCAGCAGCGCCGCGTCGGCGACCGCCACCACCCTTCCGCGGCCGACGTCGCGCCACAGGACCTCGGCGCCGGACGCGGTGACCTTCCTCTCGGCCCCGGGCCGGCCCGCCAGTGTGACCGCCGGCACGAGCACGCCGCGGGGCGAGCGCAGCGGGCGCAGATCGGCGGCCGGGGCGAGACCGAAGCGGGCCAGCAGATCGTGCGCGGCAGAGACGTCGTTGTGGGCCGAGTCGGCCACCAGCAGCCTGCCGCCGCGCCCCAGGAACGCGCCCAACGCGCGCGACTGCGCCGGGGTGAGCGGGCGGACGGGGTTCAGGAGCGCCACCGCGTCGCTCCGCTTGAGGGCGGCGGTCAGATCGGGCGCCGCTTCGGGCCAGAGCCCGGATCGGGCGGCGTTGATGAACAGTGCGTTGAAGCCGGTCCAGGAAGGGCGCTCGCGGGTGAGGACCGCCGAATCCGGCTGAAGCCGGAAGCCCGACACCGACGCGTCGAAGGCCATGGTCCGGTACGCTCGCAGCGGCTTCACCTCGCCGGCGCGGCGGGCGCTCCACTCTCCGGCGCCCGCGGCCCCCAGGGTGAACGCTCCGAGCGCCGCCCACGCGGCCGCCGCGCCGCCCAGGCCCCGCGGGAGCCCGATCCCGGCCAGCAGCCACGCCGCCGCGCCGAGGGCCGCCGCCGCGGCCGCGAGCAGCGCCCAGCCCAGCGCCTGCTCCGCCCGGACGGGACGCCGGTTGAGCCAGTCGATGGTGTTCAGCGTGATCTCGCGCCGGCCGGGCCAGAGCAATGAGAAGTTCGAGAAGTTGGTGCTGTCGCTGAAGGCCGCCACGCGCCCCGCGCCGTGGCGCACCACCGCCGCCTGCACGAAGAGGCCGAACCTCTCGGACGCCTGCAACTGGATGTCGCCGAAGAAATGGACATGGCCATAGTCGGCCGGCTCGGATCCCAGCCCCCGTCCCACCATGACGTGCTGGGCCGTCCACGGCACGCTGAGGGAACAGGACGTCTCGAAGGCGTAGGAGGAAATGCCCCGCAGCACCGGGTGCCGCGCCGGCCTCGGCGGCCGGAACCGATCGCTCCCCTCGTGGTCGAGCGGGAAGGTGTCGTCCAGCTCGAAGCGCAGGCCGTAGGGCCGGGCCAGACGGTTCAGCACGGTGGACATCCCGAACAGGTTGGTGTGATCCCCGATGAGCCACAGACCCCCTCCGGCGCGCACGAAGCGCTCGATGCGGGCGGCCGCGCCGTCGTCATAGGGCCGGGTGGGCGTCTTCACGATCAGCACGTCCGCAGCCTCCAGGTCCTCGGCCGACAGAGGCTCCGAGGACACGCGGACGTCGTAGTGCAGCTCGATCCAGGCGCGCCACAGCGCGTAGTTGTAGAGGCTCCGCTGCCCGTAGCGGGCGTGATCGAACGATCCCGCCGCGGGCTCCCATCCCGATCGGCTCTCGTCGATGACCACCCGCCCCGCCGCCTTCCTGCCGGCCGGCTGCCAGCCCCACCAGCCTCCCAGGAGCAGCGCGCCGGAGCAGGCCACGGCGGCGGCCGCGGCCAGCCGGAGACG
>DATEEA010000090.1:0-3359 GCA_035281445.1 Candidatus Polarisedimenticolia bacterium
GGTCCGCACGATCACGTCCTACCACGAGTTCGTGGAGCTGGAGCCGATCTGGGGCTCGCTGACCGACGAGGCGAAGATCGACCACCCCTTCCTCTCGCACGAGGTGGTGCGCACCGCGTGGGAGTGCTTCGGCCGGGACAACACGCTCCGGATCATGCTGGTGCGCGACGACGCGGGCCCGCTGGCCATCGCCCCTCTCATGCTGGGCCGCGAACGCATCATGGGACTGCGGCTCAGGAGGCTGGGCTTCATCTACAACGTCGCGCTGGAAAGGCTCGACTTCATCGTGGCCCGCCGGCACGCGCAGGCCTACGCCGCGCTCTGGGAACAGATCCGGAGCATCCGGTCGTCGTGGGACGTGCTGATCCTCCCCCAGCTCCCCGCCGACTCGCGCACTCTGTTCGAGCTGCCGAGGCGGGCGGCCGCGGACGGATTCCTGACCGGATTCTGGAGATCCTCCGACGCGGCATTCGTCGCCGCCAAGGGAGGCTGGGAGGCGTTCCTTCAGGGGCTGGACTCGCGGCACCGCCACAACATCCGCCGCCGCCTGCGCCGGCTCTGCCGGGAACACGAGGTCCACCTCGATCAACTCTCCCCGGGAGACGACCTCGACGCCGCCCTGCGCGAGGGGCTGAGGCTGGAGGCCGCGGCGTGGAAGGGGGCGGCGGGCACGGCCATCGCCTCGCGGCCGGACGCGCTGGCCTTCTACACCACGCTGGCGCGCCGGTGCGCACGCCGGGGCTGGCTGCGTCTCCGGTTCCTGCGCGTGGACGGCAGGAGGGTGGCTTTCTCCTTCGCTCTCTGCTACCGCAACAACGTCTATTCGCTCAAGGGCGGGTACGACCCCGAGCACGCCATGCACTCTCCGTTCACGCTGCTGTCGTTCATGGTGCTGAAGGACGCCCTCGAGCGCGGCGCGGCGCGCTATGAGTTCCTGGGTCCCGCCGATCCGTGGAAGCTGGCCTGGACCCGGCGCTCCCGTCCGCACTGCTGGTTTTTCGCCTTCGCTCCGGCGTTGCGCACACGGTGCATCCACCGGCTGAAGTTCCGCTGGCTGCCCGGCCTGAGGAAGGCGCGCGCCACGGCGCCGCTCCGGAGGCTCCTGCTCGGCTGGATCTCCGCGCGAAGGAAAGCCGGACGCTGAACCCACGACATCGAGGAGGCTTCCATGTACATACCCGCCTGGCAGGGGCTGAGCCCCCGCTACTTGCTGAGAAACAGGGCCCACGGGACCCCGCCCTTCCCGCTGGACCGATCCCGGAGCATCTACTTCTACCGCGCCAGCAGCGCGCTCTACCACCTGTTCCGGGCGCTCCGCCTGGAGGAGGGGCAGACCGCGCTGGTCCCCGACTATCACAGCGGCAACGAGGTGTGGGCGCTTCGGGCGGCGGGAGTGCCCGTGCGCTTCTACCCCGTGCGCCGGACGATGCAGCCGGATCTGGAGGCGCTGGAGCGGCTCTGCACGCCGGACGTGCGCGTTCTCCTGGTGATCCACTACCTGGGCTGGCCGCAGCCGATGCAGGCCATCACCGCCCTGTGCAGGAAGCGCCGCCTGATCCTGGTGGAGGACTGCGCCCTGTCGCTGCTGAGCCAGGACGGCGGGCGGCCTCTCGGCACCTTCGGCGATCACGCCGTCTTCTGCCTGTACAAGACGCTGCCGCTGCCCAACGGAGCGCTCCTGGCGCAGAACACCGATCGGCTGCCGGAGCTCGCCGCCCTCGACCTGCAGGCTTGCGCCATGCGCTCGGTGGCCGGGCGCTCCATGGAGCTGATGCTGGGCTGGCTGAGGAGCCGCTCGGAGCTGACCGGACGGAGTCTCTTCACGATCAAGCGCGTCGCCGCGCGCGCGCTGGACGCCCTCAGCATCCGCCGCCATCCGCTGGGGGACATCGGCTTCGATCTCTCCAACGTGAACATCGGCATGTCCCCTCTCTGCCATGCCCTGCTGAAGCGGTTCGACTACCGCCAGATCGTCAGGGTGCGGCGGCGCAACTACACCCTGCTGGCCTCTCTGCTCGAGGGGAAGGTGGCGCTGGCGCAGCCCGAGCTCCCCGAAGGAGTCTGTCCCTTGTTCCTGCCGATCCTGGTCCCCGACAAGCGAGCCGCCGCCGAGACCCTCTGGCGCCAGGGCATCGAGGCGGTGCAATTCTGGAACGAAGGGGATCCCGAGGCTTCGGCCGATCCCTCCACGGACGCCATGTTCCTGCGGCGCCACGTGCTGGAGCTGCCCATCCACCACGAGGTGGCCGCATCGCAGATCGAGTACATCGCCGAGCGCGTCCTGGCTCAACGGCGCTTGTTCGCCTTCGAGAACGCGGCGGAGACCGCGGCGTGAGAGACCCGCTCAGGGCCCCTCCCGCGGCCGCCCAGGCCGCGGCCCGGCACGAGCCTCTGGAGGGTCTGCGTCCGGAATGGGACGAGCTTCTGGCCGGCAGCCAGGCGGACGGTCCCTTCCTCACATGGGAGTGGATCGAGGCCTGGACCCGGCACCTCCTGCCCGGCGGCGAGCCGGGCGCCCTGGCCGTGCGCCGAGGCGGACGCCTGATCGGGGTCGCCCCTCTGATGCCCGAGACGCGCAGGGCGTGGGGCCTGCTGGAGGTGCCCGGGCTGAAGTTCCTGGGCACGGGGATCGCCGGACCCGACTACCTGGATGTCATCGCCCTTCGCGGCCTGGAGCCGCAAGTGGCCGGCGCCGTCGCCTCGGCCGTGGCCGGAGACGCCGGATGGCTGGAGATGGGCCAGGTGCGGGAGGGACCGGCCGTCGCCGACGGAGTCGCCGGGCTGCTCGCTCGGCGGGGATGGACCGTGGCCGGCAGGACGCTGAACGTCTGCCCCTACATCCCGCTGGAGGGAAGCAGCTGGGAGTCGTATCTCGCGGATCTGGGCCGAGAGCACCGCTACGGCATCCATCGGAAGCTGCGCCGCCTGGATCGGACCTTCGCCGTGTCGCTGCGGATCGCCGCCAGCCACGACGAGCGCCGCCAGGCGCTGCGCCACCTCCTGGATCTGCATGGAAAGAGATGGGAGACCAGGGGCGGCTCGGACGCCTTCGGCGGCCGCGCCCTGGAGGACTTCCACGAGGAGTTCACTCGCCGGGCCCTCGATCGCGGATGGCTCCGCCTGCTGACCCTGTCGCTGGACGGCATGCCCGCCGCCTCCCTGTACGGATTGAGCTACAAGGGGATCTTCTACTTCTACCAGTCGGGGCTGGAGCCGCGCTTCGCCCGCCACAGCACCGGGCTGGTGATCATGGCGCACGCCATCCAGGCGGCGCTGAAGGAAGGAGCACGGGAGTTCGACATGCTGCACGGCGCCGAGAGCTACAAGTTCCACTGGGCCCGTCGCACGCGCGCCATCAG